>CBFHHK010000165.1:2161-10352 GCA_965655435.1 Planctomycetota bacterium | reverse complement strand
GGACCGTTTCAGCGGCCCCTCCCTGGGCCCGCCGTCGCCCGGCCCTCCTCCCCCGCCACACGACCCCATGCGCCGCCAAGTCGCAGTCCGGATCGCTCATCTCCTGATGACCACGCGCTCTTCCACCCCAACTCCAGTCCGTCCGGGGTTTGGATGACGATCTCACCGGCTAGCAACTCGACCATCAAGGCCGCCGATTCCGACAACGCGGGCGACCCTGACTTCACGCCCAGCTGCGCCGTCAATGGGGTCGCAGGCACGCTCTTCTCGTTCTGAGGCGTGAGGCAAGACTGGTGGAAGGCCAACCTCGTCCGGACCGCCGCGAAGAGGGTCAGGACCCGGTGGGACTCGGGACCCGGCCACAGCGGTGGCCCGTTCTACCACCCGAGCGGGTGCTGCGGCTCCCACTACGGCACCGGCTTACTCGCCGGCCACGTGGACCTCTGGGGCGGACCGGCAAACACCGGCGGGCCCAAGGGCAGCGCCACCCGCAGCTGGGTGATCGCAAACATGTGACCGACCGATTCTCCGCCCTCGTTGCGCGCGCTCTCCCGAGCGGGAGGGGGCGCGCTGGTGGCGTGTTCAAGGTTGCGGGGGATCCTCGGCTGCCCCCCTAACGCACATCCGATGCCTCACCCCACTTCCACGACTCCCACTTCCCGACCCGCTTGGTGCGCACCTGCATGCCCCGCGCCTTGAGCCACCCGCGGTTGTAGTAGTAGCTCGTCGTGCCGTTGATGACGCCGTCCACGTAGGTGGTCTTCTTCTTGGGGAAGCCGTTGGGATAGAAGAAGACCCACGGCCCCTCGCGACGACCCTTCTTGACCTCCCCCTCTCCCCATTTGCGGCCACGCCAGCGCTTGTCCGGATGGGTATTCGAATAGTGAATGGTGTGCTCGCCGTCAGGTAGGTCCCTGATGTTCTCCTCGGTCTCGCCGTTCCAGATGAGACTGAGCGCTCCACCGAACTCCGCCGGCGTGATGCACGAGGCGCAGGAGAGCAGGAGCACGGCGAGGAGAGAGCGGGTCTTGGACATCGGGGCCTCTTGGGTCTGAAGAACGCGACGCAGGAGCGTGCGGCCGGGACGGGTTCTCGATGCACACCAGCAGGTCGCCTCGTCCACCTCCTCATCTTCGGCGGCCTGGCCCTTCGGCAGGCGGTATGAGCGCTGAGCGCGGCGCTTCGCACCGCTTATCGCCGCCCGCCCCTCCCTTGGCCTCCAAGCCCGGTGAGACCAAGCGAAGCTCATGACCGCAGCGTGGGGCTAGGCGCCCGCCAGGTCCACGAGGAGTGGAGCGAGGCTGTGGCCCTTGAGGCCCTTCCCGGGCCCCCACGATCCCATGCCCCGCCAAGTCGCAGCTTGGATCGCGTATCCCCCATGACCTCCAGCGAGATGTCGTTCGGACAGGACCTCGGCTTCCTGATGGCGATGCTCCTGTTCCCCGAGGACCTGAAGGGGGTCACGATCGCCGTCACCAGCGCGAACGGGAGCGCCGAGGTGCCCCTCCCCCCCTCGTGGGCGCCCGAGGGAACCGTGTCCGTCCTCGTCCTGCGGTGAGGCCAGCGCTGGCCCGGGGTCGCCTGACTCAACCGAGACCTGACGACCCGCGGACCCAGGCCTCGGCTCGATCGCAGGCCGCCCGGATCGTCTCGGCGCGCTGGGCGAACGCCGTGTGCATGCGCGCTGGGTCGGGGACGTAGCCCACCCGGAGGAGGTCGAGCCGGTCCGCGTCCCAGCAGGCCATCACCTCCGGGTCCAGGGTCACCAGCCGGCCGCTGTGGTGGCGGCAGGCCTGCACGACCCGCTCGAATCCGAGCTCGTCCAGGGGGAGCACTCCCCCCCGCTCCCGCAGCTCCACGGCGAAGTGCGCCGCCCGCGCCCCGTGCCCCGAGTCCCGCCCCTCGTCCTCCCGACAGGCGTCGTGCAGGAACGCGAAGCAGCGCGCCACCAGCGGGTCCGTCCCCTCCGCCTCGCAGATCAGCGACGCGTTCAGGTAGACCCGCTGCCAGTGGGTCGGCCCGTGATACCCCTCGGGGTCGAGCACAAAGCGCTCCCGGCTCGCATCCAGCAGCGGCTGAAGCGACGGGTCGGGCGAGCGCCAGGGGTCGTCGGGGGTCATGGGTGAGGTGCGCGACTCGCTGCTACGTCAACCTGAGCGAGCTGGCGAGCAGCAAGTGGAACGACTTGGGCGCGCGGCTCTGCCGCGCGCCCGAATGATCGGCTCCCCCGAATGGGGCGCCTTGGAGGGACTCAGTCGCAGAAGGTGACCGCGCCCGAGGCGACGTCGTAGACGGCACCGCGGATGGCGATCTCGCCGGCGGTCTCGAGGTCGCGCATGACCTCACTCTGGTCGCGGATGGCCTCGACCGTGAGCTCCACGTTCTTCTCGACCACGGCCTGGACGAAGTCGCCGTTGGCCGAGGTGCGAGCGGCGGCGTCGGCGGGTTCAGGGACCGCGTCCACGGCGGGCTGGATCTTCGCGAGCATGCCGGTGAGGTGGCCGAGCTCGGCCCCGTCACAGGCGCCCTTCACGGCGCCGCAGGCGCTGTGGCCGAGGACGAGCACGAGCTTCGAGCCAGCCAACTTCGTGGCGAACTCCATGCTCCCGAGGAGGTCCTCGTTCACGAAGTTACCGGCGATGCGGGCGCTGAAGATGTCCCCGATGCCCTGGTCGAACACCATCTCCGCCGGGACGCGGGAGTCGATGCAGGAGAGCACCACGGCGAAGGGCGCCTGGCCCCCGGCGGTGAGCTCCACCTGCTTGAGCAGGTCCCGCCCCTCGGCCTTGCGAGCCAGAAAGCGCTGGTTTCCCTCGGCGAGCATGGACACCGCCTTCGCCGGGGTGATCGCAGCCTGCGTCTCCTTGTTTTGCGTGATCATGCCCCACAAATTGCCCTGCGCGGCGCGAGCCGTCAACGCTGTCTTGGGGCACCAGTAGGCAGCCGCGACCCAGCCGAGTATCCTCTCGGCCCAACGCGCCCGTAGCTCAGCTGGATAGAGCATTCGCTTCCTAAGCGAGAGGTCGCAGGTTCGAATCCTGCCGGGCGTACCACCCCTTCTCGGGGGGCCTTCGCTGAGGCCGCAGGATGCTCTCCATCCTCTTACCGCGCGCCAGCTCGTCCACGAGCTTGTCCATGGAACGTACCTTGCGCGTCAGGGCGTCCTCGATCTCCTCGACGCGGTGGCCGCAGATCACGCCCTTGATGCGTGAGGCGTTGGGGTTCAGCTCGGCGTCCTCGAAGAGGGCCTCGAAGGTGGAGCCCCTCTTGATGTGACCGTCGAGCCTCGCCTTCGTGAAGCCGGTCAGCCACTGCAGCACCTTGCGCGGGTCGGCCTCGGTGCGTCCCTTCTTCACCACCTTGTTCACGTACAGGGGATAGATGGACGCGAAGACCATCTTCGCGATGCGCTCGTCAGGGTCGGGTCGGGGTGTCATTCGAATCATGCGCCCGGTCCGGCGTTGAGGAGGTATGCGAGTGGGGATGCGAGCAGTGGGCCCGGCCCGCGCAGCAACAGGCCCTTGCGGCGACAGGCCCTCGCGGCGACAGGCCCTTCCAGCGACAGGAGGAGCGTCGCCCGGCTCGATGACCCGCTCGCCCGGGGCCGCCTGGTCCTCCAGCGCCTCGCCCCCCCCGGGAGCCACCGGGACGCGCTGGTCATCGGTCCGAATATCGAGATCGTTGATCGAGGCAGCGGCGTCGGCCTCGACCCCAGCCGCCGGGGGGCCTCCAAGGTCAACGAGCTCCGGCGGTCCGCCCGCGGGCCAGAAGACCCTGAAGACCCAGAGGACGCAGAAGACCCAGCGGGCCGCAGCGAGCACGGCGGAGCACAGGGCGAGCAAGGCACGGCTCATGCAACTCAGCGAGCCGCTCGACCGCAGCTCGTCAGAAAATCGACGGCAGCACTCCGCGGACGTGATTTGGACACCTCTCGGCGCTCTGCCCCCCGACCTGCGTCAAACCGAACTTGTATGCTGGGGACATGACGTCAACACTCTTCATCGGGCTCGCTGTGGCCTTCGCCGCGCTCTGGGCCCTGACGTTCGCGCGGAAGCAGGCCGAGGCGAGCTCCCGGAGTGCCCTGCTCGTCGCGCTCGCCGTCCCCATCGGCGCCCTGGTGCTCTTCTTCACCCTCGCGCTCCACATGCACCGAAGCCTGGGCGGCTGGCCGGAGACCATCGGCAACCGCGGCTTCCCCGAGGGCCTGCTCCAGCACGAGAGCGCGGCGTTCACCGCCTTCGGCATCCTCGTCGTCGGGCTGCTCCTCTCCCCCGTGGCGCTCCTCCTGTGCGCGGCTGCGCCGAGGCTGCGCAGTGGCCTCTCCCCCATCGCGACCTACGCGGCCGCGAGCATCGCCGCCCTGTTGCTCACGAACTTGGCGCCCGACCCGTTCCTCTACTGGTGGTGGGATTGACCCCGGCGCGCCACCGCGCGCGCTCCTCCCACCGGCCCCGCCCCTGCTCAACATGCTGAACCTCCTCAGACGATTCGTCGGCAACACGCCCGCCGTCCCCGCGGTGCTCGTCGGGCTGGCGGTCGGCATGGCCGTGAACATGGGGCTGATCCAGCTCAACTCCACGCTGCTCTACCCGGCGCCGGAGGGCACGGACATGGGCGACCCGGAGCAGCTCCAGGCCTACATGGACACGCTCCCCGCCGCGGCCTTCCTCGTGGTCATGGCCGCCCACCTGGGCCAGGCCCTGATCGGCGGCTGGCTCGCCGCCTGCCTCGCCGTCCAGCGCCCCGTCCTCCTCGCCCTCATCGTCGGGGCCTTCACCATGGTCGGCGGGATCATGATGATGAAGATGGTCACCGGCCCCCCCTGGATGATGGTGGAGCTCCCGCTCTACCTCCTCCTCCCCTACCTCGCCGGCCGCAGCGTCGCCCGCTCCCGCGGCGGCACATGACGCCCCACCGGCTGCGACTAGTCGCAGCCACGCGGCCTCGTGGAGGCCGCACATGCCCGCAGGCCGCGCCATGCGCGGCGTGCATGAAAGCGGACTACCGGGCCCGCGAGCGCGGCGCGTAGCGACCGTCGGGCAGCACCCGAGGGAGCGCGAGGGTGGGGTCGGTGAGCAGCTCCACCACCGCGGGGTCGCGGGCGGCCAGTTGTTCGGGGGTCGGGCACTCCCACTCCTGGGCGATCTCCTCGGCGCGGCCGGGGAAGGCCTGCCCGCCCAGGTGCGAGGTCAGGGCCCAGTAGAGGTACTCGGCGGCCATGCACTCGTAGTCGCAGGTGCGGTCGTCGTAGTGGTACCAGGCGCCTTCGGGATAGGCGCGGGGGAGGCGCCGGAAGCGGCCGCCGCGGGCCAGGTCCATGGCGTCGGTGAGCCGCGAGCCGGGGCGGTAGCCGAGCGCCTCGGGGTGCGCCTCCACCCAGCCGTTGGAGACCAGGTGCAGGACCTCCTCGAGGGCGGCGTCGAAGCGGCCGCGGCCCATCACGTGGGGCGGGCCGGCGGGGAAGGTCTCGTCGCCGTAGAGGTCCTGGCCGATGTGGAAGCCGGCCTCCTCGAGCGCCTCGAAGGAGACGCGCCTGTGCAGGCGCTCCATTTCCCCCTCGGTGGCGGGCATGACCAGGAAGGCCCCGCCCTCGACCAGGGCCGCGTGGACCGCCGGGTCATCGGGCGCCCCGTCCTCGTCGTTGTCGATCCACTCGGCGAGCACGGTGGCCGCGTGGGAGACCTTGACCGCGTCCGTGGAGGGCGTGGCCACCACCAGCACGCCGAACACCTCCACGTACCGATCGAAGTGGGGACGGAACACCGACAGACGGCCGGTCTCCGGGAGCTGCCGGGGCGTGAAGGACACGACCGCGTCGTCCGCTGGAGCCGCCGCCATGGGCCCGGCGAGATCGCCCCTGGAGGCTCCGGAGTGCCGGCACGCCAGGGAGGTGGCCGCGACGGCCACGATCGAGAGGAGCAGCGTCTGCCCACGGGCTGCGGACGCCATCAGTCCTCCCAGACGCCCAGCTGCGCGCCCCCGCCGAGGTAGATGGCGAAGGTCCCCTCGCCGGGGAGCTCGAGAGCCGGGTGGATGACCTCTGCGCCCTTGGCCTCGGCGGCCGCGACCGCAGCTCCGGCGTCGGGGACCCCAAGATAGGGCCGAACCACCGGCGCCTCCGCCTCGTGCATGGGGGCGCGAACACCGAGGCGCCCTCCCCCCTCGAGCTCGGCGGTCCGCGCGCCCCCGAGCGCGGGGCAGGGCTCCGAGAAGCTGGCGCCGTGCGCGGCCTCCAGGGCCTCACACGTCGCCGCCACGTCGATGGTCACGATCTCCAGGTACTTGACGTTCATGCTCCGCATCCTCCCCCCTCGACCCAGGTCACGCAACGGAGGCCGTGCCCGGATTCGAACGCCCTCGAAGGACCCTGAGGAGCTCCCCGCCCGCGCGAGGCAACACCGCCAGATCCGCGCCGAGACCCGCCCGCCTGATAGTCTGGGTCCCGCTGACCTGACAGGTTCAGCCCCCCCCAAGGACCGTGCCCCCTATGACGGACGACAATCCCCCCAGCCCCGAGCTCCCCGCCGCAAGGGCGAACCTCCAGGGCATCGAGCGCCTGCTTTCCACTGCCCCGAGCCGGAGCGGCGACCTCACGAGCGACCTGCAGAGCGCGCTCTCCCTCGCGGCGAGCTTCTTCGGCCTCTCCATCGGCAT
Source organism: Planctomycetota bacterium (assembly GCA_965655435.1). Taxonomy (GTDB): domain Bacteria; phylum Planctomycetota; class UBA1135; order UBA1135; genus Saltatorellus. The sequence goes on along the minus strand of CBFHHK010000165.1, from coordinate 3,698 downwards.
CGTGAGCCGGGTGTCAGGTGACGACTACGTGATCGAGTGCGTCCACCAGCCCGATGGCCTGGGGCTCGAGGTGGGGCAGACGTTCCCGCTGGGCAACACGTACTGCGCCATCACGCTCCAGGCCGATGACGTGGTCTCGATCGACGACATGCGCTCGTCCGCCTTCAACGAGCACCCCTGCTACGAGGCCTTCCGCCTCGAGTCGTATCTCGGCGCACCGATCCGGGTTGACGGTGAGCTCTACGGCACGCTCAACTTCTCCTCCCCTGACGCGCGACCGAGACGGTGGACCGACGCCGAGCGCGACCTCGTCCGGCTGCTCGCCCTCTGGGTCGAGTCGGCGATCTCCCGGCACCGACTGAATGAGCGACTCCTCGAGGTGGTTCGCCGTCTCGACCAGTCGAACCGTGACCTCAGGGAGCGGAACGAGGACCTCGACTTCTACGCCCGTCATGCGAGCCACGACCTCCAGGCCCCGCTCAAGAACATCCTCGCGCTCATGGAGCTCTTCGAGACGGAGGAGGACATCCCGACCCAGGTGATCGAGGACCTCGGTCTCATCCGAGGTGAGGTCGGTCGGATTCTCGACATGATCCAGGGCATCCTCCGCTTCAGCCGCTCCAGCCGGACCGAGTTCGAGCCCTCCCCAGTGGACCTGGGCGCGTGCTGCGAGGACGCGCTCACCGCCCTCCAAGAGGACCTCGAGCGCACCGGGGCCAAGGTCTCGGTGGGACCGATGCCGGCAGTGGCTGGCGATGCATCCCTGCTCAGCCAGGTCATGCAGAACCTCATCGAGAACGGGATCAAGTACCAGCCAAAGGGTCAGCCGCCGGAGATCAAGATCTCGAGCCGGGAGGACGGGGACATGGTCCTGGTGGACGTGGCGGACAACGGCATCGGGCTCGATGAGGCGAAGGCCGAGATGGTCTTTCGCCCCCTCGGGAGACTGCACCAGGGCGACCAGTACGAGGGCACCGGCCTCGGGCTCTCGATCTGTCGGAAGATCGTGCGTCGCCATGGCGGCCAGCTCAGCTACCGCTCGACGCCAGGGGCTGGCGCGACCTTCACGGCCTCCCTCCCGGCCGCCTCAGGCCAGGCCGCCTCGGGCTCGGCCTCCTGAGGCTCGGCCTCCTCTGGCTCGGCCTCCTGGAGAGCGGACGCGACCGCTCCGAACCGGCTGGGGGCCCTGGAGTCCCGTCCTCCGCGGAGCGAGCCCGTGGGCGCCACACTGAACCCGCAAAGTCTCGGCGTTCTGTGGCAACGCCGCGCCGCCTTGGGACGAACAGCCCGCTGAAATGAGCAGCACTTCCCAGCCCCTCGAAGCCCCCAGCTACGCGCGCGGCCGCCTCCAGCTGGGCATCGCCGGAGTCGGCACCATGGTCCTCCTCGCGGCGGCCGTGGCGGGCCTCGGGCTGCCGGCCACGATCTTCACGGAGGCAGGCGGGTCCTTCACCGCTGACCTCGAGGCCCTGCTTGGCTGGTCCATCGGCCTGGCGCTGGTCACGCTGCCGGTCGAGGCGCTCGGCGGCTTCTTCGT
>CBFHHK010000165.1:0-2061 GCA_965655435.1 Planctomycetota bacterium | reverse complement strand
CTCGAGGCCCTGCTTGGCTGGTCCATCGGCCTGGCGCTGGTCACGCTGCCGGTCGAGGCGCTCGGCGGCTTCTTCGTACCCAGGGCCTTCCGCCGTCGCCACCCGTCCCTCTTGACGTGGATCCTCGGCTGGCTCAGGGGAGCGCTGGTCGTGGCGGTGCTGATGTCGGCCTGCGGGGCGACGGTCCTCGCCGCGGCGCGGTCCGCCGGGCCGGGCGCAGCGCTCGGGGTGTTCGGGATCCTCCTCTTCGCACTCCTCATGTTCCAGGTCGCCATCGCGCGCGGGGTGGCGGGGCTCCGTCCGAGCGAGGCGGGGCTCGGCGCGCTGGAGGAGGAGTTGAAGAGCCTCGGCGTCTCCCCCCCCGCCGTCGCGGTCGTGGAGGCCGAGGATGAGGGCTTCACCGGAGGCATCGCCGGGCTCCCGGGGCGCGAGACCTGCGTGCTCCCGTTGGCTTGGGTGGGCCGCTTCGAGCCGCGCGCGCTCGCGCTCCTCGTGACCCGCCGGGCGCGCATCATCGACGGTGGCCTGCGCGCTGCTGGGATGGCGCTGGCTGTGCTGTGGACGCTCGGCACCTTCGCCGCCGCGACGGCGCTCCCCGGGGCGGGCCTCGCCTCCGTGGCGGGCCTCGTCTCGACCTCGCTCTGGTTCAGCCTGCTCTCGTTCGTCGGCCTCCTGATCCTCCCCACGCCCAGCCGTCGGGGCGCTCGCGCCGCCGATGCGCGCCTGGTGGCGAGCCTCGACGACGCGGACCGAGCGCTCTTCGCCGAGACCCTGGGAGCCCTGGACCGACTCCAGGACGACGAGCCAGAGCGCTCCGCATCCGTGGAGAGCATCTTCCACCCGATCCCGTCCCTGGTACCCCGCCGCGACGCGCTCGGGGAGCCGCCCCGGGGCCTCGCGCCGTGGCACGTGGCGCGCACCGCCATCTACCTCTCCATCGCGGGGATGAACCCGCTGCACCGCCTCGTGCACTGCAACGTCGGCCGTCCGGAGCTCTGGGTCTTCCTCCCCGCAGACGGGTAGGAGCGGACGCCCCGCCCACGACGAGCGGCGCCCGCGTCCTCCAGCTGGAGGACGCGGGCGCCGCCTGAATGAGGGTGCCGCGTCAGCGCGCCATCGAGAAGGCCACCGGGCCGACCCAACCGTGGTACGAGAGGTTCGCCGCTTCCGGGCAGACCTCGCCCATGAACATCTGCGCGTCCTCCATGTCCGTGCAATCGAGGACCGCCATGCAGCGGCCGGCGAACGCGCCGTCGATGCAATCGCCCACGCAGAGCACCATGGGGCCCATCTTCCCGATGGTCGTCTTCATGGCGAGCGAACTGGGGCCCGTCACGACGATGTAAGGCCGGCGGATCGCGTTCCCGCTGCCGCTCATCACGAAGTCTCGCACCCGCGAGAGGTCCGCGTTGGTCACGAAGCGAGAGGCGACGTTCTCGTAGAGACCGGTCCCGATGGCGGGTCCTTCGCAGCAGCGCTCGAGCGCCACGTCGGACTCATCGGTGTCGAAGAACATCAGCTGGCGCACCGCGCTCTTCCCGTGCGGCGCGACCACGGGGCCCGCCGCGGCGAGCCCAGCGTTCATGTGGAGCCAATCGACGAAGGCGGTCTGCTCGGGGGCGATCGCCGCCATCTCCTCCAGCGCCGGGGTCTGGCTGGGGTCGATGAGGCTGGTCGTGATGATGGTGTAGGTGTGACCTTCGGGGCGGTACCCCGCGCCCGATGAGGCCGACTCGACCTCCGTGGCCGACGATCCCGGGCCAGTGCCCACCGAGGCGCTCAGTTCAGGGGCGGAGGAACAGGCTGCGAGGAAGAGGCCGCAGAGGAGGCTCACCGGGAGGATGCGCATGTGGATCGTCTATTGCTGGTCAGGGTTGGTCGAGGGGTCCGGACGGGTCTTCGACCTGAATTTCCCTGCACCTTGAGACCCTTCGCCAGACCCTGCCCGCGGACCGCAGCATCGCGAGAGCCGGCCCCTGCAGGGGCCCCGTGGGAGCCCCGTGGGAGCCGGGGCGAGAGCTCCGCCCGGGCGTCCGCAGGGCCGATGCTCGGCCCTCGGCG
>CBFHHK010000164.1:6791-10363 GCA_965655435.1 Planctomycetota bacterium | reverse complement strand
CTGCTGCCGGCACTGCGACCCGACCACGCTGGAGCCGAGGCGCGCTTGAGAGGGTCACCTCGACCCCACTGAGCTCCCGATCAAGCGCCCTGCTCCTTGGAGAAGAATTCGTGCAACACGTGGACCCTCGGGGCGCTGAGCGGGGTGAGCCCGGCCGCCTCCCCCACGGCCCGGGCAAGGAGGCCAAGACGTGCCTCCGCAGACCGTCCGCTTGCCCTCGCCCGCCGGCCCCCAATCCCCGCCTCGACGCCATGAACGCTCTCCTTGCGACCCCCCTCCTTCTCCTGCTCCTCGCCGGAGCCTCCAGTGCACAGTCAGGCTCCGGGTTCTGCTCCGGCCAGCCCAACTCCACGGGAGCCGCCTCCACCATCGCCTCCACCGGGAGCCTTGAGGTGGCGAACAACGACCTCACGCTTCACTGCGCCGCACTCCCCCAGAACGCCTTCGGGTACTTCCTGGTGAGCACGACAAGCCAGGCGACGTTCTTCCCCGGTGGGAGCTCGGGCACCCTCTGCCTGGGGGGCGCGATCGGCCGCTACGCCGGCAGCATCCTGACCACGGGAGCCACGGGAGCCGTCTCGATGCCCGTGGACCTGACCGCGCTGCCCTCCCCCAACGGGAGCGTCGCGGCGCTCCCAGATGACACCTGGTTCTTCCAGTTCTGGCACCGCGACACCTCTCCCAGCGGGGTGACCTCGAACTTCAGCCCCGGCCTCCAGGTGCACTTCAACAACGCAGCGCCGACGTTCTTGGGAGACATCTGGCCCATGCTCGCGCAGCCCAACGTGAACGCCACCGCTTGCATCCTCTGCCACGACGCCAACCACCCGACCGGGCTCAACATGCAAGTCGCCCCCAACCTGGCCTACGCGGCGCTGGTGAACGCCACCTCGACGAGCCAGAACTGCGGCGGCAGCACCTACGTGGTGCCCTTTGACCCCGCATCGAGCCTCCTGTTCGACAAGCTCTCCAACCCGACGCCCGCATGCGGCGTCCAGATGCCCTTCGGCGGGACCTTCGCGGGAGACATCGACGTGCTCAGGAACTGGATCCTGAACGGCGCGCTGCTCTAGGGCAGACGAGGTGGACTCGAAGAGGCCACGGACGACCCCCAGGCGCGGAAATGACCCAGAGGTCCAGTCCTGTGTTGATCTGGTCGACACATCTGGGACCTGCTGGGCTCGCTACACGCGCGCCGCCGCCCCACCACGGCCCTGGACCCCCTTGACCTCACCCGACGCACCGGGCCCCTTCGGGCCTGCGCCCTCAGTCAGCACCCGCGGCTCGATCTTCCTCCTCGGGCTGACCGTCTTCCTTAGCGCGTTCCTTCTATTCCAGGTCCAGCCGATCATTGCGAGGTACATCCTCCCCTGGTTCGGCTCGACGCCTGGGGTCTGGACGACCGCGCTGCTGTTCTTCCAGGTCACCCTGCTGGTGGGGTACGCCTACGCGCACTTCATCGTGGTGCGGTTTTCGTGGCGCAAGCAGGCGTTGATCCACGCTGTGCTGCTCGGGGTCACGCTCCTCGCGCTTCCGATCACGCCGCCCGAGGTCATGAAGCCCACGGACGCCGAGGCCCCTGGCCTCCGCATCCTGCTGATCCTCGCGGTCTCCGTCGGCGCACCCTATGCGGTGCTCTCCACCACCGCTCCGCTGGTCCAGCGCTGGTTCGCCCACCTTCACCCGGGGCGCTCGCCGTACCGGCTCTACGCGCTCTCAAACACCGGGTCATTGCTCGCGCTGATGACCTACCCCTTCCTGGTAGAGCCCTCATTCGAGCTTCGTAGCCAGACTGTCGCCTGGTCCGTGGTCTACGGCGTCTTCGCGCTGCTCTGCGTCGGCTGCGCCCTGCAACTCCGCAAGGCGGACCGGCAAGAGGTCACCGCGGACGCCGCCACACCGGCCTCCGTCCCCAGGCCGAGCTGGAGCCGGATGGTGTTCTGGCTCCTCCTCTCCGCCTGCGGCTCCGGGATGCTGCTCGCCGTCACGAATCAGACCTCCATCGATGTGGCGGTGGTGCCCTTCCTCTGGGTGCTCCCCCTCGCGCTGTACCTGCTCTCCTTCATCCTCTCGTTCGATCACGAGCGGTGGTACATCCGGCCGCTCTACTTCGTGCTGCTGCCCCTCGTGACGGCCAACACCGTCCGGCTGCTCTTCTTCGGCATCGACCTCGGCATCGCCGACCAGGTCACGGGCTACGCGGCGGCGCTCTTCGTCTGCTGCATGTGCTGCCACGGAGAGCTCTCACGCTCGCGCCCGGCTCCCCAGCACCTGACGCTCTTCTTCCTCATCGTCTCCCTCGGCGGCGCCGCGGGCGGCCTCTTCGTCGCCCTCCTGGCCCCGGCGCTCTTCAAGAGCTTCTACGAGCTGCCCATCCTCCTGGTTGGCTGCTACGTGCTGATGAGCGCCGTGGTCCTGCGCCACGTCTCCGAGGGGAAGCTCCTGCCCACGACAGGGCCCCGGAGTCGCGCTGCGGCGCGCCTCGCGTGGGCGATCGGCCTCCTCGTCATCCCGACCGCGACCTTCCTCCTCGTGCGTAGAGGGACGTGGCTGGACGACCCCAGCTCGAACGAGCTCGCCACCTTCCTGGAGTGGCGCTCGGGCCTCGCGGTCCACAGCCTGGCGCTGCTCGCCGGCCTGGCCCTGCTACTGGAGGCGTTCCGCCGCCGCGCGGGCGACAGGGTCCGGGCCTGGTACGCATCGCCTCGAGGCCTGGCCCGCGTGGGCACGGCGGCGAGCCTCGCCCTCGGGCTCCTGACCCTGACGGGCGCCCTCCGCTGGCAGGTCGCCCACAAGGAGCGCCGCATGGTCGACCAGGTCCGCAACTTCTACGGCGCCCTCGCGATCAAGGAGCGTGACGCTGACGCTGAAGACCACCGGATCTCGCTGACCCACGGCCGGATCAACCACGGCAGCCAGTTGCTGGACTATCGGAACTGGCCGACGTCTTACTTCGGGCCGGAGACCGGAGTCGGGATTGCGATTCAACACCACCCCCAAAGAGCCAACGGCGGCCGGCAATTTCGGGCCGGGATCGTCGGCCTCGGAGTGGGCACGATCGCCGCGTACGGCAACGCCCAGGTGGACGCGGACTCCGAGGACTGGGAGACCTACGCCACCCAGCGCAAACCGCTGACCCCCGACTACCTCGCGTTCTACGAGCTCAATCCGCAGGTTGTGGACTGGGCCAAGGCGCCCTTCTCGTTCCTGACGGACGCCGAGGAGCGCGGCGCACACGTGGACGTCTTCGAGGGAGACGCCCGGATCACCCTCGAGCGGCAGGCGGAGCAGGGGCTCCTCCAGCGCTTTGACGTGCTGGCGATCGACGCCTTCAGCAGCGACGCGATCCCCATCCACCTGATCACTCTCGAGGCCGTGAACGCATACATGGCCCACCTTCAGGAGGACGGCATCCTCGCGTTCCATGTGACCAATCGATACGTCGACCTCCTCCCCGTGGTCCAGCGCCTCGCCGACGAGACCGGGTTCACGACCGTCTACATCGAGAACTCGTCGAACTCGGACCACATGGTCTACTCAGCAGACTGGATCCTGCTGACCCGCAACGAGGA
>CBFHHK010000164.1:0-6691 GCA_965655435.1 Planctomycetota bacterium | reverse complement strand
TTCCTGTCCAAGGACGTCGTGCACGAGGACGAGTGGCCCATGCCCCCCGCCGGGCCGCTCTGGACCGACGACTTCAGCAGCCTCTTCGAGGTGGTCGAGATGGAGGACTGACCGGGGCACCCCGCCAGACCGGGCAGGGGTCCCTTGGGAACGTCGGAGCGCCTGGATCGAGGCGCCTGCTCTGACCCCGTTGTGCGGCGCCCCGCCCATCAGACCCCGCTCATGAGTGCGCGGCCGCCCCCGGGAGAGACCCAGGTGCGGCCGCGGCGCCGTTCTACGGGCCCGTCTCGCCCGCCGGTCTCGGGGTCGTTGGCCCCGTAGCCTGCCCCCGGAGATCCGATCAGTTGTTGGGGGCGCCAGCGTCGATCCAGGCGCGGATCGTGTCGATATCCGCCTGTCCCATCGGCGGCGTCATGCCTTGGGCGACCTGGTTGCAACTCCCCTCGAGGACCTGGACGAGAAGGCTCCCGTTCGCGTTCCCAGGGTCCACCCTGAACGTCGCGCAGGCCACTCCGTTGCCCTGCGCGTTCTGCAAGACGAGGTTGGAGTAGGCAGTCGCAGCTGAGGTGCGGAGGTCCAGGCCGCCAGAGTTCCCGTGGCAGGACGTGCAGCGCGCCAGACCGCCGTTGACGCCAGGCTGGCTGAAGATCCCGGCCCAGATATCCGTCGCGAAGCTCACGGCGGGCGGGTCGAAGGTCACGGCGACAGCGTCGCTGAAGTTATTGGTCCTCTGTCCGGCACTGTTCTCGTCCCTGAACCAGAACTGAAAGTTGAACGTGTCCCCCGGGGCCACAGCCACCCCGCTGCCCAGGGGAAGACCTGTGAGGTCCACGGGCATCGCCGCGATCCCCGTCGGGCCCGTCGGAAGGATGCTCCCTGAGAACAGGCCAGGACTCGCGCCGCCCGCGGGGTTGGCCAGGCAGAGGTTTCCGTCGCTCCCCGGAGGCGTGAAGCTGGTGAACGACTGGTCGTTGACCAGGTAGACCCCGAAGGTGTCAGCAGGTAGAGAAACTGTCCTGAGCCCGAAGGCGTTCTGGACGACGTCGAGGCTTCCTGTGGTCGTGATAAGCGCCGGGACACCCGTACTATTGACTTCCGCACCACAGAAGTTCGTGGTCTGGCTGAAGGCCGCGGGCGTGGACAGGAGGAGACTCGTCAGCAGGAGAGAGGTTCGCATGGGTACCCATTGGACGGGTGTCGAAGGCAAGGGCTTGGGGTGAACAGGAGCTAGCCCGCAACGAAGCGTGGAGACGGCAGGCGCTCCCCGGGCTGGCGGCAGCGGGCACCGGGTAACACAGTAAGGGTATTCCTGGAGCGACGTGCTGCGTACGTCATCCGGGCTCTTTCTCGCCACCTCAGGGCACAAACTCTCATCCCGGCAACTCGTGAGGTTCCTTCTTGGCGGCACGCCTGGAACGACCTCCCTGAGAGTGCACAACCCCAAGACTGGCCATCGGCTCCTTCCTCGAAGGTCGTGGAGCCACTGCGGTCCGGATCCGCCCGAAGACAGACGCGCGCCACCGGTCTCAGACCTATGGCGCGCTCCTCCACTACTGGCTGTGACGACTCAAGCGATCACTGCGCAGCTCCCTGGCTGATCCAATTCCTGACAATGTTGATCGTCGGTTGCCCGCCTGACGGCGTCATCGAGGTCGAGACCTGGGGGCAAGTCCCTTCGAGGACCTTGACCATGAGGCTGTCTTCAGGGTCGAACGGGGTCACCCTGTTCGTCGCGCACACGCCACCGCTTCCCGCGGGGGTGACATTCACGAGATTGGCATAGGCAGCGGCAGACCCCCCATCGAGGAGGAGGATGGACGCAGCTACGCCGCCCGTACCGTGACAGCTTTGGCAGCTAACGAGGATAATCCCGTCGTGGACCGCCGTCTGGAAGGAGATCGCACTGGTAGTCACCGTCTGGGTCCGAACACTGGGTCCGCCGGGTCCGTTCACGGTCAGCATTACCGAAAAAGCACCGTTCGTAGCGAAGTCGTGCGTCGGGTTCTGGTGGATCGCAGGGTTGCTGCCACTCAGCGTGGTGCCGTCGCCGAAGTCCCAGCTCCACGATGTGGGGCTTCCAGACGATGTGTCAGCAAAGGTCACCCGCAACCCACCCGTGGTGTCGCTGGTGAAGTTCGCCCCGGACGGCGGGAGCGCCTCGATCGTGTTGGGATCCGTGAAGCTGAACGAGCCCGAAACTGCCTCGACGTCCAGCGACACCGTGTAGGGCCCTCCTTCGGAGTAGGTGTGGCTGGGTTGGGGATCGGTCGACGTGTTCCCGTCTCCGAAGTCCCACTGATAGGTCACACCCGTCGTGTCTCCCGACAGCGTTGGCGTGAAGTTGACCGACAACGGAGCCGGGCCGCTGACCGTGTTCTCTCCACAATCCGTCACCCCGATGGGGTCAAGAGCGCTGATGAGGTCTGCTTTGGTGCGGGTATCCGTGCCCCCCTCCCGGGTCACCGTGAGGGTCACGGTGAAGGTGCCTATCCCTGCGTACTGATGCACCGGGTTCTGGTGCACCGCCGGGTCGCTACCAACAAGCGTGGTCCCGTCACCGAAGTCCCAGGACCATGCGCTCGGGGCGCCTGTCGAGGCGTCCGTGAAGGTCACGGTCAGCGGCGCGCCGCCGGCGGTCGAGTCCACGGAGAAGTCCGTGACGTTTGCCGTCGAGTCCACAAGGAACTTCGTCACCACGTCTTGGCGACTCACGCCGACGTCCTCGGCTGTGGACCGGAAGGTCACGAAAGTGCGGTTCCCGAAGAAGCCGTCGCTCTCCCGGAAGGTGCCAACGAACGCTCCGGAAGAGGCCGCCTCAGCGTCGAGGCCTGCCCAGTTCAAGCTGACTCGGCGACCGAGGACCTCTCCGGTTCCGCGAAAGCCGACGAGGTCGACGATCAAGACGTCCTCCGCGGCGTTCTGATCCGTCGTCTGGAGGACGTCGAGATTCGTGGCTTCGGTCGAAAAGACGAGCTCCCCGCCGCTCGGCGTCAGCTCCGGTGCGGTGGAGTTCCCGTTACCCGGTGTGCTGACCCCGCCAGATCGACTCTGGCTCATCAAGGTGACGGCTCCGCCTTCATTGAGGAAGACGTTGGTCGTCCCTGGTTCGACGGCGGCGAGGTTGGTCGCCGCGGACTCGAAGACCAAGCCCACTGCCCCAGCGCTGGTCACCGCGATATCGGGAGACCCGCTCGCGGCATCCGCCTCGGCCCCGGGAGCCGGACGGCTCGCCGTCTGGAGTCCGGAGAAGGTCCCCGCCGCCCTCTGGGTGAAGAAAACGTCCCGGACCCCATTGGAGTCAGGGTCCACCGTGAGGTCGGTCGCGAGGCTAGAGAAAGCGATGGCTTCGCCGATCGCGCTGAGCGCAGGCTCGCCGCTCTCTCCGTCCCCGCCGTTGGTACTCCCCGCAGTTGAGGCGCTCACCAGTTGGGTCGAGGCGAGGCCCTGATCCCGGAGATAGACATCCGCAGCCGCCCCGTTGCCGTTCACGAAACCCGCGATGAGGTTGGTGGCGACCGACGAGAACGCCACCAGGTCACCGGATGCGTCGATCGACGGTGAGGAGGAGGCGCCGTTGGCTGCGCCACCACCATTTGCGGCGCTGACGAGGCTTGTCGACCCGCCTCCATTCACGATATCGAGCCCTCCGGCGAGCGTCGTGGACGAGACCGGGTCCCTGTCGACGAAGACGTCGAGCGAGGTGGTGTAGATGTCCGCGGTCCCTGTCCCCGCCGCGACGAGGTCGCTCGCGGTGGAGGTGTAGGCAATGATCAGCTGTCCAACTCGGATCGCGCTCGGGTTAGCCGGGTCGAAGGTAGGATCCGGCACAAAGGTCAGCGAGGGCTGGCTCGACGCCCCGTTGGCGGACGTGACCCCTGTGGTGGCGAGGCTCACGAGCGTGATGTCACGGACCGATGCCTCTGCGGTAACAGGGAAGCCCGCAGCCCTCCAATCCAGGAGCTGGTTCTCGAACGCCTCGAAGGTGATCGGCACGGGCCCCACGTCCACATCCTCGTAACCCGGAGCACTCCAGAGCGGGCTGGATCCAGCGAGCCCCTCGAAGGGCACCACGCCGCTCTCGATGGCCCAGGTGACCCGGCTGTCGTTCAGGAGGTGCTCATCAAAGTCGACCACCTGCGCTCGCGCCGCCAGCTCCGCGAGTGTGTCGCTCCTCATATTGAAGTTCTGGCTGGGCGTGTTGTTCGCGCGCGGCGCACGCCACTCCACCTCAACCCCGATATTCGCGGCGATGTGGCACCCCAAGCAGTCGTCGTTCATCACTGGCTGCGGGCCACCCGGGTGGGCGTTCCCAGGGAACGCGAATGGCTCGGTGGCTTCCGGGTCCGACCCTATTGCGTGGCACTGCACGCAGCGGCTGTGGCGGAACGTGTTCACGAGCGCGCGGCTGAACGCGACCGGTTGCCCGCCGCCCCCGAGGTCGTCCTCGATGGCCATGACGAAGACGTCCGAGGCGCCATTGGAATCAGGGACGCCGTCCTTGGAGAGGCTCCCACCAGCGCCATCCGCGTCGTCATCAGCCGCGGCGGTCGTGAAGGCGACAAACGAGATGCGTCTCTCCGAGCCAGGGATCAAGGCCCCCGCCACGGCCATGTCGGACCCGATCGGATCCGTCAGATCGAGGCCGAGATCGAGTCCGAGGCCCGTCTCAGTCACGAGGCCCTCTTCTCCGTCCAGGTCGAGGTTATTACCGAGGCCGCTCGAGCAGCCCCCGGCGACTGCCGCACCCACCAAGAGCAACGCCGTGCCCAGCGGGCGTCCTGTTGTCCGTGCGCTCTTCATTTGATCTCTAGCTCCCTCGTCTCTGGTCCCGTTCATACGTTCGAATCCGCCGTTGACGCTCAATAGGACCACCGGATGCCGAAGCCCGCGTAGAGCTGGTCGGGGTCGATGCCATCGATCGAGGAGTTCTGGAGGGTCCCGAACCAGTCCCGGAGGTCGGAGTCGACGATGGTGGAGTACTCCGCGAAACCGGTGAGCGTCACGTGGGGCGCAAGGGAGTGATCCACCGTGGTGCGGAGCGTGGTGTCCGCAAGGCCGCTGGTTTGGGGGTCTCCGTAGTTCCAAAAGACCATGTTGTCGTCCATCCATCCGAGGGACAGAGCGGTCGTCAGACTCGTCTTCTCATTGAACGCGTGGGTGTGCTTCGCGCCACCTCGAACGTAGAAGCCCTCGACCTCGTCGTAGTCGTAGTGCACCGCCAGAAAGGGCTGGATCGACAGCAAGCTCTCGGAGAGCTGATAGACCCCCTCGACCATGAACTCGCTGGTCTGCCCCCGCTCACCGAAAGGGAACTCCGTGCCGTTCGGCAGCATGTAGCTGGTGAAGCCCGACGTGATCGTCAGGTCATCGAGCTCCTGCACGTACAGCAGATTGAAGTCGATCTGGGAGTACTTGCCCGCGTGACCGTCCGGGAGCCAAGCATCCCCCGTGTCATTCGACAGGTCCATGTTGGCCCAGGATCGAACGACGATCGCCCCCCCCTCCTTGGCGGGAAGGACCACGGCCGTGCTGGGCTGAACAACCCCATTCTCGTTCTGCACCATCCCTCGGTGCACGTACTTCGTGGCCGCGTCCACCGCGATATCAACGGACGGCGTCGCCCCATCAGGGACGACACAGGAGGAGACCAAGAGGCAAGCGAGGGCAGCAGATGAGAGGCGAGTACGAGTGATCATGTGGTCAGGCAGGCTGGTGAGAGGCCGGGGCGGGAAGGGTGTCCATCGGCCGTGGCCTTGGCCGTGAGCGATGTAGGTGCGGGGCGTCTTGTTGATCGGTGGTCAGTCGGGGCGCTCGAACACGAGGGATTGCCAGCGCCCTTGGCCCGCGTCGCTCACGAGCCGGACAGCCTCAAAGACCCCGGAGGCGCCAAAGATCGGAGTGGATCCAGTGGGCGTCAGGCTCCTCGTTCCGTGACCGTCGACGTAAACCTTGACGGTCTTTCGCTCGTCGTCATAGGCGATCCGAAAGCTCGTCTTCGCCTTGACCCTGAAGCCGAGGTCGGTGGGCATTTCGGCCTCTTGCTGTGACATTTGGCTCGCTCCACTCGCCGGCTCAGAACCGTCTGGCCTGTACCAGAACGTCGACGACGTCGCGGTGCCGCTGCCGGCCTGATTCTCATAGTCCAGCTGGACCCTCAGGACGCGCCCGTCCGTCGCGAGCAGCTCCACCGAGGCCGACCAGGGTTTCTTCCGGCTCGTCGGACCGATGAAGAGGTCACCCGCGAGGGTCCAGGGCCCGCTCGGTACAGGATGAGAGATGGCCTTCCGCTTACCCCTGATGTTGACCGCGCAGACCACCGTCAAGTCATCCTCGTCCCCTCCTCCGTCGTTGGCGATCCAGCCCAGCTGACTCCAGCTCCTCCCTTCAGAGTCGTCAGGATCTGCCCTCCACCCCTGGAGGAAGTCTGCTGGGTCGAAGAGCGGCCTGACCTCGCCCTCATCTAGCGAAGACGCAAGGATGATGACCCGTGCAGGCGTGTCCGGCTGCAGGTCCGGCTGCGGATCCGGGTCCGGCTGCGGGTCCGGGTCTGGGCCTGGCTGCGGCTGCGGCTGCGGATCCGGCTGCGGATCCGGCTGCGGATCCGGCTGCGAGTCCGGCTGCGGCTGCGGGGCCAGCTCCGGCTGCGGCTGCGGGTCCGGCTGCGGCTGCGGGGCCAGCTCCGGCTGCGGCT
>CBFHHK010000163.1:2074-10490 GCA_965655435.1 Planctomycetota bacterium | reverse complement strand
CCGTGGTGGTCCAGGACGTAGCCCGAGGCCTCGTAGACTCGCCTCATCCGCTCGCGGGTGGCGGCGTCGTCGAGGTGGAAGCCGCGCACCGAGCCGCGGAGCGCGTCGAGGTCCTCGCCGAAGAGTCGCAGCAGGCGGATGAAGTTGCTCGGGGCGCCGACGTCCATGGCGTTCGAGATCGTGGGGACGCTCGGGCGCGGGTCGTACTCGCCGGTCTCGAGGTAGTCCGGGACCACGCGGTTCCGGTTGGTGGCGGCGACGAAGCCTCTGCAGGGCATGCCCATGCGATGGGCGAGGATACCGGCGGCCAGGTTCCCGAAGTTGCCGGAGGGCACGCTGAAGATGAGGTCGCCTCCGAGGCGGTGGACCGCGCTGGCGAAGGTGGTGGCCTGGGGGATCCAGCGGGCGATGTTGATGGAGTTGGCGCTGGTGAGGGGGCGCGCGGCCTGGAGATCATCATCGAGGAAGGCCGCCTTGACCATGGCCTGGCAGTCGTCGAAGGCGCCCTCGACCTCCAGCGCCTGCACGTTGCCGCCCACGGTGGTGAGCTGCTGCTCCTGCACACGGCTGATGCGTCCCTTGGGGTAGAGCAGGACCACGTCGATGCCCTCGACGCCGTGGAAGCCCTGGGCGACGGCGCTGCCCGTGTCCCCGCTGGTCGCGACCAGCACCGTCACCTTCCGGTCGCTGAAGTGGCTGATCGCGCGGGCCAGGAAGCGGGCGCCCACGTCCTTGAACGCGAGCGTCGGGCCGTGGAAGAGCTCGAGGGCGTACCTGCGCTCGTCCGTCTCGACCAAGGGGAAGGGGAAGTCGATGGCCTCGGCGCAGATGCGCTCGAGGTCAGCGCGCTCCATCGAGCCCTCGGCGAAGGGCCAGAGGATCTCCGTCGCGAGCTGGTGCGGCTCCATGTCCGGGGTCGCCGCCCAGGTCTCGAGGGGGACCGTCGGGATCTCGTTCGGGAAGTAGAGCCCGCCTCCCGGCGGGAGCCCGCGCAGGATCGCCTGGTGGAAGGGGGCCGTCTCGCCGCGGTCTCGTGTGCTGTGGAAGTCCATGGGGATCAGGCGTCGTTGCTGAGGACGTGAGCGCCCCGAGTGGAGATGGAGCTGAGATGAACCTGGTGGCCTGCGCCGGCCTGGCGGAGAGCCGCCGAGATCGCCTGACCCACGCCGTCGGCGGTGCGTCGGTCCAGACTGACCCAGTAGCTGGATGGGCCGCTCCCGCTGATCCCGCCTGCCTGTGCGCCGGCGCCGAGAGCCGCGCGTCGGACGGTCTGGAAGTAAGGCTGGAGCGGGATGCGATGGGGCTCCGCGAGGACGTCCTCCAGGGAGAGCGCGGCATCCAGGGCGGCGCCGGAGTGACAGCAGTGCACGAAGCGGCCCAGCCGGGCCATCTGGTGCAAGGCGTCCCTCATGGGGACGGCGTCGGGGAGCACTGCGCGGGCCTGCGCGGTCTCGATGACGGCCTCGGGGTGCACCACGGTGAGGTGCCAGTCCGGCGGGGGCAGGCGGTCGACGCGCCCGTCTGGACCCACGAGGCACAGCCCTCCGAGCAGGGCGGGCGCCACGTTGTCCGCGTGCCGGGCTCCGCTGGCGACCTGCTCACCGTCCAGGGCCATGGGCAGCAGGTCCTCCGGGCTCAGGTTTGCACCTGCGAGCGCGGCCACGCCGAAGGCGGCGCTCGCGGCCGAAGCGGCGCTCGACCCGATGCCGCTGCCCGGCAAGACGGCCTTGTGGACGGTCAACTCCACACCCCACTCCACGTCAAGCGCCCTGAGGACGCTGCGCGCAGCCACCCCGCTCACGTTCCGCTCCACCTCCAAGGGGAGGTCGGCGCCGTGGATGGCGGCGAGGGTGACGCCCGGTTTCCGTGTGCGCCTGAGTTCCAACCGCTCCATCGGCCGCTCGAGCGCCAGGCCGAGGCAGTCAAACCCCACCGTGAGGTTGGCCACCGTCGCGGGGGCGGCCACAGTGATCTGCTTGAGAGGGGCCATTTGGGGCAGGCTCGAGGGATGGGCGGGCAGGTCGGGAGGCCGGTGCACAGGTGTGCTGCGCCGGCCAAGCCCGGTTCAGGCGCTCGCGTGGACGTTGAACCAGCGCTGGCAGTAGGTGCACTTCACGTCCCCGCTCGGAGAGACGTCGGCGCCTTCGCCTAGGGCGGCGCCGCAGTTGGTGCAGGCCAGCTGGGACGGACTCCGCGGTGTTCCGGCTGTCGGCGTTGCTGCGGCAGGACGCGCCGCTGTGGACGACGCGGCTCCAAGGGCCGAGCTCAGGGTGGAGGGGTCAGCGGCCGCTGCCTTTGGCTGGAGTCCAAGGGCCCCGGCAACACCGACGAGGACGAAGACCGAGGCGATGAGGCTCCCGAAGACCTTGAAGAGCAGCGGAGGCGCCCCAAACCCCTCCGCGGACCAAAGGGCCACGATGATCACGAGGCCAATGGCTCCGAAGATGGCGGGAATGATGCGACTGATGATCGTCGTCATATGCGGATGATACGCGGGGACGGACATGATGTCGGTCAGATCGCTCCAGGGTCGTCGAGTAACGGCCTGCGACCAAGATCGCTCGCGTGCGGTGCTCGTTACATTCATCCGCCCTCGACGCCTCCTGCGCGCGCCCCTTGAGCTCCCGGAGCACACCTCTCCGTGACCGAGGTGGTCCAGGCGAGCCAGTGTTCGTGCGGCCCAGTGTTCGTGCGGCCCAGTGTTCCCGCGGCCCACAGCTCCCCGGGCAAGTGCTCCACGGCCTCGTGTTCAGGGGCGTCATGCTCAGGCGCTCCGGCCGCCGTCCGCGTGGCATCTGGCCACAGAGGCCGAGTCGGCTCTACCATTAGCCGCCGTGCCCATGGTGAGTTGATGGGGACCAGGCGGCCCCGCGGAGCAGAACGGCGATCACCTGGGAGACCCGGCTCGAGGCGCGGAGAGCGGGGTGTAGGAGGGGCGGTGGCGTGTTCTGGGACGGCGTGGCGCCTCAAAGAGGGAAGCCTTCAAGCGGCGCTCCGGGGTGGACGATGACCTCGCCCATGGACGGAATCTCGAGCCAGCAATCCAGCGCACTCTCCAGGTCGAGCGCTTCCCTCGGGAGCAAGATCAGCGTGGCTGTCCTGGGCAAGGTCCAGGATCAGCAGAAGGCCGAGGGCGAGGCGGCGGTTCGATTGATCGACTCCGCCCGCCTGTCGAAGGAGCCTGGCAAGGGCGAACGGCTCGACGTGAGGGGCTAGGGCCGCCCGCGTCGGCCACACTTCAATGGGCGGCGACGCTCGTTGAGAGCTGGAGGGTGATCACCCCCGCGACGATGAGGCCGAGCCCTGCGAGCGCCGCGATGTCGAGCTTCTGACCGTGGAGCCACCAGGCGATCAGGGTCACGAGGAGGACGCCGACCCCTGACCAGACGGCGTAGGCGATCCCCACCGGGATGTCCCGGAGGCAGAGGGAGAGCATGTAGAAGGCGACGCCGTACCCGACCGCGACGATGGCGCTCGGGATGGGGCGGGTGAAGCCCTCGCTGGACCTGAGCGCCGAGGTCGCGGTGACCTCGGCTGCGATGGCGACGGCGAGGTAGAGGTAGCCAGGTGACATGGGTGCGCTTGGGGTGATCGGCCCTCGGGGATGTGGCGACGCCGGTGAGTCTAGGTGGCTCACGGGGTGCGCCGTAGCCTGAGGCGGCGGGGTTCTCCCGATGCCCGCGGGCGAGGGCTCACCGCCAGACGACTCGACGGATCGTCGCACCCGCGGTGCCCCATGCTCGGCGCGCGACAAGCAGGGCGTGGAAGAGCTGCGACCACCCATCTTTCGCCGCCCGCTAGTCTGTGCCCATGCGAATCGTCAGCTTGCTTCCGTCGTCCACGGAGATTGTCCACGTCCTCGGCCTCGACGCCGACCTCGTCGGGATCAGTCACGAGTGTGACTACCCAGCCTCGGTGACAGACAGGCCCGTCCTGACCTCCTCGAAGATCGACATCGGCCAGCTCTCCGGGGACATCGACCGCGACGTTCGCCGCGTCCTGACCGATGCCCTCGCGGTCTATGACGTGGACGCCGAGGGACTCGAGCGGGCCCGGCCGGACGTCGTGCTGACCCAGGACCTCTGCGATGTCTGCGCGGTGTCGATCCGCGACGTCGAGGCGGCGCTCCAGTCCATCGTTAGCGAGGGCGTCCAGCTCGTGAGCCTCCGGCCGACGCGGCTCGACGACCTCGACGGGGCCCATGGGGTCATGGGAGACATCGAGCGGGTGGCCGAGGCGCTCGGCGCGGCCGCCGAGGGGAAGCGAGTCGCGGACGGGCTGCGGGACCGGCTCAGCAGCTTGCGCCAGCGTGCCGCGGAGGCCGTGGGGGCGGCGAGCCGGCCGCGCGTCCTCACCATCGAGTGGATCGATCCCGTGATGATCGGCGGTACCTGGATGCCCGAGCTCGTGGAGATCGCAGGGGGGGAGGCCTTGGTCACCGAGCCCGGGCAGCACGCGCCGACCCTGGACCGTGGCGCCCTCGCGGCCCTTGACCCCGAGGTCGTGCTCGTCAAGCCCTGCGGCTTTGACCTGGAGCGCACGCGGCAGGAGCTCGGGACCCTCCGCGAGCTCATCGAGTCCATGCCCTGGCGAGACAGCGCGAAGTCGAGGACCTTCATCGCGGACGGCAACGCCTTCTTCAATCGTCCGGGGCCGCGGCTCGTCGAGTCCGCCGAGATCCTCGCGGCCATGACCCACCCCTCGGCCTTCCCCGAGCTGGTGGAGCGTCACGGCGCGCACTACTTTCCCCTTCGCGCGGCGCCGTCCAACTGACGGCCGAGGGGGCGCTGCCGAGGGCCCGCGCGGTGGGGCTTCGCACCTACCGCTGCGAGTTCGCGGGCGCAGCTCGGGTCCGCGCCTCCCGTGGTTTAGCGCCTGCGGTGGGGAGAACGCGTGGGCCGTACGGAGCGGATCTTGGGGACCGGGCCGTGGCGGTGGGCGCTGCCGAGAGCCTTACCGGGAGCCTTGCCGTGAGCGCGGACGCAGGGAGGGTTCCAACGAAGGGCCGGCGCGGGGGGGCAGTGGGATGCGTCTCCGCTGGCCCCGCAGGACCTGTCGGTTGGACCCCGGAGGACCTGTCGGTCGACGTGCGAGGACGACCTGGCCAACGCCTCCCTTGCGTCAGCGGCTCACGCGGAAGCGCACCTCGCGTTCTTCGCCGGCTTCAAGCTCGACCTCATGGCGCTCCGGCTCCACGGTGCCCAGCCCGGGGCCACCGATCAGGTCGAACACATGGAGGCCTGGGGGCAGGCCCTTGAAGACCGCTCTCCCTTCCACGGCTTGCTGCAACTTCGGCGCCCCGCCATCTGGCCGGCTGCCCATCACCATGACGCCCTCCACGGCGTCCTCCACGAAGACCGTGACCGTCCCAGCCTCCGCGAAGCGCAGGTCGACGCCCTGGGTGAGGGTCCCAGCGTCGACGACCATGGGCCTCGACTCCACGGACCCGTCGTCATCGCTCTGCGCGGTCACGATCAGCTCGACGCCTCCCGCGACGCCACGCAAGGAGTAGCGTCCGGTCCCGTCGGTGCGAACCGGATCCGTGAGGTCGGCGTCGCTTGAGAAGATCTGGGAGTCTCCCGCCGTGGAGCCGACCATGACCACGCCAATGGACTGCATCCCCTGGCCCTTCGCCTTGGGCCGACGAGCCGAGACGCGCGCCCCCTTCGCGGGCTCCCCCGTGGGGGTCAGCACCCGCCCCTCGATCAGGGTCACCGGCAGGTCCATCTCGAAGCGGGTGTCGACGGCCTCCACCTCGGCGTCGAAGCGGTCGTCCATGACCCGCGTGGGGTGGCTGACGCGGAGCTCGTATTTGCCCTGTGTCACCGCGTCAAAGCGGAACTCGCCCCGTCCGTCGGTCTCGGTGCTCGGGCCCGTCGGACCCAGGCCCAGGAACGTGAGATCTTGCGCGGGGCCGTTGGGGGACGCGAGCACGACCCGCGCCGCGGCCAGGGGCTGGCCGTTCTCGGTGACGACGCCCGTGACCACCACGCGGTTCGGGGCCACGAGGGTCAGCGCCGTGGTCGCGCCCTCGACCACCGTGGCCTCGGTCCAGCCCTCGGTCTCGCCCTCGCCGAGGTCGAGACCGACGATGTCCAGCGAGATCATCCCCGCTCCCATGGGCTCCTCGCCGACCTTGAAGCGCGCCGGTCCTGCGGAGAACGCACCGAGGGTCACCGTGCCATCGGGCCCGGTCGTCGCGGGCTGGCGCTCACGGCTCCGATACCCGCCGTCCTGGCGAGACTCCACGATGACGTCAGGGAGCGCGCGCCCGGTACCGTCGACCACGGTCACGGTCACCCATCCGGGCGTCGCCAGGCGGACGAGGTGTTCGGTGACGGTGCCTGACGACGACATCGTCAGCGGCCCCGTACGGCTCTCCGGGTGGTCGGGGTGGGACACGCGTACGTCCACCGTCGTCCCCTCCTCCACGGAGAGGACGCAGACGCCCTCGTCGTTCGTCTCGCCGCCCGGCGAGGCTCCGGGCAGGTCCAGCGGCATGGGCGGGTCTCCAGGGCCGTCCGGTCCGTCCGGGCCGAGGCTCATGCTCACGCTCATGCCTCGATGGACGGTCCGGCCGCCATCGGTCATGGGCGGGATGTGCCCCACCGCGCGTACGGTGGCGCCAGCCAGCGGGTCACCCTCGCCTGTGAGGACCGTCACGCGCAGGGACGCCCGAGCAAGCAGGCGCACGGTACCGAGGTCGAGCTCCTCGTCAGGCCCGATGCGCACCTCCCTCGTCCAGGGCGCCATGCCCGGCGCGTTGACCTCGATCTGGAGCAGCTGCCCGCCCTCCTCCGGGAAGAGACCGTCCACGCGGGCGACGCCGCCGGTGAGCTCCTCGTCCGGCTGGATGGCGCTCCGCGCCCACCCGAACCCTGCCGACACCTCCGCGGCGCGGATCGGCTCACCTTGCTCGTCGACGAGCCGCAGCTGGACGGCCGCGCCCTCGCTGTAGGCAACCTGCACCCCTCGAGCGCCGGCGCGCACCGGCACGTCGCTCGAGCGCCGCCACCGCCCGGGCGGGATGCCGTGACCGAAGCCTTCGAGCCAGACGTTGTAGTCGACGCCGCTGTCGAGGCCCGTGAGGCGGAAGCGGCCGTCGGGTTGGAGGTTGGCCTCGCGGTCCCTGAGGCCGCCACCGCTTCCCAGGGCCCAGGCGTCCTGCCTGGATGGGGACGCTGAGACGCGCCACGCGGCCTCCTTGTGCCATTCGGGGAGGCCGGTGACCCGCCCCTCGACCGCTCCACCCCGTTCGAGAGTGACCAGGATCCCCTCGACCGTGTCACCCGCTCGGCTCAGCTCTCCGGTGAACTCCGAAGCGATGAAGGTCTCGTGGCTGACCCGATACGCGTACTCCCCGATGGCCTGGTCTGTGATCGTGAAGTGACCACGTGAGTCGGTCTCGATGCCTTCGGACCAGCCGTCCCACCCCCGGAGCAGCTCCTCGATGCTGGAGTCCTGGAGCGTCTGGATCCGCGCCCCCGCGACGCCTCGGCCATCGCGGTCCACCACGCGCCCCATGAGCAGGCCGCCCTGCACGAGGGTGAGCTCGCCCAGATCGAGGGTCACGCCGGCGCCGAGACTTAGCTCCCTCTTGAGGGTGACGTACCCCGGGGAGGCCACCTCGAGCCGAGCCTTCCCCGCGGCTCCCTCGACCACAAAGCGACCCTCGTCGTCACACGTCCCGCTGGGTTGGGTCGGCCGCTCCTGGCCCCGGTAGAGCCACACCTCGGCGCCGGGGACCGGGCGGGCGGCGGCTCCCAAGACGCGCGCCTTGACGGAGGCCTCGGTCGCCGCGCGGGCCTCGTTCGGCGTCGTCTCGCTCGCAGGGGCGGTGAGGGCGTCCCTTGCAGCCGCCTCTCGTCCAAGCTCCTCGGCTCTGGGAGTCAGAGACGCGAGCTCGGGGGCCAGGGCCGCTTCGCCTGACGCCGCCGACGCCGGTGAGCCACCTGCGGTCGGGACGACGTCGTCGGGGGACGTTGAGGGGGCGCGGAGGAGGAGCGTGCCAGCCCCGAGGAGGGCGAGCACGAGCAAGAAGAAGAGGAGGCGCATGACGGGGAGGGAGGGGACGGCGGACCGGGCAAGCGCCCGGAGAGGCGCGCTACGACGCGGCCGCACACGGGTTAGCGTCAAGGCTGGGCTTCGTTGCGGCGGCCAGTGGTGCCCGGGCGTTCGCCCTCAATGAAGGGGCGCATCAGGAGCCTTGACCGCCGCTAGGCGTGGCAGAGTTGGTCGACGAGCTTGCTCAGGTCCGCCTTGCTCGTCTGGCAGAGGCGCACCATGTCGGAGAACGTGACGTCGCGGGGGCCTCGCTCGGCCAGCAGGTCCAGCAGGCGGAGCCAGAGGGCCGAGGTCATCTCGGCGTCCGCCAGCGCGCGGTGGAAGGTCCCGTCGCTGGGGAGATCGAGGTGTT
>CBFHHK010000163.1:0-1975 GCA_965655435.1 Planctomycetota bacterium | reverse complement strand
GGAGCCAGAGGGCCGAGGTCATCTCGGCGTCCGCCAGCGCGCGGTGGAAGGTCCCGTCGCTGGGGAGATCGAGGTGTTCCACGAGGGTGCCGAGCCGGTGATTGGGGGCCTCAGGGCAGAGCCGTCGTGCGGCCAGCAGTGAGCAGGCGAGGCCGCCGCCTGGTCGGCGGTCGATGCGCGCGTACTCGGCCTCCAGGAATCGGCGGTCGAAAGAGGCGTTGTGGGCCACCAGATTGGCCTCGCCGGCGAAGGCGGCGAAGCGCTCCATGACCACCTCGCAGGGCTCGGCCCCGTCGAGCATCGCGTTGCTGATCCCCGTGTACTCCTCGATGAACGGGGAGACGGGCACGCCCGGGTTCATGAGGGACTGGAAGCGGCCGACGGGGACCCCGCCCTCGATGCGGACGGCTCCGATCTCAATCGAGCGGTCCCCCTGGGCAGGCGAGAGCCCGGTGGTCTCGAAGTCGAAGATGATGCAGGTCCTGGCGTCATCGGTGGCCGTCATGGCGACACCGTAGCGAGTGCGGTGGCCCCTTCACTCCACCGGACGGGATTCCGTCCCGTTGCCAGGCGGCGAGCGGCGTTGAGGTGGCTGGGGCCCGGGTGAGCCTCGCGCGAGGGGCCTCGCCTGGCGGCACGAGGGCGCGTTATTCAGGGTCATGGGGGATGAGGGGCGGTCCATTCTTGGAGCCGGGGAGCCTCAAGGCGCCCGTGCCGGCCAGCCACGGGGTGCTGCGTCATCAAGCCACGTCGCGTTCGGAGCGCGTCGAATCCAGGGACTCAGGGCCGCGAAGGGAAAGTCACTTGAGGGTGGTGCAGCTCGCACCTCCGACAGCGAAACCATGAGCAGCTGGCACGAGACACTTTTCGAGGCGCTCCGGTCCCGGTGGGAAGCGCCGCGGACCCGGCGGGTCATCGGCTGGGCCCTCACGGCTTCGTTCTTCGTGTCGATCGTGTGCATCGAGCTGTCCCGCCAGGGCTGGATGCCGACGGTGCTCGGTCAGCCGCTCCCCACGAACCACCTGGCCGCGATCTCCTGGGTCTTCACCCTGCTGCTGATCGTCGAGGTGCTCGACCTGGTGTTCTCGCTGGCGGAGTCCATCGCCAATGCCCTGGGCAAGCAGCTGGAGATCTTCTCGCTGATCCTGGTCCGCAAGACCTTCGACGAGCTCGCGCGGCTCCCCGAGCCCATCGACATCGGCGGCGCCACGGAGGTCCTGCTCGAGATGGGCGCGCTGGCGGTCAGCGCCCTCGTCGTCTTCGTGGCGCTGACGCTCTACTACCGCCTCCAGCGGCACCGCCCGATCTCCACGGATGCGGACGACGTGGCGCACTTCGTCTCCCTCAAGAAGGCGGTCTGCCTCGGGCTGCTCCTGGCCTTCGTGGTCACCGGCGCGCTCTTCGGCTTCAGCTCCCTCACCGTGGACGCCCCTGATGAGGCCCTGTCCCTCGACTTCTTTGTCGTCTTCTTCACCGTCCTCGTCTTCTCGGACGTCCTCCTCGTGCTCGCCTCGCTCACGGTGACGCGCGAGTATCGCGTGGTCTTCCGTAACTTCACCTTCGCGGTGGTCACGGTCTTCCTGCGCATCGCGCTGGTCGCCGACCCCTACCCCAAGGCCATCCTCGGCGCCGCCACCGCGCTGTTCGCCCTCGCGGCGGCCTGGGCCTTCGACTTCAGCCGGCCTGCGGATCGAGAGGGCACCGAAGGCGCCGCCGCTGAGCTCGGCGAGCGGCGTTAGGGCCGCTGCGCCGGCGACGGCCGCTCCGTACGAGCGGTGTGTCCTGCGGCCGCCAAAGGGGCCCATCGCCGGTCCCATCGCCGGGCCCATCGCCGGGCCTATGGATCGGCGCCTGGCCTCGCCGGATGCCAGCCTCCGTCGCCACTGCGTCGCCGGCCTGGCTTGTGGTCTCGCGCACTCCAGGGAGGGCATGTGCGCTACGGGCCAGGCGGTCTCGCCACCGAGTGCTGCCAAGC
>CBFHHK010000162.1:0-10603 GCA_965655435.1 Planctomycetota bacterium | reverse complement strand
CTCATCCACCCCGATCCGCACCGTCGCGATCCAGGGCGGGGCCCCCTGGGTCCAGTGGCCGTAGGTGGTGGCGACGATGGTGCCGCCCTCGAGGAGCTCCAGGGCGGGGTAGGCGCAGTCGGCGCGAACGAGGTTGTCCATCAGGCGCAAGCGCAGGTCCCCCTGGCCGCCGGAGACCACGTCCTCGAAGGTGCCCACCCAGGCGACCCAGTCCCCCCACCGGGGACTGTCGAGGCCGGTGTCCCGGAAGCTGATGAAGAGCCGCCCGTCGGGGAGCTCGAGGACCTGGTGCCGGTCGCCGGTGAGGGCGCCCGAGAGCGGGCGCGGCGCCGACCACGTGCGGCCGTCGTCCGTGGACTCGATGAACTGACTGTTGCGCTGCCGGCTGTTCTCCCGGAGCAGGAGGACGGTACGCCCGTCGCGGCGGATCACGCCCGGCTCGCACAGGTGGCCGTGGGGCCAGCGGCTGATGGCGCGCGGCGCGGACCAGGTGACGCCGGCGTCGGTGGACTCGGTCTGATAGACGGTGAAACCCGACCACTTGCCCCCCGGGCCGAAGAAGCGGCCGTCGTCGTGGAACCACGCGCAGGTGCGCCCGTCGGCCATGCGCTGGTGATCCCCCATGACCACGATGCCGCCCCAGGGCGCGTCGCCGCCCACGGGCTCGAGCTCGGACCAGGTGCGGCCGTCGTCGGACGAGAGCGCTCGGCGGGCCGGGAAGAGCCCCGACCACAGGATCAGGTTGGAGGTCTCGCCGTCCTGGGACGTGATGCGCTCGAGGACCGGGACCTCCCTGGACGTCTTGAACGACTCAGGGAGCGGGAGGCGCTCGCTCCAGGTGAGGCCGCCGTCCTCGGAGCGCTTCATGCAGATGCCGCCCTTGCCGTGCCCCTTCGGGTACACGCAGAGCATGGTGCGTCCATCGTCCAGCAGGTACGTGGTCGGGTGACCGAGGTACTGGTTCGGGTCTCGGTCCACCACCACGAGGCGGTCCTCATCGCCCGCGAGGTCCAGCTCGGGCAGGGTCCAGCCGCGAGAGGGGGCCGAGTGCTCGGAGAGACGCCGCGCCCTGGCCTCCCCGCCCTCGACCCGCTCCACCAGCGCGTCGAACACGGCGCTGGCCTGGAAGGCGCTGGCCTCGTCCGTGGGGTGCCAACCGTCCGTACGCCAGGCCGAGGTCGCCTCGGCGCCGCGCGCGCGGTCCGCGTCGTGCACGGCAACCAGGGGCACCCGCTGGCTGCCGGCGGTGCGGCGCGCCACCTCGGCGTAGGTCTCGACCATGCGGTCGAAGCCCCAGGGATCCTCGACGCCGTAGGGGAAGCCGTCGTGGCTCTCGCGCAGCGCCTCGGTCCACATGGTCGCCGAGGGCTGAAGCAGGATCACGTCCGCCCCGGCGCTGCGCACGGTGGAGATCATGTCCGTGAGGTTGGAGCGATAGGCCCCGGGCGCCACGGCGGGGAAGTCCTCCCCGCGCGGGATGTCCACCACCGAGTCGTTCACGCCGAACTGGATCACCACCACGTCGGCGTCCCGGGAGAGCACGTCCCGGCCGAGCCGACGCAGGGCGGAGCCGGAGGTATCGCCGGGGCGGCCCGCGTTCTCCACCTCGATCCGGAGGTCTGGATAGCGCGCCTCGAGGAGCGCGTCAAGCCGCGCCGGCCAAGGGGTCCGGGCGTCCCGTCGCTGCGAGGTGAAGGAGTCTCCGAAGGCCACGACCCGCAGGGTCATGGGGTCTACCGCGCCGGCCTTGGACTTCTCGGGCTCACCGCTGTGGGAATCGGCGCTGTGGGACTCGACGCTGTGGGACTCGACGCTGTGGGACTCGGCCGCTTGAGGCCCGATTGAGCGGGAGGCGGAGGCGAGGGATGCGTCGGAGCCTCCCATGGCCAAGGCGATCGGGCCGGTCGGGCCCGAGGGGATCTCTCCCGTCGCGGGGACGCTCCCGTACGAGGGGGAGAGGAGCAGCAGCAGGGTGAGGAGCATGGTCAAGCGGTGGGTCTTGGCGGTCGGGTAAGAGCAGCCCCGGGGTCCGCTCAGCGGAAGAGCGCGTCCGCGGGGATCGAGACCTCGGCCCCGACGCCAGGGCCGGCCCAGCGCACCTCGAGGCCCGCGCCACCGCGGGCATTGAACCACTCCACCCGCAGGGCGTGAAAGCCCGCCCGCAGGGCCGCCCGCCCCGTGCGCCGGTCCATGCCGTGTAGCCCGTCGTTGTCCACCACGAGCTCTCCGTCGATGAACAGACGGCTGCCGTCATCAGATCGCGTCGCGAAGGTGAACAGGCCATCCTCCGGGACGTTCACGAAGCCCTCGAAGGCGATGGCGCACTGCTCGGCGCGGGTGGCGAGGCCGATGTCGAAGGTGAGCGAGTCGCGGGTCTCGAGGGGCGCGCGCCCCTCCATCTGGTCCAGGGTCTGCCAGCCGCCCTCATAGAGCTTCGCCCGCAGTCCCTGGGTGGGCGGGACGAGGAACTGGGTGGCGGGCTTCCACTCGTCCGGACCGAGGACGCGGTAGCTCGCCTCGGCCGGGAAGGGGCTCGCGCCGCGCCCGTCGAAGGCCCGGGCGCGCAGGGTCAGCGAGCGGTCCACCCGCACGGTGCCGTCCGCCACCGGCGAGTCCGCCGTGGGCTCCGAGCCGTCCAGGGTGTAGCGGGCCACAGCGCCCGGTCGAGTGGAGAGCGAGACCTCCACCGGGGACACCGCCACCGCGCCGGCGGGCTCGATGGCGACCCGGGGCGGCGAGAGGTAGAGGGACACCCGCGAGAGCGCGGGCGCCGCCTGGCTCCCAAGGATCTCCACCCGGAGCCCGGTGGCGGTTTGCTCTCCGACCGTGAGCCCGCGGGCGGCCCCGATGGTGGTGCCCTCGCCGATGGGCTTCCACCTCCCCTCCGGGCCGCGGCACAGGACACGGAAGCGCTCGACCCGCTGGCCGAGTTGGATGGGCTCCCCGAGCCAGACCTCGTCGAAGGTCACCGGTGGGGCGAGGTCCCACTCCGCCCAGGCGCGCACGGGCCCCTCCAGGTCGTGCCCGTCGTCCACCGCCCAGAAGGTGTCGCGGCCGGGCTCGAGGGCCTGATCCGCCCCAAAGCGCCGCTCGTCGCCGCGCACGTTCGACGCTCTCGCAACGACGCCCCCCGCCTGCGCAAGCGCCTGGAGGACGCAGCGGCCGTAGGTGGCGTCGAGCACCTCACCGAGGGCGGCGAGCCGCGCCACGTCGGTGTCGGTGAGGAGTCCCCGGTCGTCGGGGGGGACGTTCAGGAGGAAGTTCCCGCCCCGGCCCACCGACGCGCGGTACGTCTCCATGAGCACGTCCAGGCTCTTCACCCCGTCGTCGAGCCCCGCCTTCCAGAACCAGCCCGGCCGGATCGAGGTGTTGCATTCGGCCGGCACCCAGTGGGTCCCGTCCGCGTGGCCGCGGTTGAGCTCCGCGGTCTTCGACGTCCCCACCGAGATCTCATCCCGGCGCAGGGGCGCCCAGTTGGTCTCGCCGCCGATGGCGCGCTCGTTCCCGCACCAGCGTACGTCCGGGCCCGCGTCCGAGAAGATGACCGCGTCCGGCTGATGCTCGCGCACCGTCTGGATGTAGCGCGGCCAGTCGTAGACCTGGCGCTTGCCGTTGGGTCCCTCCCCGCACGCTCCGTCGAACCACACCTCCTTGATGGGCCCATACCCGGTCAGCACCTCCGTGAGCTGGGTCACGAAGTGGTCGTCGTAGGGCACGCCCGTGCCATAGCAGGCCTCGTGACGGTCCCACGGCGAGAGGTACACCCCGAGCCACAGTCCCTCCGCAGCGCAGGCCTCGGAGAGGTCCGCGAGCACGTCGCCCTCGCCGCCTCGCCAGCTCGACGACGCCACGTCGTGCTCGGTCACCGCCGAGGGCCACAGGCAGAACCCGTCGTGGTGCTTGGCGGTCACCACCACCCCGCTCATGCCCGCCGCCTTGAAGGCGCGCACCCACTGACGCGCGTCCATCTCGCCGGGCTGGAAGACCTCGGGGTCCTCCTGGCCGCCGCCCCACTCCACCGCGGTGAAGGTGTTGGGCCCGAAGTGGATGAAGGCGTAGAAGCGCCGGTCGTGCCAGTCGAGCTGCCGCTGGACCGGGACCGGTCCCCGGGGGGCGAGGTCAGCGGTGTCCTGGGGAGGCGCGGCGAGGAGCGCGGGCGAGGTGAGGAGGCAGAGGGCGCTGGAGATGAGCATGGAGATGGCGCCCAAGGTACCTTCTGTGCTCCCCCGCCTCCCCTGTGACTCTTCCCCCCATTCTCCTCGCCACGCCGGCCCTGGCCTTCGGCCTCAGGGCGCTGGCCCTGCTGGCCGCGGCTTCCTGCGCTTCCACGGGACCCGCCACCGGCTCCGAGGAGGAGATCCCCCTCGACCGCGGTGGCTTCGCGACCCTGACGGACCAGGCGCCAAAGGTGCTCGTGGTGGTCGCGCACCCGGACGACGAGCTCGTCGCCACCGGCGCCCTGTACCTGACGGGCGCCCGCCTGGGCGGCGCGTGCGACGTCCTCACCATCACGGACGGGCAGGGGGGCTTCAAGTACGCGAGCTTCGCCGAGGCCCTGCACGGTCTCCCCTTGACCGACGAGGAGGTCGGTCGGCGAGAGCTCCCTGCCATCCGGCGCGAGGAGCAGCGGCGCTCGCTGGAGCTCCTCGGCGCCCGCATGCTCGTGCGCCTCCAGCAGACGGACCATCGCTACACCCAGGACCGCATGGAGGTCCTCGCGGAGGATGCCGGGGTCTGGGACCTGACCGCCGTGCGCGCGAGCCTGGACCGACGGCTCGCCGGGGAGAGCTACGACTTTGTCGTGACCCTCGCGCCCACCGCCACCACCCACGGGCACCACCAGGCGGCGAGCCTGTTGGCCCTCGAGGCCGTCGCCCGCATGCCGGAGGCCGAGCGCCCGGTGGCGCTGTGCTGCCTGGTCAAGACGGCGGACGCCGAGGACCTCGGGGAGCCGCCGGCCCTCGTCGACGCGCAGGCCGCGGGGGAGGACCTGACGGCGATCCGGACGACGCCGACCCCCTTCACCATCGACCGCAACGAGCCCTTCGGCCACCGGGACCGCCTGAACCTCAAGGCCATCGCCAGCGTCGCCATCGCCCAGCACCTGAGCCAGGGCACCATGCTCGGCTACATCGGCGCCGGTGATGTGGAGGAGTACTGGCTCTTCGACGTGTCTCCGCCCCTCGCTGCGGCCCGCGCCGCAGACTGGTTCGTTCAACTCCAGGACCCATCTTTCCCCGCGCGCGAGTACGGCGCCACGGCCGGCACCAACGCCGGCCAGTGAGGAGCCCCACATGAGCGACACCTCACCCCAGCCCGGCGCTGCCCCCGCGACTCCGCGCAGGATCCACTCCATCGACGCCCTGCGCGGCCTCGACATGCTGATGATCCTCGGCCTGCGTGAGGTGGTGCTGGCCCTCTGCCTCGCCTTCGGCCTCGACGGCCTGCACGAGGTCCTCCAGCACCAGGCCGAGCACCCCGAGTGGAACGGCTTCACCGCCTGGGACCTGATCTTCCCCCTGTTCCTGTTCCTCGCCGGGGCGTCCATGCCCATCTCCTTCGACCGGAGACTGGAGCGTGGGGATACGCGGGCCACCCTCGCCCTCCACACGGCGCGCCGGGCGGCGGTGCTGGTCTTCCTGGGCGTCGTCTACAACGGGCTGCTGTCCCTGGACCTCGACGGTCTGCGCTACGCGAGCGTGCTCGGGCGGATCGGGCTCGCCTGGGCCGGTGCGGCCCTCGCGGTCCTCTACCTCGGACTCCGCGGACAGGTGATCGTCTTCGGCCTCGTGCTCGCCCTGCACTCCGCCGCCCTGCTCCTGATCCCCGCTGCGACCGGCCTGGACGTCCCTAGCCTCGAGCCCGGCCAGACGTTCGGGGACCTCTTCGACCGCATGACCGTGCCGGGCCGGCTGCACATGGTCGACCGGGACCCCGAGGGGCTCTTCGGCGTCCTCTCCGCCATCGGCACCGCCCTGCTCGGCTCCTTCGCCGGCCGCTGGCTCCGCCGACAGGAGGTGCCCGACCGACGGCGGGTGGGCTGGCTGCTCGCCGCGGGCCTGCAGTGCCTGCTCCTGGGCTGGCTCATGGACGCCGCCGGGCTCCCCGTGAACAAAAACCTGTGGACCGCGAGCTTCGTGCTGGTGGCAGGCGGCTGGAGCTTGATGCTCCTGGGCGTCTTCCACCTGGTCTTCGACGTGGTCGGCGCCCCTCGCCTGGGCTTCCTCCTCTCGGTCGTCGGCGCCAACGCCATCCTCGCCTACCTCCTGAGCGCCTACGTTGACTACCGCGGCATCGCGGAGGTCCTCTGTGGGCGCGCCCTCGAGACCGGGCGCATGTCCGAGGCCCTCATTCCGCTCCTGGCCCTCTCCCTCCAGTGGGGCCTGCTCTACGCTCTCTGGCGGCGGCGGATCTTCCTCCGCGTGTGATGACTGGCTCCTACTGCACCGAGTGCGGCTCCCCCACCGAGCCGCGCATCCCCGAGGGGGACAACCGTGAGCGCGCGGTGTGCACGGCGTGCGGGCACATCCGCTACGTGAACCCCAACGTGGTGGTGGGCTGCATCGTCGAGGCCGGCGACCAGCTGCTCCTCTGCAAGCGCGCCATCGAGCCGGCCCTGGGCCGCTGGACCTTCCCCGCGGGCTACCTCGAGTGCAACGAGTCCTCGCCCGCTGGCGCGGCCCGGGAGACCCTCGAGGAGTCCGACGCGGAGGTCGAGATCCTCGGGCTGCACGCCGCCCTCGACATCCCCCACATCAGCCAGCTCTACATGGTCTACCGGGCCCGGCTAGTGGGCACCCACTTCGGCCCCGGCGAGGAGTCCAGCGAGGTCAAGCTCGTGGACCTCGCCGACATCCCCTGGACAGACCTCGCCTTCCCGAGCGTCGCCACCGCCCTGCGCCTCTACGCCGCCGACCGCGCCGCCGGCACCCACCGCGCCCACATGGGCACCATCCAGTGGAACGGCCAGGGCTCCCGCTTCGACATCGACCAGTACGAGCTCCTGGGCCACCTCGCGCGCTAGACCAGCCACGGGGGGGGGGAACCCGGCAAGCTGGAGCCCAGGGCGGAGGGGCCCTCGGGATCGCGGGATCGCGGGATCGCGGGCGGAATGTCGCTGCTGGTCCCAAGAGGAACCTGCGAGCCCTCCCCATCGGCGCCCTGTGGCATACCAGGCGTCGAGGTCGAGCGGCCCCAACCACGAAGTGAGGGCTGGCTCCTTTTGGCGATCACCTTCGCTGGGCAGGGCCAACCAGAGCAGACCTGTCAAATGGGGCTCCATGCCGCCCCGCATGCTGCTCAGCGAGGTAACAGAGCAAGCTCACCTGGCACGGCAGAGCCCGACCGGGCCCGCTGACTCGGAGCACAGCCGCAGGCAGATTCAAGGGCATTCACTTACCATAGGGGGAGGAAACCAGATAGAAGTAGGGGCGACCACCAATACGACATCCACCCACCACCGGGTTCGGACCGCCGCTATGAAGCCCCTCGCCACCCTCCTGACCCTCGCTCTCGCAGGCGCAGCGATCATCTGGTGCCCTACTGTGACACTCAGCCTCCCGCTTGGGCAGGACCTGGAGTCCGTGGGCGACAGGGCGGCAGCGCCGGGCCCAGGGACGACGGGCCCTCCCCCTTCGGCGGAACCCACGCAGGCTCCGATGATGACGCTCACGCGCGCCACTCCGCGCGAGGATGGGGACCTGCCGTTGGCCGAGGCTTCGAACCACGGGGAGCCCGACCCCCAGCGTTCCGACCCCCAACTGCCCGAGCTGGCTCCGCTCGCTACCAGGCACGCCGGCCCGACTCCCTGAAGGCCCCCGGCTCTGTGGGAGCCAGTGGCCCGATAGGTGGCTTCGAGGGATCCAGGCGACGACCGAGAGGCGGGCCGTTGAGGAGACGAGGGCGACAGACCGCAGCCCGTGAGCGCCGGTCCATACCCCGGGGCTCAGGGAGCCCTGGCTCCCGATTCCAGGGGTCCGCTGGACTCCCGAATGTTCGGAGTTGTCCTGGGTGGGGCCGCGCCGCGCCCGATTCCTGCGCAAGAGGCCGCCGCGCTCGGGGAACCCCGGGCTTCGGGCTCTGACGTCCAGGACCCTGCGCCTCACAGCAGCCCCCCCCGCCCTTGGGGAATCCGCCTGGGTCCACCAAGGCACTGCCCGGGCACTCGCAAGCGAGCCCCGGCCCCGGCGGGTCGCCGGAGCCGGGGCTCGCTAGTGGGATGGCCAAGGCGCTCGAGGAGCGTCAGGCGCGGACCGGCTTGGTCAGCTCTTGACCTCGAAGTCCGCGTCGACGGGCTCGTCATCCTCGGCACCAGCGGAGGCCTCGGGGCCACCGGCTGCGTCAGGACCCGGCTGCCCGCCGGCCTCTTGCTGAGCCTGGGCGTAGAGGATCTCGCCCAGCTTCTGGGCCTTCTTGGCGAACTCGTCCCGCGCGCTCTCCAGCGCGCCCTTGTCCTCGGACGTGCGCTTGGTCTCGAGCTCCTCGAGGGCGGTCTCGATCTCCTTGACGTCGTCCTCGGAGAGCTTGTCCTTGTTGTCCTCGAGCTGCTTGCGGGTGCTGTGCACCAGCTGCTCCAGCTCGTTCTGCAGGTCGACGACCTCGCGGCGCGCCTTGTCCTGTTCGGCGTTGGCCTCGGCGTCGCGCTTCATCTTCTCGACCTCTTCCTCGGACAGACCCGAGGAGGACTCGATCTTGATGGACTGCTCCTTGCCGGTGCCCTTGTCGAGCGCCTTCACGTGCAGGATGCCGTTGGCGTCGATGTCGAAGCTGACCTCGATCTGCGGCGTGCCGCGCTGCGCGGGCGGCAGGTCCGTCAGGACGAAGTTCCCGAGCAGGCGGTTGTCCTTGGTGAACTCGCGCTCCCCCTGGAAGACCTTGATGTCCACCGACGGCTGGTTGTCGGCGGCGGTCGAGAAGACCTGGCTCTTCGACGTGGGGATGGTGGTGTTCCGCTCCACGAGGACGGTCATCACCTGGCCCATGGTCTCGATGCCGAGGCTCAGCGGCGTGACGTCCAGCAGCTGGACGCCGGAGACGTCGCCGCCGAGGACCCCGCCCTGGATCGCCGCGCCGAGCGCCACGACCTCGTCAGGGTTCACGCCCTTGTTGGGCTCACGCTGGAAGAACTCCTTGACCTTCTCCACAACCATCGGGATCCGCGTCGAGCCGCCAACCAGCAGCACGTCGTCGATGTCCGACGGCTTGAGACCAGCGTCCTCGAGGGCCTTGCGGCACGGCTCGATGCTGCGCTGGACGAGGTCGATGGTGAGCGACTCGAAGGTGGCGCGGGTGAGGGTCTGCTGCAGGTGCTTGGGCCCCGACGCGTCGGCCGTGATGAACGGCAGGTTGATGTCGGTGCTCGTGCCGCTGGAGAGCTCGATCTTGGCCTTCTCGCAGGCCTCCTTCAGGCGCTGGAGGGCCATCGGGTCCTGGCGGACGTCGATGCCCTGGGCCTTCTGGAACTCCTCGGCGACGTACGAGATCAGGGTCTCGTCGAAGTCGTCGCCGCCCAGGTGCGTGTCACCGTTGGTGGCGAGCACCTCGAAGACACCGTCACCGATGTCGAGCACGGAGATGTCGAAGGTGCCGCCGCCGAGGTCGTAGACCGCGACCTTGCCTTCCTTGTCCTTGTCCGTGCCGTAGGCGAGGGTGGCCGCCGTCGGCTCGTTGATGATCCGCTCGACCGTCAGGCCGGCGATCGCGCCGGCATCCTTGGTGGCCTGGCGCTGGGCGTCGTTGAAGTACGCGGGCACGGTGATCACCGCGCGGTCCACGGTCTCCCCGAGGTAGCGCTCCGCGGCCTCCTTGAGGCTCTGCAGGAGCATCGCGCTGATCTCCGGGGCGGAGTACTGCTTCTCGCCCACGTCGACCTTCACCAGCTCGTCGGGGCCGCCGACCAGCTTGTAGGCCACCTGCTTCTCCTCGTCGCCGACCTCGTGGTGGCGGCGACCCATGAAGCGCTTGATGGACGCGATGGTGTTGGTGGGGTTGGTGACGGCCTGGCGCTTGGCCGGGGCGCCCACGAGGCGCGTTCCGTCGTTCTGGAAGGCCACCACCGAGGGCGTCGTGCGAGCGCCCTCCAGGTTGGTGATAACGGTCGGCTCGCCGCCTTCCATCACGGCGACCACCGAGTTGGTGGTGCCGAGGTCGATGCCGATGATCTTGCTGTTGCTCATGGTCGTGTTCCTTGAGGGGCTCTGGCGCGCTTCTCGGCCAGCCCCGCGGGGGTCTCCTTTCTCCGAGGACCACAGGGAACAACTCGCGTGCCAAGAGTCGTCCGCGAGGACAGGAGAGCCAATAAACCGCCCCTGCGCCCCCCTGAGCACCGATTCAAAGACTCGTCTGCCAAAGCGGCACGTGCCGGTCGGCCCCCTCTGCTGAAGTGGCACCCGGACTTCCCATGCGCGGCAGCGGTCCCCGCTCGGGCCAGGAGGACCCCCCCCGCCGGCCAGGGCTGCGGCCCCCGGTCCGGCTGCAGCGCCCCGCTCAGGTCGCCCGCCGTGGCCTCCCGCCCTGGCCTGTCTCTCTGGCCTCCCGCTCAGGCCTGGCTGTCGGCCCGGCCACGGCCCCCGCAGCCGGCCGGGGGCACCGAGCATCCGGCCCC
>CBFHHK010000161.1:0-10617 GCA_965655435.1 Planctomycetota bacterium | reverse complement strand
CGCCGGGCCACCACGGGCCGGTGAGCCGTCTCGCCGGGTGACTCCGCCGGTCCGCGCTGGTCAGCGCGGCTCGACCCTGGTCCGGATGGGGCCCCGGGTCGCGAGCTCGGCGCCCGGCAGCCATTCAGCCCGAGGTAAACCGTGCACCCGAGTGAAGCAGGGAGAGTTCGATGAGAGAGAAGGACCCGACATCTGATGATCCGTCGGCAATGAGCCGACGATCCTTCCTGAAGGGGGCCACGCAGGTGGCCGCGGCGGGGGGGGTCATCGGTTCATCCGCCGCCGCCCACGGGACCGCCTCGCCGGAGGCCGAGGCCCCGGAGGTGGAGTCTCTTCGCGGCGCCTCGGAGCTCGAAATCTCCGTCAACGGGAAGCTTCGGAAGGTCGAGGTCGAGCCCCGTACGACGCTGCTCCAGGCGCTGCGTACGCACATGGAACCGCCCCTGACGGGCACGAAGGAGGTCTGCGGGATGGGCTCATGCGGAGCCTGCACCGTGCTGATTGACGGGCAGCCGGCCTACTCCTGCCTGACGCTGGCCGCGACCTGCGCAGGTCGCCCGATTACCACGGTCGAGGGCTTCGGGAGTCCCGACGCCATGTCGGACGTGCAGCAGGCTTTCTGCGACAAGGACGGGATGATGTGCGGCTTCTGCACGCCCGGCTTCGTCGTCGCGACCCACGCTGCGCTGGAGCGCACACCGGGGGCGGACCTCGACGAGCTGAAGTACCAGCTGTCGGGCAACCTCTGCAGGTGTGGGACGTACCCCCATGTCTTCGAGGCCGCGCAGGCGGTCCAGGAAGAGCGGGCGCGCGGAGGTGAAGGGAGATGAGCCCGTCGATCCCTCGCCCCGAGGCTTCGGAGCCCTCCTGGGGCAAGCGAAGTGACCTGGACGTTCTCAACCGAGACATCCCTCGCGTGGACGGACCCGTGAAGGCCACCGGCCAGGCGGTCTACACCCACGACGTGCGCCTCCCGAACATGCTCTGGGCGCGGCTGCTGATCCACCCGGTGCCCCGCGCAGAGATCGAATCCATCGAGCTCGAGGCGGCCAGCGAGATGCCGGGGGTCGTTCACATCGAGGCGCTCAAGGAGCCGGGGGACGCGGTGCGCTACATGGGCGACGACGCCGTGTTGGCGGTCGTCGCGGCCGAGACACCGGACCAGGCGGCGGACGCCCTACGGGCGATCAGGGTCAAGGCGAAGCGGCTCGCGCCGGTGGTCACCCCCGAGCAGGCGCTCGAGGAGGGAGCTCCGGTGGTCAGCCGCCGTCGCAACGCCGACTCCAACGTCGGGCGGGCGAACGAGCGCGGTGACGAGGCCGAGGCCGACGCGGCGCTGGCCGGCGCCGTGGCGGTGGTGGAGCGGTCGTTCGAGATCCCGGTCCAGCACCACGTCTGCCTCGAGACCCATGGCCACGTGGTCCAGCCCGCGCCGGACGATGAGCCGGTCACGGTCTACGCCTCGACCCAGTCGGTGGGCGGCACCCCGCGTGGGCTGGCCCGAACGCTGGGGCGGGACGCGTCCCGCATCCGCGTGTTGACGCCCCACATGGGCGGGGGCTTCGGGTCCAAGTTCGGTCCCGGCCTCGAGGGGGCGCTGGCGGCGCGTGTCGCCAACGCCACCGGTCGTCCTGTGCACCTCATGCTGACCCGCTCGGACGAGTTCGCGATCGCTGGCAACCGCTCGGGGTCGCGGCAGACCCTCAAGGTGGGGGCCAGCAGCGACGGTCGTTTGGTCGGCCTCAAGCTGCAGGCCGACAAGCTCGGCGGCGTGTCAGGCGGGTCGCTCCCCGGACCGCCGTACATCTATACGGTGGAGGATGACTCCGCCGTCTCGAGCAAGATCCGCTCCGTGCACACGGCCACCGACGGGAGCCGCGCCATGCGGGCGCCTGGGCACCCCCAGGCGTCGTTCGCCATGGAGGCCGCGATGGACGAGCTGGCGTACCTGCTCGGCATGGACCTCGTCGAGATGCGGATCCGTAACCTCGAGTCCGAGGTCCACCACCGCCAGCTGCGCCGCGTGGCGGAGGAGATCGGCTGGGCGGAGCACCCGCATCGAGATCGGCCGGGTAGCGCCCAGAATGGGCGCGCGGTGGGGATCGGCTTCGGCGTCTCCGTCTGGGGGCCCGGCGGGCGCTCGTCTCGCTGCGACGTCACGGTTCGACCGGACGGCTCGGTCGTCTCGGCGACCGCCACCCAGGACCTGGGCACCGGCGCGCGGACCTACGTCGCCGCTATCGTCGCGGAGGAGCTTGGTCTGGGCGTCAGCATGGTCGAGGCTCGTATCGGGGACAGCGACCTGCCGCCGAGCGTGACCTCGGGTGGGAGCGTGACGACGGGTAGCTCTGCCCCGGCGATCAAGGACGCGGCGCACAAGGCGCGGGAAGGGCTGGAGGCCCTCCTCGAGGACGTGCTCGAGGCGCCTGTCGGCTCCTACGTATGGAAGGACGGCCAGGTCTCCGTGCGCGGAGACGCGAGCCGCTCGCTGCCCTGGATCGCGGTCTGTGCGCTCCTCCGCGAGCCGCTCGTGGCCCAAGGGGAGTTCCGTGAGTTCCTGCATGAGGGCCGGATCCACGGGGCCCAGGCCGCCAAGGTCGAGGTGGATACGCTCA
This sequence comes from Planctomycetota bacterium, assembly GCA_965655435.1. Taxonomy (GTDB): domain Bacteria; phylum Planctomycetota; class UBA1135; order UBA1135; genus Saltatorellus. Next base: position 8,002 of record CBFHHK010000161.1, on the reverse strand, counting down.
CCGGGCGGGTCAAGGTCCTCAAGATGGTGACCTGCCAGGACCAGGGGCTGCCCCTGAACCGCCTCGCGCTGCGCAGCCAGATCAACGGCGGGATGATCCAAGCCCTCTCGTACGGCCTGCTCGAGCAGCGGGTGTTCGACGAGCAGGACGGCTTCCTGCTCTCCGACAACCTCGACCTCTACAAGATCGCGGGGGCCCAGGAGATCCCCGAGATGGTCGCGCTGATTGACGACGAGGACGAACGCCCGAGCGTCTGCGGCATGGCCGAGGCGCCGGTGATCCCGGGGCACAGCGCCATCGCGGGCGCGATCCACAACGCCTGCGGCGCACGTCTCACTCGCATGCCATTCACCGCGGACAACGTCCTGGAGACCCTCTACGGGAAGATCTGATGAAGGACTTCGAGCTCAAGCTACCGGACACCCTGGCCGCCGCGGTGGGGGAACTCCCCGCCGCCTACAGCCGTGACGGCGCCCAGGTCCTCGCCGGAGGCCAGGACATCGTGACCGTGATGAAGGATGACATCGAGCAGCCAGCGGCGCTCGTGAGCCTCCAGCGCCTCGGCCTTGACGGGATGGAGTGGGACGAGCGCGGCGGGCTAACCATTGGCGCGACGGTGACGATCCAGGCCCTGGCGGAGGACGCCAGCGTCGAGCGGGCACTGCCCGCGCTGCGCGAAGCCGCGCGGTCGGTGGGGAGCCCTCAGATCCGGAGCCAGGGGACCCTCGGCGGCAACCTGAACCAGCGGCCACGCTGCCCCTACTACCGCCACCCCTCCGTGAGCTGCTTCAAGAAGGGGGGCTCGGTGTGCCTCGCGGAGTTCGGCTTCAACAAGTACGCCGCGATCTTCGGTGGGGGCCCGTCCTACTACAGCCACCCCTCCGACCTCGCGACGGCGCTGGTGATGCTGGGCGCCACGGCCTCGATCTCTGGACCGGGTGGGGACCGCGAGGTCCCGCTGACCGAGCTCTATGTCTTGCCGGAGGAGGCGCTGAATACGGAGACCGTGCTGCGACCGGACGAGATCCTGACCTCGGTCTCGATCCCGGCGCCTGGAGCAGGCGCCCGGACCTCGTACCTGAAGTACAAGGAGCGCGCCTCCTACGACTTTGCCCTGGCGGCCGTGGCGGTGTCCGTGACGCGAGGCGATGACGGCCTCGTGACGGACGCCCGCGTCGTCCTCGGTGGCGTCGCTCCCAAGCCGTGGGAGGTCCCGGCTGCGGCCCGCGCGCTCGTCGGCAAGCCCATGGGGCCGGACGCCTGGACCGCCGCCGGCGAGGCGGCGGTGGTGGACGCCGACCCGCTGGAGCACAACGGTTACAAGGTGCACCTCGTGAAGGGGCTCCTCTTCCGCGCCCTCGAGGCCCTGGCTTGATGCTCTTCGCTGACTTCCCTGAACATGACCATGAGTGATCCCAGGACCCCCGCCGTGAGCCCCTTCTGCGTGCACCTTGCCAGCAAGAAGATGATGATCTCCGAGCGCCCTCCCCTCCAGGACAGCGACGTGCTGGACTCGAGCCAGCACTGCTGGTGCGAGCTCTCCCACATGCTCATCGGCCCAGACGGCGACGCCGCACACCCGGAGGACTGCCGCAAGGAGCGTGGTTGCTTCGAGTCCCCGCTCGCCGACCTCCTCTGATCCACCATGAAGCTCCTCGCCTCTCTCGTGATCGCCGCCTCGACGGCGATGTTCTACACCGGCCTGCTCCCGTGTCCCTGTGAGCTGGGCGCCCGACTCTCGTCGGCGTTCGGCGGCTCGTGCGCGCCCGCCTCAGACGACGTCCCGCTCCTCGGCGCGACGCCGGTCGGGGTCTACCTCGAGGCGCGCAACGCCACGGTCTGGGGGGGCGCCTGCCACATCGGCTCGGAGGCCGTGAGCCAGGGGACCTACGCGGCGGCTGGCTGGTCCTTTGAGGGGGGGGCGCATGGTGGCGCCGACCTCACCGGGGTCCGCGTGGTCTCGGTGGTCGAGGGGACGTCCAACCTCCAGGCCGAGCATGTGTTCCGCGCGGGGGGCGTGCCTGAGATCCGCGCTGCGATCTGGGTTGACGCCCCGGACCAGCGGACGGCGGACGCCGCCGTCGCGCACGTGTTGACCCGTATGGATCACGGGACGGTCCTCAGCGTTGAGCGGGCGTCGCTCGCCGTTGAGCAGGACGGTGACGCCTTCCAGCTGCGCGTCCCCGGGGTGCTGAACGTGGAGGGCGAGGCGCTCCCGGACCGCTCCTGCTGCACCATGCCCGAGTCCCTTTGGTACACCCCTCTGGCGACGGGCTGCGAGGCCGTCGTTGGAAACCCCTCGACGTGCCGCTTCGCCGGCCACGGGGACGGCGCCGCGCGACTCTCTCCCTGGGCCTTCGAGGGCGAGAACAGCGCCTTCGTCGCCCGCCTCGGCGCCTGAGGCGCCCCGCCGCTCACTCCCACTGCCCAAGACTCCATTGGCCCGTAAGAAGAAGTCCAAGAGGAAGGCCCAGCGACGCTCCAAGCGCTCGGTCGACGACGCCGAGATCGAGGAGTTGGTCATCGTGCCGGTCCGGAACATGATCCTGTTCCCCGGCGTGGTCCTCCCGCTCATGCTCGGGAGGGAGTCCTCGGTGCTGGCCGTGCGCGCCGCGGTCGAGGACGACCGACCGATCGGCCTCCTCCTGCAGCGCGATGAGCGCGACGACTCGCCAGGGCCCTCCGACCTCTTCAAGGTCGGGACCGTGGGCGAGATCATGCGCTACTGGACGGCCCCTGATGGCCGCCACCAGGCCATCTGCCAGGGGCTGAGCCGCTTCGAGGTCATCGACTACGTGGAGACCGAGCCGCTCCTGGTGGCGCGTGTGCGCCGAGTGGAGGAGGTCGAGCGACCCACGCGCGCGATCGAGGCGAGGTTCGTGGCGCTCAAGCAGCGGGCGGAGGAGGTCCTGAGCCTCTCCCCGGGGACGCCCGAGGATCTGGAGCAGGCGGTCCAGGGGATCGACTCCCCGGGCATGCTCGCCGACCTCGTCGCGACCTTCCTGGACATGCCCTCCGCTGAGAAGCAGGAGATCCTCGAGACCTTCGAGGTCAAGGCTCGCCTCGATCGGCTCCTGGAGGCGCTCGGCCAGGCCGCGGCGGTCCTCGAGCTGAGCGTGAAGATCCGGCGCGAGACCAAGGGCTCGCTGGATCAGGCGCAGCGTGAGTACTTCCTGCGCGAGCAGCTGCGGCAAATCCGACGCGAACTCGGCGAGGGCGACGACTTCACCGATGAGCTCGCTGAGATCCGCGAGCGGGTGGACGCGCTGGAGCTCCCCGAAGAGGCGGAGCGAGAGGTTCGTCGGGAGCTCCGGCGGCTCGAGCGGACGCCGGAGCAGGCGGGGGAGCACTCGATGCTTCGAACCTGGATGGAGGTCTTCACGGAGCTGCCCTGGAACGAGCGCAGCGATGACACCCTCCAGCTCGACGTGGCCCAGCGGGTCCTCGACGCGGACCACCACGGCCTGGAGAAGGTCAAGCGCCGGATCCTCGAGTTCCTCGCGGTGAAGAAGCTGAACCCCGAGGGGCAGGGGCCGACCCTTTGCCTCGTGGGGCCTCCGGGGGTCGGCAAGACCTCCCTTGGGCAGAGCGTCGCCCGCGCCATGGGGCGGGAGTTCGTGCGCGTCAGCCTCGGCGGTGTGCACGACGAGTCCGAGATCCGTGGCCACCGACGGACCTATGTGGGGGCCATGCCCGGGAAGATCATCGAGGGGCTGCGCAAGGCGCGGACCCGCAACCCGGTCTTCCTCCTCGACGAGGTGGACAAGCTCGGAGCAGGTCTCCACGGCGACCCGTCCTCGGCCCTCCTTGAGGTCCTCGATCCGGCGCAGAACGGCACCTTCCAGGACAACTACCTCGGGGTCCCCTTCGACCTGTCGGAGGTCCTCTTCATCGCCACGGCCAACGTCGAGGAGCAGATCCCGGGGCCGCTGCACGACCGGATGGACGTGCTGCGCTTGTCGGGCTACACCGAGGCTGAGAAGCTCGCCATCGCGCGCAAGCACCTGCTCGGGCGCCAACGCTCTGCCGCGGGGCTGAAGCCAGCGCAGCTCAAGGTCTCCGTCGCCGCGCTCCGCGAGGTGATCACCGGTTACACCAGGGAGGCGGGGGTGCGAGAGCTCGAGCGGCGGATCGCCGCGATCTGCCGGCACGCTGCGGTGAAGTTCGCCTCGCGGCGGCGCAAACCGCTCACGATCGGCCCTGACGAGGTCAAGGAGATCCTTGGCCACGAGCGTCGAGAGCTGGAGGTCGCGGAGCGCACGGCCCAGTCCGGGGTCGCCACCGGACTGGCCTGGACCTCGGTCGGCGGGGAGATCCTCTTCATCGAGGCTGCCGCCTGCAAGGGGAAGGGGGAGCTGCGGCTGACCGGCCAGCTCGGTGACGTGATGAAGGAGAGCGCGCTCGCCGCGCTCACGCTGCTCCGGTCGCGAGCAGAGGACCTCGGCGTCGACGCGGACGAGCTCAGCTCGAGCGACGTGCACCTCCACATCCCCGCTGGCGCGGTCCCCAAGGATGGTCCGTCGGCCGGGGTCGCCATCACGGTCGCGCTGGCTTCGCTGTTCACCGGTCGCCCGGTCCGCGGCACGGTCGCCATGACGGGCGAGATCAGCCTGCGGGGCAGGGTGCTCCCGGTGGGAGGGGTCAAGGAGAAGGTGCTCGCGGCGCTGGCGGCGGGGATTCGAACGATCCTCCTCCCCGAGCGCAACATGGCCGACCTCGTCGAGCTCCCGGAGGGCGCCCGCAAGAAGCTGGAGTTCATCCCGCTCAAGACGATCGAGGATGCGTTTGATGTGGCGCTCCGGCGGCGGCGCCCCTGATGTGGCCTGAGCTCCTCGCCCTGGTCGCGATGTCCGGGGCGGCGCCCTCGCCGCCGCACCCGAACTCCTTCTCGATCTCCGAGCTTCATATCCGGAACGATCGCGTCGAGCTGCAGCTGCGTTGCCAGGTGCTCTCGCTCGGTGAGGTGATCGAGGGGCTGGACCCAGAGCTCGACGGTCACGCAGAGCCGGGTGAGGTCGAGCGCTTCGCGGACGAGATCGCCGCCTACGTGGCGAGCCACTATCGGCTGGTCCCCGGGGCCCTTGATGACGCGAGTTGCGCCGACGCATCGCGTGCGCTGAGCGTGGTGGGGGCCTTTGTCGATGAGGCTCCGCTCGCGCTGGACCCGATGAACGAGGTCAGCGAGTGGGTGGACGTGGTGCTGAGCTTCGAGGGGGGGGAGGGGCGCGCCATGGCCCTGGACCGCCTCGGCGTTCATCAGTCTCTCTTCCAGGTCACCAGCCCCGGCCACCGGGACTCCTGCGCGGTCGTGTGGAATGGGCTCGAGGTCGGCCAGCGGCAGTTCGCCCTCGGCGCGGAGGCGCACGTCTTCGTGGCGAGCCCGGAGGTGATCGCGCGGGGCGCACCGGCGCTCCAGCGGTACTTCATCCATGGTGCGAGGGGGGCCCTGCAGAGCGTGGACGCGCTGCTGCTGGTCCTGCTCCTCGCGCTGGCCGCCCGCCCCGGCTGGCGCTCCGCGCTCATCTCGGTAGGCGTCCTCGCTGGCGCGGCGGCGGCTGGCGCTCAGGTCGGGGCGAGGGTGCCGGTCTCCTCCACGGAGCTGCGCTTCCTCGAGCTCACCGTCCCGCTGGCGATCGCCTACGTGGGGCTCGACGATCTGCTCCACCGCGATGGCCGTACGCGCTTCATCGAGGCGCTGGTGTTTGGGCTCGCGCTCGGTGGGAGGGAGGTCGTCCAGCTGGCGCCAGAGTTGATTCGAGAGGAGAGCCCCACGGCCCCCCTGGCGGGCGTGAGCCTCGGGCTCGGGCTTACCCTGCTCGGCGTGGCGCTCGTGCTCCTCCCGGCCCTGTCTCGGTGCCGCGACTCCGGCGCCGCCGCTCCCCGAAGGGTGCGTCTCCCGGTCGACGTGACGGCGATCGGGGTCGGCCTCTGGCTCTTCCTCTCGACGGCCCTCGCTTGATCCACCGGGCGGCCTCGGCTCACCCGTGGGGCATGGCCGCGACCCAGGGCAGATCGAGCGCGCTGGTGAGGGCTGGGAGCGCGCTAGGAGAAGCGCACTCGGCTGGGACCGGCTGGGACCGGCTGGGGCGAGCTGAGCTGGACTGATCTGGAACTGGGGGCAGCGGCTGGCCTCGACGCTGCCCAGCTTGGAGGTGGCCGTGGAGGTGTCGGTCTCCTGTGCCGCGTCGCCGCGAGGCCCTTTCCGGCCATGCGCACCCAAGGGGGGGCCAGGGGAGGACCGTTGCCGTCAGCGGAGGACCGGTACCGTCAGGGGAGAATCTGCAGGGTGATGACGTTCGAGACGAAGTCGTAGGGGTCTCGCGTCACCGCGCAGTGGTACATCGTCTGCCCCACAAGGCCGCTGGTGTACGCCGGGTTGAGGCGGATCTGGATCCCCGCGGCTCCCGCCTGGTTCAGAGTTCCGATCTGATTGCGGAAGACCGCCCCCTGGCTGTCAATCAACCCGGCCCGGGTCCATCGGTCGAAGTTGATCGGGACGTCGACGCCACCCAGGACGAAGCCGCTCGACGTGCCGCTGAGGCTCGAGAACATGATGAAGTCCCGGTTCGCGAAGGCCTCTCCAGGGTGGAAATAGATCTGCTGGAGGTCCGCCCCGCTCACCGAGCCGGAGGTCGACCGGGCCGAGAGGGCCGCGTGGCGGCGGAACACCGTCACCCAGTCCTCGTCTGGATCTGAGGGCGGCGGCCCGAGGGGCTGCCAGCCGCCGGTCGAGTTGACCAAGGCCGACTGGCCGGCGTACTCGCCAGTCCGCGGGTTGAACCAGAACTGCTCAAAGGCGCCCATGGCTGAACCGAGGTTGAGCTCTCCGGTGGTGGATGCGTCGGGGAGGTACACCGCGTAGATGAGGTCTTCCTTGGCGAAGACCTGGCCCTCTCCAAGACTCGTCGCCTCGTTGCGGAGGAGGCTGTCGTCGGGGTCCATCTCCCAGAAGGGAAGCTCGGCCTCCATGAAGCGCCGGGCGAACCCGACGTACGTCCACATGTCGTCACGCGTCCGGAAGTCCTCAAGGGAGAGGTCTCCGCCGAGCGGGAGGTTGTGCCAGCCGAGGTAGAACTCGACGCCACCGCCGCTGAACAACGCGTCGTAGAGCACGCGCTTGCGGACGTCGTCTGCGTTGGAGTCTGTCAGCCCGGTGGGCCACGGGTTCATCTCGTCGGCGTCGACCAACCACGGACGCCCCGCCTGCGCGGAGAGGGTGCGAAGCTCCTCGATCTGGTCCTCGGCGGCGTTCAGGGAGAACTGAAGCGACGCGGCGTCGATGTTCGGATCGGTCAGGACGGACTGGAAGACCGCGAGGTCGTCCGGGCGGTTGTGGAGCGAGATGGCGTGCTCATAGGCATCCAGATCGGTGATCCACTGCGCGAAGCTCCCGAGCGTCGCGGCATTGAAGTCGGTCTCCTCGCAGAGGTTCCACCGGAGCGCGGGGTGGTGGCTGAAGCGGGCAATCATCTCGCGGTAGAAGAGCCGGCGCTCGGTGCCGAGGGTGCCACCGTCCAGCCAGAGTTCGTTCGCGACCTCGGTCTCGTTCATGACCAACGACAGGGAGATTCCGAGCCCCTGAGCGTGCTCGAAGATCGTGTCCCACTGACGCAGGCGACTCGTGTCGTAGTGCCGCTTCTCGAACGCGCGGTTCTTCGGGCCGAGGAAGGGGTAGACGTCCCGCCCGTCTCCGCCAAGGTTCATCACCAGCAGGAACAGCGAATTCACGCCCTTCTCTGCGAGGTAGTTCAGGGCGCCGATCGCTCCCTTTCCGTCCTCAACACCGTTGCCTGGACGGAGGAGCGGGTCGCCGGGATTCCAGTCCGCGCGATGCTCCGCGAAGCTGTGGAGATTCCCCACCCCCTGGGTCTTGGTGATGTCATCCATCGCCCGGTTGGCGAGGAAGTTCTCCGGACCGTTGATCCCGGCCTTCAGGTAGAAGGGCCCGTTCTCGAACTTGCGGTGGTGCCGGCCCACATCGGCGAGGGACCCGAGTCGGTAG
>CBFHHK010000160.1:0-10698 GCA_965655435.1 Planctomycetota bacterium | reverse complement strand
GACGCCCCGCCGCGGCCTCCCTGTCCGTCAGAGCTTCCCCTCCCTGCCTGGGGGGGGCCCGCCCTCCCCAGCGTGCTCCTCCCCAGCGCCCCCTTCCAAAGCGGGATGGCGGCCCCGGTCCTTCGCCCGCTGGTCCAAGTAACGCCGGTGGAGCTCCGCCCGCCGCTCTGGCTCCGCCGCGCCGCGATCCGTGGTCTCCTCCGGGTCCCTGACGAGGTTGAACAGCTGCCAATCCTCGGGGCCCGTGACCGGCCCCTTGCCGTAGCGGACGATCTTCCAGTCACCCCATCGCAGCGCCCTGCGATTGCTGGAGGAGCTCCACACCCAGTAGAGGTCGCGGGTCCGCAGGCCGTCCGGCGCCGCGAGCCCATACAGGAGCGGAGAGAGGTCGCGACCATCCGTGCGGGGAGGGGCTTCCCCGCCGGCGATTCGCGCCAAGGTCGGCATCCAATCGACCACATGGACGGGAGTCCTCTCCTCTCGACCCTCGATCCGTCCGGGCCACACCGCGAAGCCCGGCACTCGAATGCCTCCCTCGTAGGTGTCCGTCTTCTTCCCGCGCATGGGGAGAGGCTGGTTGAAGTCCGTCAGCTTCAAGTCGTCGGGGTAGGCGTTCCCCCCCCAGCTCCCCTGGGGTCCGTTATCGGAGGTGAAGAGGATCAACGTGTCCTCCGCCTGCCCGGTGCGCTCGAGGGCGTCCACCACCGCCCCGATCGCGTGGTCCATGTGATGGATCGCCGCGAGGAGCAGCCGCTTCTCCGGGTCGAGCTCCTTCTGGATCAGGCCCTCCGGGTCGTGAAACCAGGGGATCTCGTCCTCGTCGAGCCACCGGGTCGGATCCTCCGGATCGAGCTGAGTCGGGCGGTCCGTGAAGCGGCCCCTCTCGTCGAGGGGCGTGTGCACGGCCTGGAACGCGAGGTAGAGGAAGAAGGGCGCCTCCCGCTCGGTCTCGATGACGCGGACCGCCTCTGCCGCCAAGAGGTCCGAGGTATGGACACCATTCTCCCAGCCCGGGATCACCTCCCCGTTCCGGTGCCACGTCTCGGCGAACTTCCCGGGGCGGTAGCGGTGGTCGTACATCCCGCAGGCGCCGGCCAGCGAACCGTAGCTCTGGTCGAAGCCGTGCTGGTTCGGTCCGTGCTCGCGCGAGGAGCCGAGGTGCCACTTGCCCACGAGGTGCGTCGAGTAGCCGGCGCCCCTGAGGAGGGTGGCGAGCGTCGGCGTCCCCAGCGGGAAGGCCGGGGCGTTGTTCGCCTGCTGGGCCTGCGGGCCAAAGCGCGAGGGGTAGCGCCCGGTCATCAACGCGACCCGGGTTGGGGTGCACTGCGGCATCACGTAGTGCTGGGTGAAGCGGACACCGGAGGCTGCGAGTGCGTCCATGCGGGGTGAGTACACCGCGGGGTTATGAAACCCCACGTCCCCCCAGCCCTGGTCGTCGGTGACGATCACCACAACGTTCGGTGGGCCCTCGCCGTGGGCCAGAGCGCTGGAGAGCAGCCCCAGCACGAGGGCAGCCTGGACGAATCGACGGGCCGTGGGGATGGACTTCATGCCGTTGAGCATATCCCCTCTTGCTTGAGCGCCGCGCGCCGCCGAGCGTGCCCACCCCGAGCGCGCCGGGACCGCCCCTGGCGGCCTCGCCAAGCCCTTCTCTCCCCGGGCATTAGAGCCGGCCACCCATGCATGAGAGACGGCCACCATGCATTAGAGTTGGGGCGGTCGAGATCCCCTCCCCTGCAAGGCGCCCTGGGCCGCGCCCGCCATGCGCATCACAGCACTCCCCCAATACAAGCGCGAGACGGCTCGCTTCCTGGAGGTCACCGGGACCCTCGCCCGCTACGGGCTTGCCGAACACCTGGAGCGGATCGAGCCCGAGTTCCTCCAGCGCTGGCTTGGACACGAAGACCTGGAGGAGGTGGCGCGCCTCGGACTCGGCGAGCGCGTGCGCCTCGCGTGTGAGGAGCTCGGCCCCACCTTTGTCAAGCTCGGGCAGATCCTCAGCACCCGACCGGATCTCATCCCGCTGGAGATCGCCCAGGAGCTGGAGAAGCTCCAGTCGAGGGCGCCCGCGGATGACGCTGCCACGGCGCGGCGGATCATCGAGGAGGAGCTCGGCGCCCCCGTGGAGCAGCTGTTCGTCAACTTCCACGACGAGCCCATGGCCTCCGCGTCCATTGGCCAGGTCCACCGCGCCTGGCTCGCCGACGGCCGCGCCGTCGTCGTCAAGGTCCAACATCCCGGGATCGAGGAGCGCGTCGAGGTCGACTTCGACATCCTCGCGGCGATCGCCGGCCTCATGGAGCGCCACGACGAGACGGCGCGCTCGCTGCAGCTGACCGCCGTGATCCTGGAGGCGCGCCGCTCCGTCCTCGGTGAGCTCGACTTCCGCCGAGAGCTCCGGCACCTCACCTACTTTCGCCGGGCGTTCGCCGACGAACCCCAGCTCATGCTCCCGGAGCCGATCCCGGAGCGCAGCGCACGGAGAGTCCTGACCATGGGCTTCCTCGACGGCCACTCGGTGGCCGAGGAAGCCCAACTCCCCGAGGTGGGCCGCGACCGCCGAGACCTCGCGCTGACCGGCGCCCATGCGTTCCTGGACATGGTCTTCCGCGACGGGGTCTTCCACGCCGACCCCCACCCAGGCAACGTGATGGTCCTCGCGGACGGCCGCCTCGCCCTGCTGGACTTCGGCATGGTCGGCCGTGTGGACCGGGAGACCCAGGACGACCTGCTCGACCTGATGCTCGCGTTCGTGCAGGCGGACGAGCGAGAGATCCTGCGGATCGTGCGGAGGATCGGCGTCTTCCCCCCGGAGGTCGATGACGCCGCGCTCCGCCGGGACATTCTTGAGTTCCAAGGCGAGCTCTCCACGGCGCCCATCTCGCAGATCGAGGTCGGCGCTCTCCTCGAGGCCTTCACCTCCACCCTTCGGCGGCACCGCATCCAGCTCCCCCCGACGATCTCCATGCTGGTCAAGCTCTTGATCATGCTGGAAGGAACGTCGCGCCACCTCGACCCCGACTTCTCCCTGATGGAGGTGCTGCGCCCCTACTGCGAGAAGCTTGTCCTGCGCCGGGCGGCGCCCCGGGAGCGAGCGCGCCGCGCGCTGGAGACCGGCCGTGACTGGACGCGGCTCCTGGGCCGCCTGCCCGGGCTCCTCGACGACACCGCGCGCCGGATCGAGCGCGGCCAGGTCAAGATCGACATGGTTCACACCGGACTCGAAGCCACGGTCAACCGCCTGGTCTCCGGCCTCCTGTGCGCGGCCATGATGGTCGGGGGCGCCATGCTCTGGGCCCTCAAGGCGCCCCCGGTGATCTTCGGGATCCCGGTCGTCGGCGTCTTCGCCACCATGGTCGCGCTCCTCCACGGAATCCGACTGCTGTGGCAGGTCCGCCAGGCGCGCGGTTAGCGCGCGCTTGATTAGAGCGGCTTATCGAGCCGCATCGCGGTAACGCCACGAGGGCGCCCAGGGGGCTCCGTAGAGTGTCGCGCGGAGGCCGTGCCGTGGCCGCCTTCGAGTCCATGCTCCAAGCACCCGTCCAAGACGCACCTGCCATGATCCGACGCGCCCTCCCCGCCAGCCTCTTCGCTCCGTCCCTCATCGCCGCCTGCGCCCTCTGGGTCCAGGCGCCCGCGACCGCCCAGTCCCGGCTCCTGGAACAGGTCCCGGCGGACGCACACACGGTGGCCCACCTTCAGGACGCCACCGTGATCCTCGAGCAGGTCAAGCGAAACGATGTCTACCGGCTCCTGGGGGACGAGGCCGGAGAGCCCCTCTACGACCAGCTCCGGGGCATGTCAGCGGACGGCTTCGATGACATGATCAACCTTGGCCAGGTGCTCGCTGGCGAAGCGGTGCTCTTCAGCGCCAAGCAGGGCACTGGCCTCATGGTGGAACCAAGGGGCGACCGCGTCGCGCTGATGGCCGCCCTGCGCTCGTTCACCGACACCCCGCCCGCCGGGGAGGGCATGGCTGTCCAGCAGCTTGGCGAGCACCAGATCGAGAGCTCCGTGCCGCTTGACCTGGACCCCGCCTCGGGCGCCAGTGGACGAGAGGCGATCGAGGTCTCCGGCGCCAGCCTCACCCCGGTCAAGGTGATGATCAGCGGGCCACGCATCCTCGCTGCGCTCCAAGGAGACAAGGCCAGCGTTCAGGCCTGGGCGGCGGCGCTCTGCAGCGACATGCCGCAACCCGCCCTTGCCCCGCTCGCCAGGAAGCTCCGGAGCGCCAGGGCCCTGCACGGTCCCGCGGGTCAGCTCGAGGTCTTCGCGGACCTGTCGTTCTTCCAGGCCGAGGCCGCGGAGGCGCTCAAGGCCGCGGGCGAAGGGATGTTGATCGACCCCTCGCGCCTGATCGGGCTCGATGAGAACGCCTACCTGTACGGCTCCTTCGCCCTCCCGGCGGGCATGAACATCGACCTCCGCCTGCACCTCCAGATCACCCCGGGGACCCTGCTGGCGAAGCTCGCCGACACCATGCGCCCGCTCCCATCGGACCTGCTCGGCAGGATCCCCGCAGAGGTGACCGGGCTGCACGTCATGAATTGGGACTTCAATCGGTGCTACGCGCAGCTCCTCGAGGCACTCAGGGAGGACAGCCAGGAGCGCGGCGCCGACCAGATCGACCAGGTGGTCGCCGCCGGCAGCGCGCTCGCCGGGAGCGAGCTCGAGGAGGAGTTCTTCGGGCAGTTCACCGGCGTCTTCGGCCTCTTCTTCATGCCTCCCCTGGAGGCGCTCAGCCTGGCAGATATGCAGGAGAGCCTTCTCGGCGTCTTCCTTCACATGGGCCTCTTCGCGAAGGTCAGGGACGCCGACGCCATCATGGAGGTGGTCGACGCCATGCTCGGTGCCGTGCGCGCAAACCTGGCGGGCAGCGCCGACGAGCGCGGCTTCGAGGTGATGAGTCTCGAGGAGGCCGCGCCCTACGACGGTGGCCTGGCGTTCGGCGCCAACCACTTCCTCGCGACGGTGACCCGACGGGTCATGGACGCGTCCCTGACCACCTTCGGGGGTGAGACGGAGCGCTCACTGCTCGCAGGCAGCAAGCTCAGGTCCATCTTCGATGGCCAGCAAGGGGCTGCCGCGATCTCGGCCTTCCGCCTCGGCATGCTGCGCGAACTCCTCCGTGAGGAAGAGCGCGGCGTCGAGCTCCCGGAGGGCATGGAGGGGCTCTACGACACCTACGTGGTCTCCACCGTCCGACGGGTCCGAACGGGCTTCGATCTCCGCGTCCAGCTCCAGTGATCGGAGCGATCCGGCCCCACGGCCCGGACTACTTCACCCAGCCCAGCACGTCACGCAGGACGCTCCAGCGCGGGGCCGTCGGCTCCGCGCCCTCCCCGAGGATCCAGTAGCGCCGGAGCCGCTCCACCGTGCCCGACGCCGTGCGGAGCTCGATCCAGTGGTTCAAGAACTGGCGGAAGTCTGGATCGCGCCCCGGGATGGCGTAGACGAGGGGAACGCCCGTGCGGCGCTTGAGCACCTGCACCACCGCGTACTGGGGGTAGCGCAACGTCCATGCGGACCCTACCTCGGCGCTGGTCACGAGCACGTCGAAGGCGCCGTCGGAGTCGAAGAAGTCACCCAGGCGATCGAGCTCCACCAGCTCGATCCCCTCGACGTCCACCAGCCGCTGCGCCACGCGCTCGGAGGCGTATCCACCGCGCCAGACCGCCACCCGCAGACCCTTCATGGCCGCGATTTTCTCAAGACTCGAGAACGCTGCCCTCCGGTGATCCTCCACCACCAGCGCCGCGGTCACGGTCAGATAGGGCTCGGTGAGGTCCACGCGCTCGGACCGACTCAGGGTGAGCTCGATCCCTGACATCGCGACGTCGAAGCTGTCCATCTCGGCCTGCTCCCGAAGCCGGGAGAGGTCCAGGGGGACCAGCTCGAGGGTGATCCCGCTGGCGACCGAGCCATCGACGCTCGAATCCCCAGCGCCTCGTCCGTCCGCGGCCCCCAGGTCCAGGGCCAAGCGATGGGCCATGTCCACGTCGAGCCCCACGAGGTCTCCCTCCCGGTTCAGGAAAGAGAACGGCAGGTGGTCCGTGGCGACCCCGACCCGTATGACGCCGCGGCGACGGATCCGCTCCAGCCGCGACTCGCCAGGCCTCAGCGGATCGGGGTTGGGCTCCGCGCTGTCGAGGCGAATGGCCATGACGGCCGAGGGTTCCGCGGAGACCATGGTCGCCAGGACGTCCTGCCTGCCGTACTCCTCGATGAACCCGGAGGCGAGGTGTGCACGGGTGCCGCCCACCAGCAGGGCCCCCACGACGGCAAGGCCCAGGGCCCCTCCGACGAGCCGCTGCGGACGGAGCCTGAGCCCGCCTGCCATCCACACCGAGGCGAGCACCGAGAACACCAGGATGCCCATGGTCCCCAGCACGTCGCAGGTCCGCGCGGCCACCACGCCGGAGAGGAGGAAGAGCTGGAAGACGTCCGCGGGGATTTGTTGCTGCTCGAGGAGCATCGGGATCGTCACCACGAGGCTCCCGAAGGACCCAAGGAGCCCCGACGTGAGGAACTCCGGGTAGTCCCCCGCGGCCATGGGCGAGCCGTAGAACCAGGCGGCGAAGGGGACAAAGAGCAGGCTCAGGATCTTGCCGAGGTGTGGGAACGGATAGGCCAGGGCCACCAGCGCAGAGGGCTCGACCCCAGCCTCGACCTTCCGGCTCGCGAGGAGCTTCTCCACGCCGGCGACGATCATCGGCAGGGTCACGAAGGTGCTTCCGGTCACGAAGGCCGTGAGGAGCGGCTCCTTCGCCGCCGCCATGACCTGGCGATATCGCAGGGGCGTCAGGGCCGACGCGAGCAGGGGGAGCACGCCGAAGGCGAGCAGCCCCACCCCCAGGACGATCGTGATGAGGTAGCCCTGGAGCAGGGACAGCTGGCCAATCGTGAGGGTGCCCGCAGCCTGGGCTGCGATGCCGAAGACCCCAAGGGGCGTCAGCTGCACCACCCAGCGATTGAGCCTCGTGAGCATCTCTGCCACGAGGTCAAGCAGCTCGATCAGCCGCTCCTTGCCCGGCAGGGTGATGCTCACGGCACCGGCCAGGATGCAGAAGAGCGCCACCGCGGGGATCAGCCCACCGGCCAGCGCGGCGAAGGGGTTGCTCGGGATGTAGAGCCGCTGGTAGTCCTGAGCGGGAGGGCTCTCCAGCGAGCTCGAACTGTAGAAGGAGCCCACCTCCCAGGCGGGGAACGCGAGCGCGAGCAAGGGCAAGGTCAGGAGCCCTGCCAGCCAGAGGAGGCCGAGCGCGCCGCTGGCGCACCGCACGAGCCGACGACCACCCGCGCTCGACAGCTTCGCGATGTTCGCCACGAGGGAGACCACCACGTACGGCAGGACCGTCATCTGCAGCAGGCCCACGTACGCGTCCCCGAGCCACTCACCCGGGGCCGCGAGCTCCCCAAGAAAGAGACCCGTCGCCACGCCCAGGGCAGCCCCCAGGAGCACCCGCTGAGAGAAGCTCAGCCTCCGTCGCTCATCGCCGTCCTTCACGTTCGAGAGCCTAGGGCAGCCGCGGCCCAGGTGCGAAGATGGCCCCTCCGATCGAATCACAGCACCTCCCGCGTGGAATGCGGAGCGTGGCGGCCCCGGGGCCCCGACAGCCCGCGGCTCGGTGATTCAAGACCCCACCGCAGGCCTCCCGTGGGCCGCCGGCCCCGGCGCAGCCCGCCGCGGCCAGCTGGAGGAGCCGCGCGACCACCCCAGCGGCACAGCCCGCCCTATGCGCCCCTCACTACGGGCCCCGCCCCCGCCGAGGGGGCGCCGGCCACGAGGGGCCCGATCTTGATGCTCTCTTCATACGCCGTTGTCTCGCCGTTGCGGTTCGGTCCGCCCAATGATGGCTCGAGAAGTAGCGACGAGAACCTCCCCGAGCACCCCGCGCTCCCACGGCGCGCACCCATCCCTTTCGTCCATGAAAGTCAGCATCACCCAACTCCTCCTCGTCACGGCCTCCTGCGCCTTCTCATGGGAGACGGCGTACAGCCAGGACCAAGCCGTCCACGAGGGCGACCCCGTACCCGCCGACGCGGCGGCCAGCCTCGCGGACCTGCAGGCTCAGATCGACGCCCTGAGCGAGCGCCTCGAGGTCACGCCGACCCTGGGCAGCGACCGCTCGAGCATGAAGGTCTTCGGGCGGATCCACCTCGACTACTGGGACTTCGCCGAGTCCGACGCGGCCATCAACGTCTTCGAGAACGACGACCCCAACGTCGACCCCCAGAACAACATCGAGTTCCGGCGGGCCCGGCTCGGTGTCTCCGGAGACGTGGAGGAGTCGATGCTCTACAAGATCGAACTCGACTTCGGCCACCCCAACGGCCTCGCCTTCAAGGACCTCTACTTCGGCTTCAAGGGGCTCCCTCACGGGCAGCGGGTGCTCATCGGCAACCAGAAGCGCCCCTACGGCCTCGACCACCTCAACTCGAGCCGCTTCAACGTGTTCATCGAGCGCCCCTTCGTGGTGGAGGCCGTCAACCAGGACGCCCGCCGCCTCGGGATTGCGGCCTACGGGCTCAGCGAGGAGATGGCGTGGAACTGGCGCTACGGCGTCTACAACATGAAGGACTGGGCCAAGGACGGTGAATACGTCGGGGACCGGCTCCAGCCCGAGATCGCGGGGCGCATCGCCAACACCGCCATCTGGGAGGACGGCGGCCGCAAGTACGCGCACTGGGCCGTCAGCGGGACGCTCGCCTTCCCTGACGGGGACCCCGCGCCGGGCGGCGCCGCCAACGAGGGGCGCTTCCGCACCCGGCCCGAGGCTCGCTCCCAGTCCCGCTGGATCGACACGGGCCGCATCGCGGGCGCAGAGGACTACCAGCTCGTCGGCCTGGAGGGCGTCTGGAACAGTGGGCCGACTCAGATCGTCGCCGAGTACATGAACACCTGGCTCTCGCGCGATTCCGCCGAGGACGTGCAGTTTGACGGGGGCTACATCCAGGCCGCCTACTTCCTGACCGGCGAGTACATGCCCTGGAACCGCAAGTCCGGCACCATCGCCCGCCAGCGGCCGGAGACCAACTTCGCCCCCGGCGCGGGGTGGGGCGCCTGGCAGGTCGCGGCTCGCTACTCCTACGCAGACTTCTCCGACAAGGACATCGCGGGGGGCCTCGGTGAGTCGCTCACCCTGGCGCTCAACTGGTACTGGAACGCCAACTCCAGCGTCCAGCTCAACTACATCCGCGGTGAGATCTCGGACCGTAACGAGGACGTCGGCGGGACGATCTACAGCGAGGGCGACTACGAGGTCATCGGGATGCGCCTGCGCTTCGACTTCTGACCCGAGCCGCCGCCTGCATCCGCGACGCCTGGCCGCCCGCTCGCGCGCGGCCAGGCGTCGCCTTGTGTGCTCGAGCGACTTCCCCTCCAGGGCTGGCGTACGGTGCCGTTCGGCGCTGGGTCCGCTGATCCATGGCGGCTGGGTGAGGCGGCTCGGCGTGGCGGGTCGGTGTGGCGGGTCGGTGTGCCGGTCGGTGTAGCGGCTGGATGCAGCGGCTGGGTGAGCCTGCGCCACCGCTGGAGCTTCCTGCAGCGCGCCGGAGCCCGCCGCCCCCTCCCTCACCTTGCACGCCCCTGCCCCATCGCTCTCCTCGCTTCCTTTGGCCCTCCCCAAGCCGCTTCGCACGTTGGCCTCAGCGTGACCCAAGCGGTGCCCCATCGGGACGCTTCACCGGCTCTTCCGGGCCACTTAATTCGCCCTTCACACTGCGGGCCTTTGATAGGTGCGTGACCAACGGGGCCCGGGTCGGCGCGTCGCGCGCCGACCCGAACAGAGCGCCCCCGCCATCGCGGGCCCCCACGCCCAACCAAGAAAGCCACCAAGAGGAACACCGACTCACTGCCCCCCCCATGAAGACCGCAATCACCGTCACAGCAACCCTCTCGCTCACGGCCCTCGGCCTCCTCTCGTGCGGCGGTTCCGCCAATGGCGCCTCCAGGACCTCGATCAAGAACAAGGGATCCGACACCCTGGTGACCGTCGCCCAGGCCTGGGCTGAGGAGTACAGCCAGGTCGCCGGCGGCACCGTGGTCACGGTCACCGGAGGCGGGTCGGGGACCGGGATCAACGCGATGATCAACGGCACCGTGGATATCGCCAACGCCAGCCGCAAGATGAAGGCGAGCGAGGTGGAGACCGCCCGCGCCGCAGGCATCGAGCCGGTGGAGCACACCGTCGGCTTCGACGCTCTCGCCGTCTACGTCCACCCGGACAACCCCATCGAGTCCATCACCCTCGAGCAGCTCGCGCAGATCTACGGCGAGGACGGCGAGGCCACGAAGTGGAGCGACCTGGGCGTGGACATGGGCGGCAACGATGAGATCGTGCGCGTCAGCCGCCAGAACAACTCCGGTACCTACGTGTACTTCAGAAACACGGTCCTCGGCAAGCAGGGCAAGTACAAGCTTGGCTCCCTGGACCTCCACGGCTCCAAGGACGTGGTGGAGCTGGTGGAGAAGACCGCGAGCGCGATCGGATACTCCGGTCTCGCCTACGCGAACGAGCACGTGAAGCTGGTCCCCGTGTCCGTCCAGGGCAAGGCGGCTGTGCTGCCCTCCGTCGAGACCGCGGTGGATGGCACCTACCCCATCGCGCGCCCGCTGATGATGTACACCAACGGCGAGCCCACGGGACCGATCAAGGCGTACATGGACTGGATCCTGTCCCCGACCGGGCAGGCCAT
>CBFHHK010000159.1:0-10779 GCA_965655435.1 Planctomycetota bacterium | reverse complement strand
GGAGGGTCCGGTGTCGGGCGCCTGGCCGGACTGCGGGAGTACGAGCTCGAGATGATCGGTCGAGGACTGGCGCGGATCGAGCCGGACTACGACTTCCTCCTCGTGGACTCCGCAGCGGGGCTCTCGCGCCAGACGGTGGCCTTCGCCGCCGCCTGTGATCGCACGGTCCTCGTGACGACGCCGGACGTCACCGCGATGACCGACGCCTACGCCTTCTTGAAGGTCTTCGTCCGGCAGTGCGCTGCGCTCGGTCAGCGGCGCGAGTTGCCTCTGCTCGTCGTGAACCGGGCCACCTCGGAGAAGGAGGCCGAGGAGGTCAGCTGCCGCCTCCGCGAGGTCACCCGCAAGTTCCTCGACCAGCGCCTCGACGTGCTCGGCTGGACGCCCGAGGACCGGGCCGTCTTCCGGTGCACCCAGCGCCGCCAATCGGTCGTCTCCGGGGAGCCCGAGTCGAGGGTCGCGCGGGCCCTGGAGCAGGTCTCGACCGACCTGCTGGCTCGACTCGAGGAGAGCGAGGGTCCGGGGGCGGGTAGGCGCCTGGAGGAGATGTCCACCGGTCCCCGTCCGTCCCGCCGGGCCTGACGGCCGGGGGGCTGACGCGAGAGATCCTCGCCTGAGCCCGTGACGGGTGCGGCCGCCGTTCGTCTGATCGGTCGTGGAGCAGCTGGGAACCCCCGACCGATCTCCGGCGAAGGCGCGGCGGCCAGCCGACAGGGGGCGCCGCGGCGCCCGTGGGCTCGCGCTGATCTGGCTGGTCGGCTGGTGGGCGGGGGCGCTGGCCTCGGAGCAACGGGGGGCCCTCGCGGCCACCGACTGGGCCTTCGCCCTCGAGCAAGAGACCCTGGAGCTGGAGGAGGAGCAGCCCCGAGCTCAGGGTCCGAGCCTGCCCCGTACGGAGACTTCCCCGGGGGCCCATCACGGGGCCTACCGCGGGGCCTATCAAGGGACCAACTCCGGGACCAACTCCGGGACCTCCCCCAGGATCCTGCGCAGGGCGGCAGGCGTGGGCCCGAGGCGCTCGGTGGATCTGGCTCGCTACCTGTGGTGCGAGGGCCCGGACGCCGACCTCGAGGGGCTCGCCAGCATCGGGCCCCGCACGGCCGAGGCGGTCCGCGAGGTCCTCGGGGCAGGAGTCCCTCCATGAGAAGGTCTGGTGGCTAGACTATGGCCCGCCGCTGCGCCGGAGCGCTCCGGCGGCCCTCCCTCCTCGGGACGCAGCCCACCTTGCTCGAGACGACGATGAACCCTGTAGATCTCAACCAGGCGCTCGATGAGGTCCTCCGCCGGGCGCTCTCCGAGGATCTCGGCATCGAGGTCACCGCGGAGACGCCGGTCGAGGTGCTCGTTCGGCAGGATGTGACCACCCGCAATGCCGTCGCAGCGGGGGTCGTTGGTCGCGCGACCTTGTTCGCGAAGGAGGCCGGGGTCTTCGCCGGAGGCGCCATCTTCGAGCGGATCCTCGGGATGCTCGACCCAGGGGCCCGGGTGGACGCCGTTGTGCCGGACGGGCAGCTCATCGTCCCCGGAGACATCG
Source organism: Planctomycetota bacterium (assembly GCA_965655435.1). GTDB lineage: Bacteria > Planctomycetota > UBA1135 > UBA1135 > Saltatorellus. The sequence continues at coordinate 9,245 of CBFHHK010000159.1, read as the reverse complement.
TGCTGCACGCTCGCGGCGAGGCCCGCGCCCTGCTCGTGGCCGAGCGGACAGCCCTCAATCTCGTGCAGCGGATGTCCGGGGTCGCCTCGCGGACCCGGGAGGCCGTCGACCGGATCGAGGGGACGGGGGTCCGCATTCTCGACACGCGCAAGACCGCCCCGGGGCTCCGCCTCCTGGACAAGTACGCCGTGCGGGTTGGTGGCGGCGTGAATCATCGGGTCGGCCTCTACGACGAGGCGATGGTGAAGGAGAACCACATCGACCTCTCGGGTCGCACCGTCGAGGTGCTGCTGTCCGACCTCCGCGCGGACGTCGGACCGGCGGTGACGATCACCTGTGAGGCCCGCGACGCCGTTGAGGCCGAGGCCGCCGTCCGCGGCGGCGCGGACGTCGTCCTGTTGGACAACATGACGCCGGAGCAGATGGCGGCGCTGGTCCCCTCGCTCCGCGCGCTGGCCGGTGACCGTGGCCGCCCTGTGGACCTGGAGGCCTCGGGCGGGATCACCCTCGAGACGCTCCCTGCGGTGGCGGGCACCGGGGTGGATCGGATCTCCATGGGGGCGCTGACCCACTCGCCCCGGGCGCTTGACCTCTCGCTCCAGCTGAGCTTTGTCGTCCCCCAGGAGGGGCCGAGCTCCGAGGTGCAGTGCGTGCAGTCGAGTGAGGGCACGCTCGAGCTCGACCTCCCCGCCACCCACGCCCACGGCCGCATGGCGCGCCGCGTCGCGACCCACTTCGCCGAGGAGCGGGGCCTCGGCAGCGAGCTGGTCGAGACGTTCCAGTTCGTGGTGGGGGAGCTCGTCGACAACGCGATCGACCACGGTGGCGGGGGCGCCGCGCACCACCTCTCGGACCTCGCGAGTGACGTGCGGGTGCGGATGGTGGTTCGCCTCGGTCCTGATGCTGGGGACGGGCGCGCCTGGGCCGTGCGGGTGGACGACCAGGGGGCGGGAGATGTGGCCACGGTCGAGGGGTTCATTCGACCCGAGAGCGGGTTCCCCGATCTCGAGGACGAGCGCGGGCGAGGGCTCTTCCTGCTGGCAGAGATGGTCGACCATCTCGGGGTGACGCCCTCCCCCGACGGGAAGGGGCTCAGCCTCGAAGCGACCATGGACTTGAATGCCTGAGACCACCCCGTCCTCCCTGGGGGAGCGCTGGCTGCGGGGCGTGGGGCGCGCCCTTCTGACCCAGCCCAGGCCGCTCTCCTGGCTCGCCCCGCTCGCCTGGGCGGCCGTCATCTTCAGCATGTCCGCCTCGGCGGGCGTGTTGGAGGACCTCCCGGTGCTGCCCCTGCAGGGCTTCATCTGGAACTTCGCCCACCCGGTGGTCTTCGGCCTCCTCGCGCTGCTGATCGTCCCGATCGCGCCGAGGCGGGTCGAGGGGGGGCGCCGCTGGACGTCGATCGGCGGCATCGGCGCGGTGTGGACCGTCGTCCTGGTGACGCTCTACGGGTTCACCGACGAGCTGCACCAGTCCACCGTGCCGGGTCGCGACGCCTCTCTCCTGGACGTGCTGTCCGACGGCGTCGGGGCCGCCGCCGTGATGGTGATCGTGCTCCACCTGGGGCGGCGCGAGCGGCGTCCGGGCGGGCTGCGCGCTCGCCTTCTGTGGGGGCTGACCGCATGCGCGGCCGCCGCGGGGCTCGCCACCGCGTGGGACATGAGCTTCAGCGAAGGGCTCTGGCCGTTCTGAACCCTCCCCCGCAAACCGTGCGCGTAGACTCGCGCGCTGAATCATGAGTGAAGAGCAGTACATCAGCCCTCTCGGCGCGCGCTACGCGAGCCGGGAGATGCGCGCCAACTTCTCCGACCGCACCAAGTTCACGACCTGGCGGCGCCTCTGGATCGCCCTCGCGGAGTCGGAACAGGAGCTCGGACTCTCGATCAGCGACGAGCAGCTGGACGAGCTGCGCGCCCACGCGACGGACCTCGACCTCGAGCTGGCGGCGAAGTACGAGAAGGAGCTCCGGCACGACGTGATGGCTCACGTTCACGCCTGGGGGGACGTCTGCCCGAAGGCGCGGCCGATCATCCACCTCGGCGCCACCTCCTGCTATGTCGGCGACAACACCGACCTGATCATCATGCGCGAGGGGCTCCGCCAGCTCCGCGGTCAGGTGGTCGGCGTGCTCGGGGAGCTCGCGGCGTTCGCGCGCGAGTGGAAGGACCTGCCCACCCTCGGGTTCACGCACTTCCAGCCCGCGCAGGCCACCACCGTCGGCAAGCGCGCCTGCCTCTGGATCCAGGACCTGGTGCACGACCTCGACGACCTCGAGCAGGTCGAGTCCCAGATCCGCTTTCGCGGCGTCAAGGGCACGACGGGGACCCAGGCCAGCTTCCTCGAGCTGTTCGAGGGTGACCACGAGAAGGTCCGCAAGCTCGATGAGCTGGTCACCGCCAAGATGGGCTTCGACCGCACCTTCGGCGTCACCGGGCAGACCTACCCGCGAAAGCTCGACTTCAGGGTGATGCAGGTCCTCTCATCGATCTCGCAGTCGGCCCACAAGTTCGCCACGGACCTCCGGCTGCTGGCCAACAAGCGGGAGCTCGAGGAGCCCTTCGGGAGCAAGCAGATCGGTTCATCCGCGATGCCGTGGAAGCGCAACCCCATGCGCTCCGAGCGCATCTGCGCGCTCTCGCGCTTCGTCATCGAGCTGGTGGGCAACGCGGCGCACACCGCGGCGAACCAATGGCTCGAGCGCACCCTGGATGACTCCGCGAACCGCCGCCTCTCCATCGCCGAGGGCTTCCTCGCCACGGACGCGGTGCTCAGCCTCTACTGCGATGTGGCCGGTGGACTGTTGGTGCACCCCCCGATCGTGGCGCGCCACCTCGACGCCGAGCTCCCGTTCCTCGCCTCCGAGGCGGTCATGATGGAGGCGGTCAAGGCGGGCGGCGACCGTCAGGATCTCCACGAACGAATCCGGGTCCACAGTCACGCCGCCGCCGGCGAGCTGAAGGCCGGCCGAGAGCCGGACCTTCGCGAGCGGCTGGCCGCCGACCCCGCCTTCGAGGCTGTGGCTGGGAGCCTCGACGACCTCCTCGACGGCCGCCGGTACGTGGGGCGGGCCCCGGAGCAGGTCGAGGAGTTCCTCGAGGCCGAGGTGGACCCGGTCCTGAGCAAGTACGCCAGCATCGCCCGCCGTGAGGCCGAGATCCGGGTCTGAGGGCCGGATCGGGCTCCCAGGGGGTCGACGGGTTCCACGGGTTCCTTGGGGGCGCCAGGCGGGGGGGGCTCGGCCATTTGTCACAGGCCGCAGCGGAGTCGGATGCCACGGATTGACACACGCCGGGTCCGCTTGCAATCTCGCCGCCAGAGGACCCGGCGAGTTGAGCCGACCCGGCTCCCGTCAGCCGGATAGCGTTCCCTACGGCACCCCCTCGAGCCACCCCCCCTATCCCCAAGCGAACGTGACCAAGCCCGGCATCCCCAACGACCTCGTCCTCTCGACGTCGTGCTATGGCCCGAGGCTGCGTTCTATCGAGGACCAGGCGTTCTCGGCGGTTGCGATGGGCTTTCGGAGGCTCGAGCTCGGCCTCTCGGCCACGCCGCCGGAGCTGCGCGGCTGGGCCGACGCTCGCCGCGAGACGGGGATCGAGATGTCGTGCGTGGTCGTCGGCTCGTTGAAGCCGAAGACCCCCTCCATGACGGGGAGCATGCTCGGGAGCCTCGACGCGGACCAGCGCGAGATGGCGCTCAACAGCTCGCGTCGGCACGTGCAGCTCGCCCAGAGCCTCGGCGCGCCGGTGGTCATTCTTCGGGGCTGTGCCGTCGAGGACTCCAAGCTGGAGCGTGAGGCCGCGAAGCTGCTCGAGGAGCACGCCACCACCCACGTGGACGACCTCGACATCGTCAAGGAGCGCACGCGGGACTTCGTCCATCGCCTCCAGGCGCGCTCGCAGCGCCAGGTCGAGCACTTCTGTCGCTCGGTCCACACCCTCCGCACCGAGTTCCCGGAGACCTCTTTTGCCATCGCGCCTGGCAACGATCTGGACGACCTCTTCGGCTTCGAGGCCGTGCAGTGGATCCTGGATGACCTCGCGGCGCACAAGGTGGGGTACTGGCACGACACCGCGCGGATCCACCGCCGGGGCAAGCTCGGGATCCCGGACCAGGGTGCGTGGCTGGAGACCTTCTCTGGCCGAGCCCTCGGCGTGCACCTGCGGGACGCCACCGACACGGACTTCGGGCTCCCCCCGAGCCTCGGCGAGGTCGACTTCAAGCTGGTCAGCGAGTACCTGCCCAAGGACTGCGCGCGGGTCGTCGACGTGGATCCGACCCACGGGCGGCCGGAGGTCTTGGCCTCCGTGCAGTTCCTCCTGGGCCTCGGCTTCTAGGACCGGCTAGCAGGACCGGCCTCCTGGGACCGGCCCTCTCCGGTCGGGCTTCGCGGACGGCCCCTCCAGGGCTCCCCCGGTGCGCCCCTGATTGGGGGGCGGCGAGGCCGGGCGTCTCGCAACGGGCTGGATTCGAGTTGGGGTCAGAAGTCCCTTGATGCTGGTCGTTTAAGTGTCGATGGGGGGGCAGTTCTCGGAGAGGGTCATGGCCTCGTCCCCCCTGGAGGCTCGATAATGCTCAGTCGCGCGCCGTGTTCCTCGTCGCGCACCCCTGTCATGACCGAACTCTCCAATGGCCCGACGACGGCACCGGCCGGCCGCCCGGCGGACCCGCCGAGCCACCCCGATGAGGGGCCCGCTCCGCGCTTCGAGGGGACCGCGCCCGTGGAGCACCTCCGCCGGGTCCTTTCCGCCTGCTGTGAGGCCAGCGCCCCGGACATCCGCGGGCGCTTCCTGATCCTAACGCACATGGGGCCTGACCCTGACGCCCTCGGCGCTTGCGAGGGTCTCCGGCTGCTCCTCGAGGAGGGCTTCGGTCACGAGTGCGTGGTCGCCACCCATGGCAAGGTGCACCGGGCGGAGAACGTGGCGCTGCTCGAGACTCTCGAGCTGGACCTGGCGGACTACGAGACCACGGACGTGACCGGGTTCTGCGGCGTGCTCCTGGTGGACACTCAGCCGGCGTTCCGGCACACGGTCGTCCCCGCAGCGCCCGCCGTCGTCGCGGTCTTCGACCACCACCGCTCACCGCAGTCGGACGGGAGCGCGACGGAGATCGCTCACGAGGACGTCCGAATCGACCTGGGCGCGACGTCGTCGATCCTGTTCGAGTACCTGCGTGACGCCGGCGTTGAGCTCGACGAGCGGACCGCCTCTGCCCTCTTCTGCGGCATCCGGTACGACACGGCGGACCTGTCGAGGAACGCCTCCCCGCTGGACGAGGAGGCGTACATCGAGACCTTCAAGCGGGGGGATCGGCCCAGGATCGCGGCGATTGACAATCCGCCCCTGTCCCGCAGCTATTACCGCCATGTGGCCCAGGCTCTGACCACCGCCCGGCAGCACGGGCCGCTCATCATCGCGCTCCTCGGACGCGTCGAGAACCCGGAGCATGTGGCGGAGATGGCGGACTTCTTCCTCCGGATGAAGGGTTGCTCCTGGGTCGTCGCGGGGGGGGCTTTCGAGGAGTCATACGTGCTCTCGCTCCGCACCGACTACTCCTTCGGCAAGGCGTACCCCCTCATCGAGCGTGTGCTCGGCGAGGAAGGGTCCTTCGGTGGGCACGGCCACATTGCCGGTGGGCGGATTCCCATGGAGGACCCGGGCCAGAGCGCCATCGGGAGCATCGAGCGTCGGCTGCTCAAGAACGCGCTGGCGGTGATCTCGGCGTCCAGTGAGGAGGGGGCTGAGGCTCCTGACGGCCGCCGGCTGGACGAATAGCGTTCGCTGGCTGCATGGATAGGTGCCGGCGCCCCGCGTCGGATAGGCTCTGCCCATGAGCAGAGCAGATGCAGCGTCCCTCCCCGAGGTGCTCCTCGTGGGCGGCGTGGACTCCTCCGGCGGCGCCGGCCTCGACGCGGACCGTGAGGCGGCCCTCGCCTTCGAGTGCACCGCCCACGACGTCGCCAGCGCCATGACGGACCAGGACCTCTTCGAGGTGCGTCGGGTCGAGGAGCGGATGATGTGGGCCGCCGAGGCGGAGGCCCACCTCGACGGGGGCCAGCTCGCGGCCATGAAGTTCGGGCTCTTGCCCGGGGTCGCGTCGATCGTGGAGGCTGCGCGGCTCATCGCCCGGGGTCGCCACGGGGCCCGCCGGATCCCGGCCGTGGTCGACCCGGTCATCAAGGCCTCGAGCGGCTACCGGTTCTGGTCGGACCGGGAGCTCGTCCAGGCACGGGACAGTCTCCTCGTCTCGGGTCCCATCTTGACCCCCAATCTCGATGAGCTCGCCGAGCTCACCTGGTCGGACCGCGCCGAGATCGATCGGTCCCCTGACGCCCGGGTCCAGGCGGCAGACCGCCTCCTCCGGGCCGGCGTCAGCGGGGTCGTGGCCACCGGGGGCCATGGTTCGGACGGCGAGGTCGTGCGCGATCTCGTCCTGGAACCAGGCTCCGAGCCGATCTGGGTGGAGCGCCCGAGGATCCCCGGGGAGGGAATCCGTGGCTCAGGATGCCGGTTCGCGGCCGCCCTGGCGTGTGGCTTGGCCGGGGGAGTCCCCCTCTCCGAGGCCGCTCGTGCCGCCGGGGACTTCGTCTCCAGCGAGATTCAGCGCTCCAACTCGTAGGGGTTGCCCAGGTTCTCTGTGCTCGGGGTTGCCTCTCCCGGCTCGCACGCTATCCTTCCCCGCGACGCGGCTGTAGCTCAGTGGTAGAGCGCAACCTTGCCAAGGTTGATGTCGTGAGTTCGAATCTCATCAGCCGCTCCATCCTCCAACAGAACGCCGCTCCGACTCCGGTCGGGGTGGCGTTCTGCCTTTTGTGCTGGGATCGGCTTCGTCGCTGACGGGGCCACCTGACGGATCCATCTGACGGGCATTCCAGCCGGGCATTCCAGCCGGGCTCTCCAGCTGGGCTCCCCGATCGGCCCCGTGGACCGGATCCCGCCACGGGCCGGCGGAACACCGCGCCTCATGGTGGCAGCCTGAAGGCCTTCGGCGGCGGCCACGCTAGCCGGAGGTCCCACACCTCCCGTCCACCGTCATCGGATCTGGTGGGGGCCTTGGAGCAGGACAGGCCGCGGATCCAGCGGGGTCAGCCCGGCCGGAACCCATCCAGCCGGTACTCACCCAGCCGGTACTCACCCAGCTGGTACTCACCCAGCTGGCCTCAAGTCAGTCGACCTCGATCGTGCCGCGGAGGTAGATCCTGGCGCCGCCGGCCATCCGAACCCGCTCGTTCTCGAGCTCGCACCGGAGCAGGCCGCCGCGGGTGGAGACCTGCCTGGCCGTGAGTCGGTACTTGCCGAGCTGGGCGGCCCAGTACGGCACGAGCTGGCAATGGGCGGAGCCGGTGACCGGGTCCTCCAGCACGCCGAGGGTGGGGGCGAAGAAGCGGCTGACGAAGTCCACCCCGTCCGCGGCGCTCGCCGCGGTGGCGATGATGGGGATCTCCGCCTGTCGGAGGTGATCCTCGCGGGGGTCGAGCGCGCGAACCGCCTCCTCGGAGGGGAGGATCGCGAGGGCGTAGCGGTGGAGGAAGACCGCCTCCACGGGGGCGTCGAGGGCGCGCTCGATCGCGTCGAGCTGGTCCGGACCTGGGCCGCGCGTCGGGACCGCAGCGGGCAGGTCGATCTCCACCTGCCCTTCCGGTCCGAGCGACGCAGTGAGGGGGCCGCTCCGGGTGGAGAAGTGCACGCGCGTCGCTCCATCGAGGGCTCCAAGGTCACGGAGCGCGGCGGCCGCGCCCAGCGTGGCGTGGCCGCAGAGGTCCACCTCAGTCGTCGGAGTGAACCACCGCAGGGCGAACGTCGGGGCGTCCCCCTCCGCGTCGGGAATAGGCGCCGTGAAGGCGGTCTCAGACAGGTTGTTCTCCTCGGCGATCTGCTGCATCAGCCCATCGTGGATGGGCTGCTCGAGGGGGACCACGGCGGCGGGATTGCCGGTGAAGGGACCTTCCTCGAAGGCGTCGACCTGGAACAGGGGGAGCTGCATGGGGCTTGGTCGCTCAGGGCGATCAGCGCGTCGTTTCCTGGATGAGGAGCCCCAGCCCGCCGACCACGTGCGCCTCCGAGCCGGGGGGGAGGACCGTGGTCCCCGAGTACTCTTCGATGATCGCCGGTCCCGCCACACGCGCGCCCTCGGGGAGCGAGGCGCGCTCGTGAACGTCGACCGTCACATGTTCCCCGCTGAAGACCACGGACCGTCGCTCCGCGGGGGCGAGCCCACGGTCAGAGGAGCCGTTGGACGCGGAGCGGACGCCGCGCTCGAGCACCTCGGAGGCCCGGAGGCGGACGTGGACGAGCTGCACCTCGTGGTCCTCGAGGGTCCACCCAAAGCGAGCCAGATGAGCGCGATGAAAGGCGCCCTCGGGGTCCTCGCAGTCAGGGATGGAGAGCTCGTAGGACTGGCCTTTGTAGCGGACGGACAGGCTCGCCTCGTGGCGGGGCGGGACCTCCAGGAGCCCCCCCTCGTCCAGCGCCGCGTGCGCCTGACTCAACAGGGTCTCGATCAGCGTGGCGCGCTCCTCAGGGGACACCTCGCGCAGGGGCCGGAGGACCGAGGCGGAGCGGTCGACGGACCGCTCCGCCTCGGTCATCCCGTGGGCGGAAAGGACGCCGGGGGATGCGGGGATGAGCGCCGACGGCATGCCGAGGCCCCGGGCGAGGTCCGCGGCGGCCAGCCCACCCCCGCCCCCGAAGGCGACCAGGGGGGTCGAGCGCGGATCCCGGCCACGCTGCATGGTCATGACGCCCAGGGCGCGGCGCATGGAGGCGTTGGCCGCGTCGATGACCGCCTCGGCGGCACGGACGCGGTCCACCCCGAGGGCCGCGCCGAGCCGATCGTAGGCCGCCATGGCCGCGTCGACGTCGAGCTCAAGGGAGCCCCCGAGGAAGCCACCCTGCGCCGCTCTCGGTGCGATCCGACCGAGGACCACCTGGGCGTCGGTGACCGTGGGCTGGGTCCCACCGCGCCCGAATGCGACCGGGCCGGGGTCCGCGCCTGCGCTCTCGGGGCCCACGCGCAGGACGCCCCCAGCGTCCACCCTCGCGATGCTGCCGCCGCCACAGCCGACGGTGTGCATGTCCAGGGTCGGGACCGCGATGGAGTGGCCAGCGACGCGCACCTCCTCTGCCAGGCCGGACAGCTCGGCGCCGGGGGAGTGGAAGGCGACGTCCGTACTCGTCCCGCCCATGTCCAGGGTGGCGATGGCGCCGAGCCCGGCGGCGGCGGCAGCGCGGGCGGCGCCGACC
>CBFHHK010000158.1:0-10943 GCA_965655435.1 Planctomycetota bacterium | reverse complement strand
ACCACCGGGCGGGAGGCGGCCATGGCCTCGAGCACGACGTACGGCATTCCCTCCCAACGGGACGGCAGGAGCAGGAAGTCCACCGCCGCGAGGATCGAGGGGACGTCGTCCCGGGCGCCGGCGAAGGCGACCCGCCGCTCGACCCCCAGGCGCGCCGCGAGCTCGGTCAGCGGCCCCTGGTCACCGGGCCCGACGAAGAGCAGCTGGAGCCCCTCGAGGCCCTCGGTCGGGAGCGCCTCGAGGGCCAGGTCCTGGCCCTTGGCCGAGTAGAGCAGCCCGACCACCGCGGCCACCGGGCGCTCCGGGTCCAGCCCGAAGGCCGCCAGGTCCACGGGCGCGGCGCCCTCGACCCGCGCGGGGTCGATGCCGTTGGGCACCGTGCGGACCCGGGCCGCGTCGACGATGCCCGAGGCCTCGATCGTCTGCGCCTCGCTGGTGGACACCGCGATGAGCCGGTGGGTCGAGCTCGCGAGGGAGCGCTCGATGGAGCGGAACACGGCCCGCTTCGCGCGTCCGAAGAGGGCGCCGAAGAGGAAGGCGAAGGTGTGCGGCGTGTGCACGCGGGCCCCGACACCTGTCGAGAGGGAGGCCCGGCGCCCCAGGACACCGCCCTTGGAGCTGTGCGTGTGCACGATGTCCGGGCGCAGCTCACGCAGGGCGGCCTTCACCTGGCGCAGGTGCCGGAGGTCCTTCGCTGGCCGGATGGAGCGGACCATGGGGATGCGCCGCACCTGGGCTCCCGCCGCCTCGAGCAGTCGAAGGTCTCCCTCGAAGCCAGGGTCCCGCAGGGTGGAGACCAGGAGCGAGACCTGGTCCCCGCGCCGCAGCTGCGCCAGCGCCACGTCCACGAGGTGGCGGCGCGTGCCGCCGATCGTCGCCTCCATCACATGGGCAATGTGCACGGCAGGCCTCCGCTCAGAAGGCGCCCGTGCCGCGCGCGACCGCGAAGCCGGTGAGCGCCACGATGACGAGGTCCAGGAGCAGCGACTGGTTCTCGATGTAGTAGAGGTCGTAGTCCAGGTTGGAGTGGATCGCGTCCTGGCGGGCGTAGGAGATCTGCCACAGCCCGGTCACGCCGGGCTTCGCGCGCAGCCGCTCCCGGTCGAGGGCCCCGTAGGTCTCCACGATGAAGGGCATCTCAGGCCGCGGCCCGACCACGCTCATCTCGCCGCGCAGGACGTTCAGGAAGTTGGGCAGCTCGTCCAGTGAGTACCGACGCAGCCAGCGCCCGAAGCGTGTCACGCGCGGGTCGTTCTCGTTCTTCGGCGCCACCGCGTCCCCGCACTCGTCGATGTGCATGGTGCGGAACTTGATCATCTCGAAGGGGCGCCCGCCCATCCCGATGCGCCGCTGGCGGAAGAAGACCGGGCCCGAGGACTCGCGCTTGATCAGGACCGCGAAGAGGAGGAACGCGGGGAGGCTCAGCGCGAGGACGGTGCCGGAGACCAGCACGTCGAAGCCGCGCTTGACGGCGAGGGACAGCAGGGACTCGCTGCGCTCGCGGCGGGTGATGAGCGGGATCGAGTCGAGGTTCTCGATCCGCACGTTGTAGGACATGAGGTGGTAGAAGCGCGGCACCACGAAGTAAGGCGTCCCGATCTCGTCGAGCATGGAGCAGATCTCGAGGACCTCCGACTCCTTGGTCTCGGGCAGCGAGATGAACACCTCGCCGATCTTCCGCTCGCCGACCACACGCTTCAGGTCCTTGACCGTGCCGAGGACCTGCCCGCGGCCAATCCAGCTCCCCACGAGGCCCTCATCATCGTCGACGAAGCCGATGAAGTTCAGCCCCAGGGTCGGCACGTGAAGGAACTTCTCCTGGAGCTTGCGGCCCGTCCATCCCGCGCCCACGACGAGCACGTTGCGGTTGCCGATGCCCCGCTCATGGAGACGTTGGATGACGCGAAAGGAGCAGAAGCGGCTCACGATCGTCATCAGCATGATGAAGACGAAGGAGAGCAAGAGCGTGACCCTGGACAGGTAGTCGGGGTTCACCTTGAGCTCGAACTCCCTGTGCAGCCAGAGGAAGGGAGCGTAGATGCCCTCGCCCTCACCGGTCGCGTTCGTCTCCCGCAGGAAGAAGAGCAGCACCAGCACCACGAAGAACGAGACGACGCTCGACTTCGCCACGGCCTTGTACTCCTCCACGTTCAGGAGGCTCTTGCTCGCGCTGTAGAGCCCGAAGGTGTGGAAGCTGACCAGGCACACCGCGGCGGTGATGGCGAAGACCTCCCGGTAGAGCTCCAGGGGGGTGCTGTTGCCTGGCCCTTCAGCCTCCCCCACGGCGAACACCTGCTCGCGAACCCACCACGCGAGCACGCACGCTATCCCGACGACCACGAGGTCCACGAGGACCTGGATCGAAAGGACGAGCGGCTCGAAGTTGCGCCGCACAAAGGTGCCAGCAGCGGTCAACTCAGGCTCTGCGAGGAGAGGTGGATGGGGAGCATAGGGCGGCCCAGACCGCGCTCTGCGGGCAAGGACGACGTGGGAAAGCTGTGATCGGTATACAACCGACAGGTGTCCTATCGGTCGGGGGGGTCCGGCATTCTGAGGCCGCTTGCCCACAAGCTAGGCCCTCGCGCGGCGGAGCGGCCGTCTGCGGCGGCATCAATCCGCCGCTCAGCCCCCACCTCCGACCACGGCGCCGTCGCCCTCGATCCGCTGCTCGGATCCCTGGGGCCCCTTGCGGTCCTCCTTCGTGGCCCTCCTTTGCGGGCCCCCTTCGCGGGTCCACCAGAGAGGATCAAGCCCGCCCCCCCACGCGACCCTCGAGCGCCTCACAGAGCAGCGGGACCGACTCGGCAGGGCGCGCCCCGTGGGCCTGCAGGGCGTCCTTGAACCCTTCCATGGACCCTCCAGCCCACCGTGACCACTCCGTCCAGCCCGGCCTCTGGTCCGACACCACCTTGAGGGCCGCCCAAGGGATCCCGGCCTGGGACGCCACCGCGGCCACCGCCGCCGCTTCCATGTCGGCGACCACAGGCCCAGCCTCGGCCCTCGAGGCCGCCCGGGCCACGCGCACTCGATCCAGGAATCGAATCACCGGGCGATCCGCCGTCAGGATGCTGCCCCGCTCCCCGCCGACGATCGAGCGCCAGGTCTCCATCAACGCCCCATCCGAGGTGAGCTCGCGGCCGTTGCGCGTCGCGAGGTCCCATTGGATGGCCCTGCGCGCGTGAATCATCTCCCCGACGTTCTCCTGGGCCCTCAACCCGCCGCAAGTCCCCACCACGAGGAGCCGGGTCACCCCCTCTCCGATGAGACCCGCAGCGGCGCTGGCGGCCGCGACCTTGCCGACCCCGGCCGCCACAGAGAGGATCCGACCGCCGACGGGCAGGCACGTCTCAAAAATGGGCGTTCCAAGACACGCGACCACGCGCCGCTGCCCCGCCGCCAACGCCCCCAGCTCCGCCGGGAGGGCCGCGACGACCCCGGTCACAGGGCCACTCTCGCGCCCGGCGCGGTCCCGTGCGGGCCCTCCTTGGTCCTCGGTGGATCGGGTCATGTCTTCATCCTGACCGGCTCGGGGGCACGGGGGACGTGTGAGCGCGGTAGTCTTTTGCGCGCGCTCTTCTCGCGATCGAACCGCCCCATGCTCATCGCCGTCACAGGATCGACCGGATTCATCGGTCAATACGTCGTCCGCCGCCTGCTCAAGGACGGACATCACGTCCGCGCCTTCGTGCGCCCCGGCCGCTCCACCGTCCTCAGCGAGCAGGCGCTGGAGAACCCGGACCACCTCGAATTCCACGAGGGAGACCTCACCGATCCGGGCTCCGTGGACGGCTTCCTCAAGGAGGCGGACTTCCTCGTCCACCTCGCCAGCGCCCACGACCACCTGTCCGACGAGGTGCTCCAGACCGTCAACGTGGCGGGTACCGAGGCCCTGGTGGCAGAAGCCGAGCGGAACGCCGCCGAGAGCTTCCAGTTCATCAACGTGGCCTCCGCGGTCATCGGCGTCCCGGTCTACAGCTACTACCGCGACTCCAAGCGCGTGCAGGAGAAGATCGTGCGGGGCTCAAGTGTCCGCTGGACGTCCTTCCGGCCCACCCTCGTCTACGGGCGCGGCGACTTCCGGCACACCGCCCCGCTGCTGCGCAAGTGCGGCGCCCAGAAGGGCTCCTACTGGGTCTATCACGAGGGCCTCTCCATGCTGAATCCCGTCCACGTGGACGACCTCGTGGAGGCCATCGTCCGCGCCTTCGACTACGAGCGAGGCAAGGAGGACTTCAGGATCTTCGAGATCGCCGGGCCCGCTGGCGTCTCCTTCAACGACTTCCTCGACCTCACCATCGCCGCCACGGGCGGCAAGGTCCGCCGCCGGAACATCCCGCGCAGGTGGGTGGAGCGAGCGATCTTGCTGAAGGGGCTCTTCAAGGACGTGACCAAGGAGCGCCGCGGCGCCGGCTACTTCTCCCTCCACCACGATCACGACATCACCGCCGCCCGGGAGGAGCTCCGCTGGGAGCCGCGACCGTACCGGGAGGGGGTCCTCGAGGTCACCTCCAGCGATTGGTGGAAGGACGACAGCTCAGGGCGTGGAGAGACCGAGAACCTCGGGATCTGACCCCGCGGTCGGAAGGTTTTTCCGACCCGCTGTAGTTCCACCAAGGGCTCCAGGGGAAATCCTGCTCAGGCTCCAGCCCCGGGCAGACCGGCGACGAAATGCTTGGAATACCGAGCGCTCCGCTCGGGTCCTGGCATGTCCGGCTCCCACCCCAACACTCTGACGACGATCCGCTCCCTCGCGGAGGAGCTCGCCGAGAAGCTCCACCGGCTCGGGCAATCGCCCGAGGCCCCGGCTCAACAGGATCTGCTCGATCGCGTGCGCCGCCACACCGAGCTCGCCCTCGAGGACCTCGGCTGCCCGCGCCCGCTCGCGCCAGGCGCCCCCTCCCCGGAGCTGGTCGGCGCCATCCAGGCCCACGATCTCTCGGAGTATGACGCGCAACTCGTCGGCGCCCTCGGCCGGCTCCTCGAGGCCCAGAGCGGCCTGCACTTCGATGACCGGGGCGCTCTCGGCGTCCGGTCGACCGGCGAGAGCCGGGGGGTGGCCCCCGCAACGAACCCGACCGGCTCGATGCGGCTTAGGGTCCAGCTTGACGACCAGGCCGCCTTCGAACCGGCGAACGAGCCCGCGGTCGATGCGCCCGACTTCAGCGGACACACGGACGCGGTCTCGGTGCCGGAGCTGATCGGGTTCTTCCAGCTGCAGGCCAAGACTGGGGTCCTCCGGATCGAGGCCGAGCAGGAGACCTTCTCGCTCACCTACATTGGCGGGGAGCTCTGCCGCGTGACCAGCTCGCGGTCGCCAGCCGGCCAACGACTCGGCGACCTCCTCGTCTCCCTCGGCTACATCACCGAGGCGCGCCTGCAGGAGCTCCTCGTGGACGCCCCGAGCGGCATGAAGATCGGCGAGGTCTTGAGAACAACGGGTGGACTCCTGCCCGAGTCCATCAGCGCCGCCCTGAAGCTCCAGGTCCAGGGGATCTTCGAGCGCCTGTGCAACGTGACCGGGGCGAACTTCTCCTTCCACGCGGACACGGGCACCGACACCGCCACCCGGCGGCGGTACAACGTCACCCACCTGCTGCTCGAGACGGCCCGCCGCAAGGACGAGGACCTCCACGGGCAGCGCCAGGGGCTGGACCTCCTCGAGGGCTGACCGCCCGCGCGGCTCAGCGCATCTTGATCAGCGTGTAGTAGCCCTTGGGGTGCAGCAGGTCGAGGGAGCCGTCGGCCGACCTCACGCCCGAGGCGTCCAGCTCGTGCACAAAGCCTTCACGGAGGCCCTCGAACACAAGGTCCACGCCCAGCCCGTCGGCGTGCGGCTTCGCGGACTGGACCGTGGGGTTCTCCTTGGAGAGCTCCGCGCTGCCGTACCGCTGAGTGGACTGGTAGGTGTAGCTCTCCATGGAGTAGCTGGAGAGCTCCGCCAGGGACTCCGCGCTGGCCGGAGAGGTGAAGCGCAGGCTGAAGCCCGGCGCGCCCTCGAGCAGCCGCATGGTGTGGATCTCGAAGGGGACGAAGCCGGTCCAGTCGAGGCGCTGGAGCCCCTCGGTCAGGGATCCGCGCGAGCCCCAGCCTCGGTCGGTCTCGCCCAGCAGGAGCGCGCCCTCCTCTGTGAAGGCCACGCGAATCACACCGCAGGCGAGGCCCTCACGGAAGCGGAAGCACGCGCCCTGCCACTGCGACCCGACCCGCTCCAGGTCCACCCGGAAGACGGCGGCGTCGTACTGGTCGGCGACGAAGATCTGCCCCTCGAAGGGACCGAACTTGCCGCGGCTCTCGTCCCAAACGAAGCCGGCGGGGCTGCGCCCCATCTCGCCGTGGGGGAACCAGACGCTCGGCATCTGGAAGGCGGGGAAGTCCCCGGACGCGGCGATGTCCGAGAACAGCTGCCCCTCAGGAAGGGCCGCCGGCCGCGGCCAGGGCCACTCAGGGAGGTCGGTGCTCCCGATGCCGTGCGGGTGCCCGTGGTAGCTACCGGGGCGCAGCAGGCTGAGCTTGCTCGCGCCGCACCACTCGCCCTGGTTGTCCGTGTAGAAGACCTCGCCCGTGGGAGACGTGTTCACCCCGGCCGGGGACCTGAGCCCCGCGCACATGGGCGTGACCTCGCCGTCCGGCGTGACCCGGAGCGCGTACCCGCGCCACTTCACCCGGCCGAACGGCTCACCGCCGAAGGGCTTGTTGGTCGTGATCCAGTAGCTCCCGTCGATCGCCGGGGCCGGGCCAAAGTTGTACTCGTGGTAGTTGCCGCTGATGCGCCACCAATCGGTCACCGAGTCGTGGGTCTCGTAGACGTGGTCCCCGTCGGTGTCCGTCAACCGGACCAGCTTGCCGCGGCAGGCGACCATCAAGGCGTCGCCGTCCCGCAGGAGCCCGAGGGGCTCGTGCAGGCCGTCCGCGACGCGCTCGAAGGCCGGCACCTCCGCGACATCGCTGCCGGCGAAGCCGTCGATCCCCCACATCTCGCCCCGGCGCGTCACCGCGAGGACCCTGGGCCCGTCCGGACCGGGGATGATCTCGAGGCCGCCGACCTCGAGGGCGACGCCTTCGGGGAGCGGGCAGGACGTCACCCGATAGGCGCGCGCCTCACGCTCCGCGTGGGTCGGGACGTCCTGCGCGGCGGGGCTCGCCGCGCTAAGGGGGGCCGGGCTGAAGCCCGTGAGAGTGACCAGGGCGAGAGAGTGAATCACCACGCATACCTCCAAGAGAACGCACCAACGAGGGTCTGGCTCCCGGGTTCCTCCGGGAGCATGAGAACAGGGATCCGGAGCTCGGCGGCGGCGGGAGCGCCGTCCGTCGCGGCGTCCACGATCCGGGCGCGACGAGCGCTCTGCTCGTCCACTTCGAGCACAGGCCAGGCGCCCCCATCGACGCTCCAGCGCCCGGCGCCGAGGCTATCGAAGCGACGGGCTGCCAGGGGTCGCGCCATGACCACGGTCCCCAGGGGCGCCCGGACGGTGAAGACCCGCTCCACGCCGAGGCGCGTGCCTGGCGCGGTGCTGGTCCCCTCCTCGATCGTCACCTCCAGGGGACGGACGAGTTCCTCCACGCGCAGGTCTCCGACCGCGTAACGGAAGGTCATCGAGCCGTCCGGGTGGGCGGTCCGCCCGAGGATCCGAGCCTCAGCGTCGAGGCCGGTGGCTCCGGGCCACGGGTCCGTCATCGAACCGAACGGGAGGACCGGCAGGCCGGGGCCCAGATCAACGGCGTCCGAGGAGGCCGGCATCTCCAGGCCGCCAGCGCGCCCCTTCCAGGTCTTCTCGGCGTTCAGGAAGCGCCCGCGCCAGGCCTTCACGAGGCGCGCGTTCTGCTCGTCGAAGGCGAAGTGAAGCCCGGTGGGAGAGCCGACACAGAGGACGCGGGGCGACACGTCGTTCATGAAGACGGCGACGGCGCGGGGCTCCTCGGAGACGTCCACCTCGAAGGCCCACGGGCCCGTCTCGAGGCCGGGGGGCGGCGCCATGTTCTCTTCACCGCCCAGCCAGCACCAGAGGGACTCGATCTGCGCCTCGATGTCACCGCCTGCGATGTTCTGGACCGGGCTCTCGCCCTCCACCCAGAGGTTGGCCATGCGCGCGTCGAGGTCCACGTTCGCCGGGTTCATGAGCAGGTCATGGAACCACTCGTAGCGGAGCCGACGGTGCATCTGGCCCATGTCGATGGCCTGCACCCCGAGGCTCTCGCTGCCCAGGAAGCGGTGGCACTGCACGCACCCCAGACCGCGGGTCCCGGCCAGCCGCCGCCCGTCAGCCGCCTGCTCCATGTCACAGGACGGCGCGGAGGCGACATCAGCCGCAGCCTCGGCGTCGGCAGCCTCGAGCAGCTCGGCCAGACCATCGACCCCGCGGGCCCCCATCTGGGGCATGCGGGTCGAGAGGTACGGGCGCACCCGCTCTTCACCGCGGAGCGCGGCGCGGAGCACCTCGGGGCGGAACTTCCGCCCCACCGCGGACAGCGTCGGCGGGAAGCGCCCCTGGTCCCCCAGCTCCGCCTCCTCGTCCCCGACGTAGAAGGCCTGCAGCTCGGGGTGGACCCCGCCGACGTCGTCGCGGCGGTGACAGGAGTAGCACCTCCTGCCCGCGAGCCGGCGCTGGACCAGGTCCCCCGGATCGATGGCGCTCGCGGCGATCCCGGTCGGCTGGGCGAAGGCTGCCTGCAGCTGCCCCGCCGTCTCCGGGTCGAAGTCGTACCGGCCTTCAGGGCGGAGGCACAGGGGCTCTCGTCGTGCCCCCGAGAGGTCGTCCAGGGACGGGGGCTGGCGGACGACCTCGGGGGCCTGCCCCGGCAACACGCCCGCGTGGCACGTGGCGCAGCCCAGGCGCGCGAAGGCCTGGCGGCCACGCTCCACGAGCTGCGGCCGGGCGGTCTTGGCGGCCGGTCGAGCCACGCGCTCGCCGTCCGCGCCGAGCACCCGGTAGATCAGCGGCCAGTGGGAGAGGCGCTCCGCGGCGAGCGGCGCGCGGCTCACGCCCGGCCCTTCCCACTCAAGGGAGAGCACCTCGCCGCCGGAGGCCTCGAAGAAGGTCACCTCGATGGGCACCGAGCCCGCCTTCAGATCGGCGCCGCCAGAGACGGTCTTGGTGCCGTGGACGCCGCCATTGTCCACGACGACCTCGCCGCCGATGCGCAGGCGGGAGCCGTCGTCCGAGCTGAGATGGAAGCGATACCGCCCGTCCGCCGGGACCTCAAGGAAGCCGGTGAAGCGCAGCCCGAACTGTTCGTCCCGCGTGCGCGCGTCGACGTTGATCTCCTGCACGACCTCGGTCGCCACGGGCTCGAGCTCATCAAGCCGCGCGAGGCCGCCGCGCTGGAGGTTGGGCGCCTCGTAGATCTTCACCACCAACCCGGGCCGGCGGTCCTCGGTCCTGGCGGCGCGCTGCGACTGGGACCTGAGCAGGTACGCGGACATGGCCCGCGCCTCGTCGGCCTCCAGCCCCATGGAGGGGCAGTGTCCGGAGGGCCGCACCGCGACGGGGTCCTCCAGGAAGGCAGCCAGCGTGCTGATCCGGTACTTGCGCGCGAGATCAGACGGCAGCGCGTGGGGGTCGGGAGCGAGCGTCCCTGGACGGACGAGGAGCGGCTCCTCGTCGTAGTCGTCCGAGGCGTCCTCCATCACGTCGCCTGCGGCCTCGGCGGCGCGCAGCTCCGCCTCCAGCTCCACCAGCGTGATCTCGAGATCGAAGGCGTCTTCGAGCGGCCCATGGCAGGCCACGCACCCGACGGTGTGGAAGAGGCGGCGGCCGCGCTCAACGGTCCCAAAGTCGCTGGTCTCTTCACCTGGCTCACCCACCTGGCTCCGCGTGGTCGGGTTCGCCGCGAGGAACGCCGCCAGGCCCTCCGCCGCTTGCTGGCGGCCCGCCGCCGCGAGCCCGGCGAGCTGGTGCGGGTGGGTCGAGCCCGGTCGGGTCTCCCGCGGGTTCGCGAGGAAGTCCACGAGCCAGGCGTGGTCCACGCGGCCCGCGACCCCGCCGAGGTCGGGCGCTGCGACCGGGTCGAGGCGCTCACGGATGCTGGACTCGGGGTCATGGCACGCGAGGCAGTCGTGGCTCGCGATGACCTGGTCCACCACAGGCAGGATGTCCGAGCGCTCCGCCGGCAGATCACCCTGGCAGAGGCCGGGGGCGGCGAGGAGAAGCGCGACGGTGGCGAGGATGGATTGGCTCATGCTTTCACTCCGGCTCGAAGCTCGTCGAGGATCGTGGGGTCCTCGAGCGTGGTGGTGTCTTGGCGAATCTCCTCGCCGGCTGCGATGGCCCTGAGGAGCCGCCGCATGATCTTCCCGCTGCGGGTCTTGGGGAGCCGCGGCGAGACGCGGATCTCGGCCGGTCGCGCGAGCTTCCCGATCTCCGCGGCGACGTGCGACTTCAACACGGCGCCGAGCGCGAGCCCGCCGTCGTCCGCGACGTGGTAGGGCCGGTTGCGCATTCGGTGATTGATCTGCGCAGTGGCTGGCTGTTGCCAGCAAGGAAGATATCGCCAGCGTGTTGAAAGAATACGGCGAAGAACGATTTTCCAAACGCATAGCAGCCGCTATTGTGGAAGCGCGTGAAGAAGAGGCCATCACGACTACCGCTCGTCTGGCCAGCATTGTCAGCGCCGCAAATCCACGCTGGGAAAAGCACAAGCACCCTGCTACTCGCGCCTTCCAGGCCCTGCGAATTCACGTTAATCGTGAGCTGGGTGATCTGGAAGATCTGTTAGCGGCTTCTTTGGACCTGCTCCGCGAGGGCGGCCGCCTGGTTGTCATCAGCTTTCACTCGCTGGAAGACCGAATCGTTAAACGCTTCATGCGTGACATGTCCCGCGGCAAGGCACTGCCGCGCGGCGTGCCAGTGATGGACGAGGAACTCGAGCGTCAGTTGCGCACCCTGGGCCGCGCCCAACGTGCCGAGGACGTTGAAGTGGCCGCTAATCCCAGGGCGCGCAGCGCC
>CBFHHK010000157.1:0-11004 GCA_965655435.1 Planctomycetota bacterium | reverse complement strand
CACGCCGCCGCTGGTCATGGAGAGGCGGGCGATGGGGGGCCTTGGCGCCAGCGCCATGGGGGAGAGCGGGTCGCTGCCCGCGGGCGGGAGCGGGTCGTCCACGCCGATACGCCAGGGGATGCCTTCGGGGTTGCGGCCGCTGAGCACCAGCTCGCCGCCCACCTCAATCATGAACTCGTCGTGCCCGGACTGGAGGAGGGCGGCCGCGGCGACGTCGACGCCGTAGCCCTTGGCCACGGCGGAGGCGTCGATCTCGAGGTCGTCGCGGGAGCGTTCGATCCAGCCCGCCGTCACCTCGGACTCCTCAGCCCCCGGGACCGCGATCCCTGGCTCTCCCATGTGGAGGTCGTCGAGGCCGACCTGTTCCAGAGCGGTGGCGACCTGCTCTGGCGAGGGGGCGGTTTGCTGGACCTCGTAGGAGCCGAAGCCCCAGAGGCGCGTGAGCGGTCCTACCGAGGGGTCGAACGCTCCCCCCGTGGCTTCCCACAGCTGGCGGCCGAGGCGGAGGACCTCCAGGGTGTCTGCGGTCGCTCCCTCCCGGGCGTCGGGCGCGGCGCGGTTGAGCCGCGAGAGGTCGCTCTCCTCTTTCCAGGTGCTGAGCGCGCGGTCGACCTCGTCCAGGCGGTCCTGAACCAGGGCGCCCACCCGTTCGGCCCTCTCGCCCGGCTGGAGGGTCACCACGGCGGACCAGCTCGTCCCCATGCACTGCCCGCCGATCCGGACGGCAGTGGGGACCTGGACGCCGCTGGGTCCACAGGAGGCCACAGAGGCCGCGATGGAGAGCCCTACGAGGGCGAGGAGGAGGGTGATGGTTCGCATGGAAATGACAGGAGCGGCGTGGCGATGGCTCGCCACGCCGCTCCCCAGGTGGGGCCGGACGGCTCAGCCGCCGAAGTCGTCGAGGTCGATCATCTCGGGGTCGACGCCCAGGTCGTCCAGCATCTGGAGCACGGCCTGGTTCATCATCGGCGGGCCGCAGAGGTAGTACTCGCACTCCTCGGGGGCCGCGTGGTTCTTGAGGTAGTTCTCGAGGACGACCTGGTGGATGAAGCCCGTGTGGCCCTCCCAGTTGTCCTCGGGGAGCGGCTCGCTCAGGGCGACGTGCCACTTGAAGTTGTCGTTCTCAGACTGGAGGCGGTCGAAGTCCTCCACGTAGAACATCTCGCGGAGGGAGCGCGCGCCGTACCAGTACGACATCTTGCGGTCCGTCTTCTCGGTCTCGAGCATGCGCATGATGTGGCTCCGCAGGGGGGCCATGCCGGCGCCGCCGCCGATGAAGATCATCTCGCGCTCGGTGGGCTTGATGTGGAACTCACCGAAGGGGCCGGAGATCGTCACCTTGTCGCCAGGCTTCTGGTCGAAGATGTACGAGCTGCCCTTGCCCGGGGGCACGTCGGGGAGACGCGGGGGGGGCGAGGCGATCCGGACGTTGAGCATGACGATGTCGTCGCCCTCCGCCGGGTAGTTGGCCATGGAGTACGCGCGCTCCACGGTGTCGTCGGTCTTGGACTGGAAGCGCCACAGGTCGAACTTGTCCCAGTCCTCTCGGTACTCGGTCTCGACCTCGAAGTTCTTGTAGCTGACGTCGTGGGGCGGGATCTCGATCTGGATGTAGTCGCCAGACGTGAAGTCGATCTTCTTCCCCTCGGGGAGGCGGACCTTGAACTCCTTGATGAACGTCGCGACGTTGTTGTTCGAGACGACCTCGCAGTCCCACTTCTGCACGGAGAAGACGGAGTCCGGCACGCGGATGCGCATGTCGTTCTTCACCTTGACCTGGCAGGAGAGGCGGCAGCCCTCCTTGGCCATACCGCGGGTGATGTGCCCCTCCTCGGTGGGGAGGAGCTCCCCGCCGCCCTCGTCAATGTTGACGAGGCACTGGGCGCAGGTTCCGCCGCCGCCACAGGCAGAGGGGATGAAGAGTTTCTGGTCCGCGAGGGTGGCGAGGAGGGTGCCTCCTGCCTTGGTCTCGATGGCCTGGCTCTCGTCGCCGTTGACGATGATCCGCACCGAGCCGCTGCTCACGAGCTGCGAGCGGGCGATCAGTAGCACGCCGACGATGAAGAGTCCGACCAGCGAGAACGCGGCCACACCGAAGATGAAGGTGTCCATGGGTATGAGTCTGAACCGGTCCGTTGACGGTTTCGAGTGTGCGTTTGTGCGCAGGCGACGGCCCGCCGCAGGGTCTCAGAGCTGGATGCCGCCGAAGATCATGAAGCCCATGGCCATGAGGCCGGTGATCATGAAGGTGATGCCGAGGCCTCGGAGGCCGGGGGGCACGTTGGAGTACTTGAGCCGCTCGCGGATGGCCGCGAGGGCGACGATGGCGAGCCAGAAGCCGACGCCGCTGCCGAACCCGAAGACGGTGGACTGCATCACGGTGTACTCGCGCTCGACCATGAAGAGGGACGAGCCGAGGATGGCGCAGTTCACCGCGATCAGCGGCAGGAACACGCCCAGGGCCGAGTAGAGCGCCGGGGCGAACTTGTCGATGGACATCTCCACGATCTGCACCGCCGCCGCGATGGTCGCGATGAAGGTGATGAACGCGAGGAAGCTGAGGTCGTAGCCGGCCGCCTTCTCCTCGCCGAGGGCCCAGGCGAGGGCGCCCTCCTTGAGGATGAAGTTGTTGATCAGCGCGTTGAGGGGCGTGACCACGGTGAGCACGAAGACGACCGCGAGGCCGAGGCCCATGGCGGTGTCGACCTTCTTGGACACCGCCAGGAAGGAGCACATGCCCAGGAAGAAGGCCAGGGCGATGTTCTCGACGAAGATCGCCTTCAGCGCGAGGTTGATGAGGTCCATGGCGTCAGTCCGCCTCCTGGAGGGTGGGAGTCATCGAGCGCTGGACCCAGATCAGGAGACCGATCAGGAAGAAGGCGCCGGGGGAGAGGACCATCAGGCCGTTGGGGACGTACCAGCCGCCGTCGCTCACGCTGGCGAAGACCGGGCTCCCGAGCACCTTGCCGGAGCCGAGGAGCTCGCGGAACAGGGCGACGTAGATCAGCACCACGCTGTAGCCCATGGAGTTGGCGAAGCCGTCCAGGGCGGAGGCCATGGGCGGGTTCGCCATGGCGAAGGCCTCGGCGCGCCCCATGACGATGCAGTTGGTGATGATCAGCCCGACGAAGACCGAGAGGGCCTTCGACGTGTCGAACAGGAAGGCCTTCAGCACCTGGTCCGCGACGATCACCAGGGAGGCGATGATCGCCAGCTGGGTGATGATCCGGATGCTGCCGGGGATCTTGTTCCGCAGCAGCGAGATGGTCGTGTTGGAGCACACGAGCACGAAGGTCAGGGCCGCGCTCATCACGAAGGCTGTCTCCAGCTTGGTCGTGACCGCGAGGGCCGAGCAGATCCCGAGCACCTGGAGGGTGATCGGGTTCTTCTCGTGAAGGGGGTCGAGGAGAATGCCTCGTGTTGCCTTATCCATGGGAAGGTTCGGGTCTCGGGCTCAGCCCTGAGTCTTGAACTGCTCGAGGTAGGGGCCGTAGCCGGCAGGGCCGAGCCACAGCTTGATGGTCGCGTCGACACCCTTGGTGGTGATGGTCGCGCCGGAGAGGCCGTCGACCTCGTAGTCCTTGTCGCGGGGAGCGCTGGCCTTCACCACGCCCAGGCCGACGCCGTCGGCGCCGTAGACACCTCGCCCGGGGAACTGGTCCTTCCAGGAGGGGTTGTCGATCTCACCGCCGAGGCCGGGGGTCTCCCCGTGGGCGTAGAAGGTGATGCCGACGACCTCGGAGAGGTCGTTCTTCACGGCCAGGTATCCATACATGGTGGACCAGAGTCCCTTGCCGTGGATGGGGAGGACGAGGCACTCCTTGCCAGGCGTCTTGACCTCGAAGACCTGGAGACGGTTCGAGAGTCGTGAGACCTGGGCGGCCTTGAACTCCGAGGGCGTCGAGGCGGACATCGCGGGGTCCTTCGACTCCTTGATGGGGTTCACCGACGCCACGGGGACGTCGATGTAGTCGCCCGTCTCGCGGTCGATGACCCGGCCCTGGATGTTCTCGAAGAGCGTGTCGACGGTCTCCTTGGGGAGCGCCTCACCCGGCTGCGCGAGGCCCGCCACGCGGATCACCTGGCGGCGCTGGTCGAGCTCCTTGTTGGCGTCCTGGCGCTCCTTCAGCGCGACCGCGGTGGAGGAGACCAGGGCGGAGCAGACGATGCAGAGGACCAGGGCGAACCCGAGCACATACTTGTTACTGAAGTCCAAGACGAACCTCCCGGCGGCGGATGTTCGCCTTCATGACGTAGTGGTCAATCAGGGGTGCGAACACGTTCATGAAGACGATGGCGAGCATGATCCCGGCGGGGTACGCCGGGTTCAGCACGCGGACGAGGATGGTGAGGGCGCCGATCATGAAGCCGTAGATCCAGCGCCCGGTGTTGGTCTGGGCGGCGGACACGGGATCGGTGGCCATGAAGATGGAGCCGAAGGCGAAGCTGCCGATGACAAAGTGCCAGGCGGGGGAGACGGCGGTGTAGTGGTCCGCGCCGAGGCCCGCAGCGAACGCGACGAAGTTCAGCAGCAGCGTGAAGGCGAGCATGCCCAGGCCGCAGCCGGCCATGATCCGCCAGGAGCCGACCTTGCTGAAGATCAGGATGCCGGCGCCGAGCAGGCACATCAGCGTGGAGGTCTCGCCCATCGAGCCGGGGATCCAGCCCATGAAGGCGTCGAACCAGCCGATGCTCAGGGAGTCCGCTGCGGCCATCGCCTCAGGGGCGTTGCCGTTGGAGTAGAAGAACGCCAGGGGGGTGGCGCCGGTGGCGCCGTCGATCCACTGCCCGGAGCTGCTCCCCGAGACCCACACGCGGTCGCCGGAGATGTCCACCGGGTAGGCGAAGTAGAGGAAGATCCGCGCGGTCAGGGCGGGGTTGAGGATGTTCATCCCCGTCCCACCGAAGATCTCCTTACCGATCACGACGCCGAAGATGATCCCGACGGCGACCTGCCAGAGCGGGATGTCCGGCGGCAACGTGAGCGGGAACAGCAGCGATGTGACGAGGAAGCCCTCGTTGATCTCGTGCTTGCGGATGATCGAGAAGATGGCCTCCGCCGTTCCTCCCGCGACGATGGTCACCGCGTAGACCGGGATGAACTTGATCGCGCCGTAAAGCAGGCACTCGAAGAAGGGCGCCGCCGTGGGGGCGAGGGTCCAGTCCTCGGTGGCCCGCAGGTGCTGGAAGCCGACGTTCCACATCCCGAAGAGAGTGGCAGGGACCAGCGCGATGACGACCATGATCATCAGTCGCTTCAGGTCGATCCCGTCTCGCACGGAGGGCCCGGAGTCCGTCCGGTGCCCAGGTGTGTAGAGGAACGTGTCCGCGGCCTCGTAGACCGGGTACAGCTTCTCGAGCTTCCCGCCCTTGGTGAAGAGCGGCTCGAACTTGTCGAGGGTGTCTCTGAGGATCTTCATCTCAGCCCTCCTTCTCGATGGTGGTCAGCATGTCGCGGAGCCAGTCGGTGATCGGCACCTTGGAGGGGTCCACGACCTGGCAGAGGGCCAGGTCTTCTTCTGAAAGCTCGAGGACGCCGAGCTTCTCGGCGGACTCGAGGTCCTTGGCCGCGAGGGCCTTGATGAGCTGCGTGGCGAGCACGTCCATCGGCATCACGGACTCGTACTGTCCGATGGGGACGATGGCCCGCAGGCTCCCGTTGGTGTCCGTGTCGTACTTGAAGGCCTTGCGGAAGAACTTGTCCCAGACCGTGTTGGTCTGGGTGAAGCGTCCGCTGATGGGGAGGGCCCAGCCGATGAGGTCGCGGGTCACCCCGTCCTCCAGGAACGTGACCTGGGTGTTCCAGCGGCCGATGAAGGCCGTGTGGTCCTCCACGCTGGCGGTGCTTCCCCAGACGGCGGAGCCGTTGACGAAGCGCGGCTGGTCGGCCTCGACCTCGCCCAGGCAGAGCTGCTGGAGGTCCGCGCCGGGGCGCGTACGGACGATCTTGGGGGAGCGAGCGGCCGGGCCGCCGAGGCTCACGATGCGCTCGGTGGGGCGCTTGCCGTCCCTCAGGAGCCGGCCCATGTCGGCGACGTCCTGCACGCCGACGTGCCAGACCGTGCGGTTCGCGCCGGCGGGGCACAGGCTGTGGATCGAGAAGCCCGCGGTGCCCGCGGGATGCGGCCCCCGGAACTGCTGGACCTGGATGCCGTCGTCGAGGAAGCGACCCCAGCGCACGCCGTCCTTGACGGCGACGTGGACCAGGCCGTCGGTGAGCTTACGCAGCGCGGCGAGCCCCACCTTGAGGTCGGAGTCGCGCCCGGCCACCACCTCGGTCAGGTCAGGGGCGAGCGGGCTGGAGTCATAAGCCTGGACGATGATCGCGGCGGGCTCGTCGGTGGAGATTGCCACGCGGTCGAAGGGCCGCCGGCGGATCGTCGGCCAGAGGCCCGAGCCCAGCAGCGCCTGCTTGACGTCGTCGCGCGTCGCCGTGCTGACGTCAACGGGATGGAAGGGGACGGCGTCGTCATAGCCGGAGGCCTCCACCACGATGGACAGGACCGCGCGGCGCTTGCCGCGGTGGATCGCCGTGATCTTGCCCGCGGCAGGGGACGTGAAGAGCGCCGCCTCGTCGCGGCGGTCGCACATCAGCGGGGTGCCGACCTGGACGGTGTCGCCCTCTTGGGCGAGCAACCGGACCTTCGCGCCCAGGACTTCCTGGGGCAGCAGGGCGACTCGATTGACGTCGAGGCGATCGACGACGGCGGCGTCTGAGGGCGCGCCGTGGATCGGTAGATCGAGGCCTCGTCTGGCTTTGATCGTTGCCATGAGTTGGGGGTCAGGTCGCGACGACGGCCACCGCCCGGCGGGGGCGGAGGGGGCGGCGCGAGGGCTGCTGGGAAGTGGACAAGCGGAGGTCCTCTCGTGGAAACCCCGCGGCCCATTCATGGGCCGTGAGAGCGGAGCTCACCACGAAATTTGGCGCGCATTCTATCCCCGGTCCCTCTCCGCAGGCGATCTCCGCCTACCGATCTTTCGGGCGGGCGTCAGCCCGGGATCCCGGCTAGCCCGGAAACGTGACCATTCGCCCCGCTGAGGGACCCCGGGCGCTGCCCTCGAGGTAGGCCACGTTGCCACGGAGGACCGTCCCCACCGGCCATCCGGCCAGGGGCACGTCGGCGAACGGCGTGCGCCCCGCGCGGCTGTGGAACGGGCGCTGGTCGACTCGCCCGCCCGCGCTGGGATCCACCAGCACGGCGTTCCCGGCGGCGCCGGGCGACAATGGGCCGCGCCCGGTGTCCCCGTAGACCCGGGCGGGGCCGTCCACGCACAGCCGCACGATGTCCTCCAGGCGGAGCCAACCATCCCTGACGGCGGTCATCAGGAGCGGCAGGGTGGTCTGGACCCCGGCGATACCCGAGGGCGAGACCGGGAAGGGTTGGGCCTTTTCCTCGGCCGTGTGGGGGGCGTGATCCGATCCGATGCAGGCCGCCGTTCCGTCCGCCGCGGCCTCTCGCAGGACCTCCTGGTGCGCTCGGTCCCGCACCGGCGGGTTCATCTGCGCCCAGGTCCCGTGGGTCTCGTAGCAGTCCGGTGCCGCGAGGAACAGGTGGTTGGGGGTCAGCTCGATGGTCACGAGGTCGCCCAGGTCCCGCTCCCGGACCATGTGGACCTCATCCGCGCTGGAGACGTGCAGGATGTGGATCTTGCGGCCCGTCTTCTCGGCGAGGTCCAGGAGCCGCCGGGTGGAGCGCACGGCGCACTCCACGTCACGGATGTGGGGGTGCTCCCGCACGTGGGTGTCGGGTTGGACCTCGGCGTAGCGGTCCTTCAGCCGATAGTCGTCCTCGCTGTGGAAGGTCACCCGGCGCTCGCCCGAGCGCAGAATGCGCTCGAGGGTCGGGTCGTCCGCCACGAGCAGGGAGCCCGTCGAAGAGCCCATGAACACCTTGATCCCGGCGCAGCCGGGAAGGGTCTCCCATTCCCCGAGGCGATCCGCGTTCTCGCGTGTCCCGCCGATGAAGAAGCCGTAGTCCGCGTGGCAGCGACCGGAGGCGCGCGAGAGCTTGTCCTCCAGGCGCTCGGGCGAGTCCGTGTTCGGCTTGGTGTTCGGCATCTCGTAGAACGCCGTGACCCCGCCTGCGATGGCGGCGAGGGAGCCCGAGCAGAGGTCCTCCTTGTGCGGCATCCCAGGCTCTCGGAAGTGGACCTGCGGGTCGGTCAGGCCGGGAAAGACCAGGCGCCCCGTCGCGTCAAGGCGCTCCACGCCGGGCGCGGCAGCCTCGGCCGCGAGCCCTTCACCGACCGCGGAGACCACGCCGTCGAGGATGAGGACGTCCGCGGCGGCGGCGCCGTCACGGCCGACCACGGTCCCCCCGTGGATGAGGATGGAGCCGCTCATCGTGACCCCTCCTCGCGCTCGAGGGCGTCCGCCACGGCTGCGGCGAGGGTCTCGCCGTCGGAGAGCGCCCCCGGGGTCCAGCCAAGGCCGAGCCCGGAGCCGTCTGGGAAGCGTGGAATGATGTGGTAGTGCACGTGGAAGACGGCCTGGTGGGCCTCTGAGCCGTTGTTCTGGAGGACGTTGTAGGCGGTGGCGCCGGTGGCCGCGAGGACCGCCCTCGCGATGCGCGGGAGGGCCCTCCCCAGCTCGGCCGAGGCTTCGTCGCTCAGCTCGTGGAGCTGGGCGCGACGCTCCTTGGGGATGACAAGGGTGTGCCCCTTCGAGAGCGGCCCGATGTCGAGGAAGGCGAGGACGTGCTCGTTCTCGAACACGCGGTGGCAGGGGAGCTCCCCATCGAGGATCGCGTCGAAGATCGTGCTCATCGGTTCATTCAGGGGCGATCGCTGCGCGGAGGCGCGCGGCGCTCTGGGTCAGGCGCGTGAGGGTGTCGCTTCCGGCGAGGGACGCGCCCAGGTCGAAGTCTACGGACCGCAGGCCAAGCTCCTGCTGGGCCTTCTCCGCGAAGGCCGGATCCAGGGGGCCCGGCCACACCAGGATCCCCGCGTGGGCGCCCTCCTGCCCCGCGAGCTCGGCCAGGCGGCGGACGGCGTCGTCATTAGGGTGCCCGCCGTCGCCGTCGAGCTCCAGCTCCGTGACCTCGAGGCGGATCCCCGCCGACCGGCACAGGTACTCCATCCCGTGGTGGGTGGCGATCAGTGCCTTCCCGTCGAGGGCCTCCGCGAGCGCCCCCAGCTCGTCGGCGTAGAGGTCGATCCGGACCCCGAGGGTCGAGGCGGGCGCAGGGGCCTCGCCATCGCCCAGGACGGCCGCGAGCTGCCCCCGGGCCCGTTGGCCCATGGCACGCAGCAGCGCCGGGTCGGTCCACGCCTCGGCCACGACGCCGCCGTGGGTGTGGGACTCTCCTCCGCCGTGGGTGTGGGTGAAGCTCCCGACCTTGATCCAGCTGGCCTCGGGGATCGCCGCGTCGAGCCGCACGGTCCGGCTCGGCGGGAGGCCGGCCCGCTGGAGCCAGGGCTCCGCCTCGTCGCCCAGGACGAGCACGCGCTGGGCCGAGACCATGGCGTCGAGGGCCACATCGTCCGGCCGCCAGCGGTCCAGGAGGCCCCCCTCCGGAGCCACCCGCTCCACTTGCTTCGGCCCCAGGGCGGCCGCGGCCAGCAGCTCGGCTGGCCCGGAGGTGACCGCCACGACCGGTCGCAGCTGGCCACCGCTGGACGGGGAGGGGGTGGTCGCCCCCTGGTCGGAGCAGCCCGCGAGGAGCAGTGCAGAGAGAAGGACGGTTCGTGCGGTGCCCATCAGGTGTGGCGGCGGACCCAGGGGGAGAGGCTTGGGGGGGGGCGGGGCCCTGTTCAAGAGGCCGACAAGTGAGGCCCGCGAAGGGACTCTGAACAACAGACACCGGACGGGAGGCTCCTGACAAGAGGCATCGAGAGAATGGCGCCCAGGAAGGGCCGAAGCTCAACGCGGTGGGCTCAACGGAAGGGGCCTTCGCGAGAGCGCGCGTCGGCTCGGCAGGTCCCCGGTGGGGCGGGACTCCGGTGGGGCGGGACTCCGGTGGGATGGGACTTCGGCGGGGCGGGGCCCGCCTCCCGGCCTGTGCGACCCGCCAGCAAGCGATGAGGGCTCCCAGCGGACCCGGTGGCCCGCCCCCGGCGAACGGTATGGCCTTCGGGCGGACAGGGTGGCCCCCGGCGGACAGTGTGGCCCCCGGCGCACCGTGTGGACCTCGGAGCAGGAGTGTGGACCTCGGAGCAGGAGCGTGGACCCCCGGCTCAGAAGGTGGACACCAGGTCAGGCAGCCAGCGGAGCGTGGCGGCGGTGGCGCCCCCGGCGAGGGCGCCGGCGATGAGCAGCACGAGGGCCGCCTCGATCCCGATGAGGCCCGCGCCGACGCGCCGCGGCGCCCCGATCCGGTCGAGGGTGCGCATCTCGGCGCCGCGCAGGCGGGACGAGAGCAGGAAGACGAGGGACACCAGCAGCGCGGTGGTGCCCAGGAGGAAGATGCCGACGAGGTCGAAGAAGGCCTTGATCCGGAAGACCACCCCGAGGAGGTCGCCGATGACCGCGGTGGGGGTGACCGCCTGGAAGCTCCCCTCGGCATTGACCGCGCTCTTGAGCAGCGTGCCGTCCTTGCGGCTCCCGGGCAGCGCGAGCACGGCGCTGAGGGGCAGGAGCGCCGTGTCGCCGTGGTAGTGGAACGAGCCCTCGTTCTCCTCCGTGACCTCGGCGTACTCCATCAGCGCGCCGCTCACCGCCACCGACTCTTCGGCCCGGCTCAGCACGAGGCCCTCGTCGATCTCCTCGGCCGGCGCGTGCCCGTGGGCGATGCCCTCGAGCACCCAGGCTGTCCTGACGTCGCAGAAGACCGCGCCGTCGTCGGGCGTTCCCGCGGGCGGGTAGACGCCCGCCACCCGCATCTTCAGGGCCGGGGGCCGGCTGATGTCGTAGAGCTCGGTGGGGTCCGAGAGCAGGGCGTCCCCCGGCCCGAGCCCGAGCGCGGCGGCGACGTCGGCGCCCAGGGCGACCTCGCCCAGCCGCAGGGCATGTCGACCCTCCGCGGGCCGGAGGCCCCTGAACTCCACGTACTCCACGCTCGTGGC
>CBFHHK010000156.1:0-11126 GCA_965655435.1 Planctomycetota bacterium | reverse complement strand
GGCCAGGAGCCGCTCCAACACGCCCTGAGCCCCCCTTTGCAGTGCAGGCGACCAGAATCCGGAATCGTCCGTTCGGCCCGCCGCACCTTTGCGCTATTATGCATATATGCATATTGGATCTAACAAGGCGGAGGACACTCGCTTCCTCGCGGAGTACGACGCCAACGAGTTCGAGCGGCCCTCTGTGGCGGTCGATGTGGCGCTCCTCACCGTCCACGAGGGCGGCCTGAGGGTCCTCCTCGTCGAGCGGGTCGAGCCGCCCCAGCGGGGCGCGTGGGCGCTCCCGGGGGGCTTCGTCGGCATGAACGAGTCCCTGGACGACGCGGCGGCGCGGGTGCTGCGGGACAAGGGGGGGCTCGAGGGGATCTTCCTCGAGCAGCTCTACTCCTTCGGCTCGCCGGGGCGTGACCCGAGGACCCGGGTGATCTCGGTGGCCTATGTGGCGCTCGTGGACCACGCGCGACTGGAGGGGACCGGCCGCCCCCTCGCGGAGCTACAGGTCCCGTGGGAGGGCGAGGAGGGAGGGCCCGTCGAGGTCGAGGGCATGGACCTCGCCTTCGACCACGCAGAGATCCTGGGCGCCGCAGTGAAGCGCCTGCGCGGGAAGCTCGACTACGCCGCCCTCGGCTTCCAGCTCCTGCCCGACCGCTTCACCCTCCGCGACCTGCAGACCGTGCACGAGACGATCCTCGGCCGCGAGCTGAACAAGGACTCCTTCCGCCGCCGAATGCTCGCGACCGGCCTCATTGAACCCACCGGCGAGCGAGAGCAGAACGTGCTGCACCGCCCCGCCGAGCTCTATCGAATCCACCAGGCCTCGGCCGTTTGAACCCAAGGAGAGATCATCATGGTCCAGATCAGCAAGTTCCCCGTCCTGCGCCACCTGCGCAGCGAACCCAGCCGCCACGTCCTCCACTGGAGCCGCGGCAGCCTGCAGCGCAGCGGGCGTGGCCTGTCGTACTGGTTCCAGCCGCTGACCGCGGCCATCGCGGAGGTCCCCTGCGATGACCGCGACCTGACCTTCCTGGTGCGCGGACGCTCCGCCGACTTCCAGGAGATGACCGCCCAGGGCATGTTGACCTGGCGCGTCACGGACCCCGAGCGCGTGGCCGAGCGCGTCGACTTCTCGATCGACCTCGCCGAGGGCCACTGGATCGAGAAGCCCCTGGAGCAGCTGTCCGATGTCCTGACCGAGCAGGTCCAGCAGCTCGCGCTCGCGGCCCTCACGCAGCTCGACGTCAGGGTCCACCTCGAGCGAGGCATCGAGGTGGTGAGGGACGGCGTGAGGGAAGGGCTGGAGGGGCTCAAGGTCCTCGAGGAGCTCGGGATCGAGGTGGTCTCCGTATCGATCAGCAAGGTCGCGCCCAGCGCGGAGCTCGAGCGCGCCCTCCAGACGCCGGCCCTCGAGGCCATGCAGCAGAAGGCCGACCAGGCCACCTTCGAGCGCCGAGCGCTCGCGGTGGAGAAGGAGCGGGCGATCGGTGAGAACGAGCTGCAGAACCGGATCGAGCTCGCCGCCCGCGAGGCCAACCTGATCGACCGGCAGGGTGAGAACACCCGCAAGCGGGCCGCCGAGGAGGCGGAGGCCAACCGGATCTCTGTGGAGGCCAAGGCCGAGCAGCTCCGGATCTCTGCGGAGGCCGAAGCCGAGCGACTCCGGATCTCTGCGGAGGCCGAGGCCGAGCAGCTCGGGGTCACCGCCGAGGCCAAGGCCCAGGAGGCTCGGATCAGGTCCGCCGCCGAAGCCGAAGGGATCGTCGCCATCGAGCAGGCACGGGTCGGCGCCGAGCGGGAGCGCATCGGCATCTACCGCGACCTCCCGTCCAACGTGATGCTCGGCCTCGCCGCCCGCGAGTTCGCCGGGAAGCTGCGCCGCATCGAGCACCTCAACATCAGCCCCGACATGCTCTCGAACCTCTTCGGGGACCTGATGGAGGCCGGCACCAAGGCCCTGAGCTCCCCGGGGCGCGAGAGGCGCTAGGGCATGGGCTTCTCTGCTCCCCTCTTCCCCCGCGTCGTGGTCGTCACGCGGCCGACCGAGCTCGATCAGCTGCTCGGTCGGCACGGGACCCGCCAGCAGGCGCGGTTCTTCCTGGAGACCCGCGGCGGCTCCATCGAGGAGGCCGAGCAGCGGCAGCGTGTCTTCGATGAGGCGACCCAGGTCGTGTCCCGGTCGATCCCCACCGACTGGCGCCGGACCTCGGTCGGCCGGAGCGACCTGGATCGCTTCCTGTTCGAGCCGAACGACGTTGTCGTGGCCATCGGACAGGACGGCCTGGTGGCCAACGTGGCCAAGTACCTGGACGGACAGCCGGTGATCGGGATCAACCCGGAGCCAGGGCGCAACGCCGGCGTGCTGGTCCCCCACGAGGCCGCCTCCCTGGCGGACCACCTCGCGGACCTCGTCGCGGGGCGCAGCGCGCTCGAGGAACGCACGATGGTGGTGGCCCGCCTCGAGGGCGGTCAGAGCCTGTACGCCCTCAACGAGATCTTCGTCGGGCACCGCAGCCACCAGAGTGCGCGCTATCGCCTGTGCGAGGCGGGCGGAATGGAGCGGCAGTCGTCCTCAGGCTTGATCGTCGCCACCGGCACCGGCGCCACGGGATGGGCCTCGTCCATCGCGCGGCAGCGCCATATGCAGACGCGCCTCCCGGAGCCGAGCGAGTCCCGGCTGGCCTGGTTCGTGCGCGAAGCCTGGGAGAGCCCGGCGACGAGGACCACCCGGACCTTCGGGGTCCTGGAGCGGCGCGCGCCGCTTCGCATCGAGTCCGAGATGGAGGACGGCGTCGTCTTCGGGGACGGGATCGAGGGCGACTGCCTGGCGCTGCCCTGGGGCCAGCCGGTCGAGGTCGCGGTCGCGGACCGGGCCCTGCGCCTCGTCGGCGACAGCCGCCCCCAGCCTCGATCGCCGGAGGAGACACCGTCCATGAACCGCCGCCGTGAGTTGCTTCGCCGCCGTGGTCGAGAGCGACAGGACTGCGTCAGGCCTCGATGAGACCTGCCTTGGTGCACGTCCTCGACCCTACGCTCCAGGGACGGCCGTGGATCCCGAGGCGATCGGGTGAGCACGGCGCCAGGCCGGCCCCTGCCCCGCGGATTGGGGGGTGAGCCCCTGACCCGCATCCATCGCCACGGAGACAGGCCAGAACCCAAGGCAGGGGACACCGACGGGCGCTTCAGCTCCCCTCGATCAGCTCCAGGAGCGGCGGGGGGAGAGTCGCGCGCAGCTGCTCACCGGGGTTCCAGCGTGGCCCGGCTGTGAGAACGCTCCCCCTGCAATTGATCATATGGGCATCGGCTGCGCCCGCCGAGTCGTCGGCGGGCTCCACCTCGATGGTCTGATGGCTGAGCATGCCGCCACCGCCGTAGGCATAGAGCTCGTGAGTCGAGACCAGGTAGACGAACCACGGCCCCTCCAGGTCCTCGGTGAAGCTGGATCCACAGCTGGTCCCTGTCCGCTCCTCCCCATCGACGCGGACCAGGAAGGAGACCTCGCAGAACATCTGGCCGTCCCTCTCCGAGATCTCGACGCTCAAGGGCCCGTGCTTCGACCGGCCCTTCTGCCGGATCACATGACCGAGAGGCTCCGGCATCAGGGGTATCACGGCGTCCAGCTCGGATGCCGGCGCCGAGTCTGAGGGCGCTTCAAGAGCCGGCGGTTGCTGGCTCGAGGGCTCCTCTTCCAGGGGAGCCTGGTTCGAGCAAGCCATGAGGAGCCAGGCCAAGGCGAAGGTCGTCGTACGCATCCGGCCAAAGTATCGAGGCCACGCTGCAGCTGTAACCCCTCGAGGTCTCGGAGAGGAAGGACAGGAGTCCTCCGCGGTGGTGATCTGGCAAGACCAACCGGCCACCTCCGCTCCTTTGTGGCGGCCCCAGCAACGAAGAGCCTACGCCGCTCCCGAGCCACGGCGACCGCCCCGGCCCCCTCCACGCCGCCGGCCTGAGCCGGACCCTGATGGAGTCCCTCAAGCGGCGCCAACGACCGCACCGACGCCGCTGGCGGCGTCGTGGGCTCGGGATCTTCACCCGCTGATCACAGCGCGAGTTCCTGGCCCACTCGTCGCCGGCCCAAGCGTCCGCTCCCGAGACCGGTCAGCAGCTCTCTTCAGCAAGATACCCCCTCGAGTCGCCCAGGATGAAATTCCATCCTCAAGCGCGCCCGACGTTGCCTTGGAGTGGGCTGCGTGGATAGCGTGCAAGCTCAGATTGCCGGTTCGACGGGAACCGGTCTCCACCTCGATCCGATCACCTGAGCCCCCCATGACCACCATTCAGATCGCTGCGATTATCGTGATCTTCCTCGTGGGCAGCGGAGGCGCGCTGCTGCCCATGGTCATGCGGACCCGGGTCTCCCCAGGTGCGATGTCGAGGGGCAACGCCTTTGCGGGCGGCGTCCTGCTGGCGGCGGGTCTCATCCACCTGCTCGGCGACGCGGTGGGCGACTTCGCCGAGATCCACCCGGACCTCGACTACCCGATCGCCTACGCCATCGCGACCGCCGCCTTCCTGCTGGTCCTCGCCATCGAGCGAGTCGTCGCCAACGGCGCTGCGGCGAGCGGACCGTCAACCGGGGACCTCGAGGCCGACGCCTTCGTCGGGGCGGCGTCCGCCTCGTCGGCGACGCCCTACCTGCTCCTCGCGACGCTCTCCATCCACTCCCTGATCGCCGGCGTGGCCCTTGGAACGGATGAGGCCCAGTCCTCGTTCGTGGTGCTGCTCATCGCGATCCTCGCCCACAAGGGCTCCGCGGGCTTCGCCCTCGGGACCACCTTCCAACGAGCGGGCGTCTCGGTCCGCCGTGCCCTCCCAGCGCTGCTCTTCTTCGCCTCAACCACCAGCACCGGCGTCCTGCTCGGGCTCTTCGCAGACCTCGAGTTCGATGCCGGGCGCATGCACGTCGTCACGGCTTGGTTCAAGGCGATCGCCGCGGGGACGTTCCTCTACATCGCAGCCCTCGACATCGTCAGGGAGGAGTTCTTCCCCGCCGAGACCGACCGCCATGGACGCTACGCCTGCGCGTTCGCCGGCGCGGCCGTGATGGCGCTGGTCGCGATCTGGATGTGACCTGCAGAGGTCGCAGGAGGCGTGGCCGAGGGGTTCGCCCCTCGCACCAGTCGGGGTGATCGCCCGTGCGGGCGGCGCCTCTGGTCGCCGGGTCCCGTGAGTGATCTGCCAGCGCTCCAGGATCTCGGGGCAGAGGCCATCAGACCAGGCTCCTCGAGCCGCCAAGGCACCGAGGGCCGAAGACCCGGCGCCCCCAGAAGACCACCCCGTGGACGGCGAGATGCCCTTTGACCGAGACCGTCTCCGCCCCCCCAGGCGCGCCGCGGCTGCCGCCCGGGTCTAGCGGGCAGCCGTGTAG
The DNA here is from genome assembly GCA_965655435.1 of Planctomycetota bacterium. Classification (GTDB taxonomy): domain Bacteria; phylum Planctomycetota; class UBA1135; order UBA1135; genus Saltatorellus. The sequence continues at coordinate 5,764 of CBFHHK010000156.1, read as the reverse complement.
ACCGTCAGCGGAACGCTGCGCGTCCCCTTTCGACCGTCCCGCTGGAGGGCATGGTCCTCCCTCCGCCGGAAGACGCTCGACTCATCCAGGAACTGGAGGAAGCTGGCGTCGCCTTCCCCGTGCTGCGCTGCCGCCTCTGGGTCGATCCCTCGCTGGAGGATCACGACGTCGACGCCGTTCGCCTCGACGAACTCCGCCAGCTCGCGTCCGCGCGTGGTCTCACCGCTGCCGCGGAAGACCGAGGCTCCGCGGTGGGGATCCTGGCTGCGGAGGTAGAAGATGAAGCAGGTGTCCAGGTCACCCTGGTAGTACACCGTCGGCGACGGCACCTCCTCGAGGACGTTTCGGACCACCTCGTCCATCCCCGACAGCTTCGTCACTCGGACATCTACCGTCCCAGCCTGAGCGATGGCGAAGACCAGCAGGGGAATGGCCCAGCCAAACTCGGTCAGCCACTTCCGATCTGCGGCCAGCCTTCCTGCGGCCCCCTTGACGCCTACGACCACGAGCGGCGTCGCCGAGACGACGACATAGAGGAGGTAGCGGTCGTTCTTGGAGAGCGTCCAGCTGAAGAACATCAGGGCCGGGGCGAGGCAGAACAAGAAGAGGGACTGGCGCTGCCTCTCGAGCCCCCTCGGCGTTCGAAGGAAGAGCGCCGCCCAGAGCAGCAACCCGGCCGCCTGGAGCGGGTGGGTTCTGAGCATCAGCGCGGGGTAGTGCAACCAGTACTTGATCGTCGCCCGGCCCTGATAGGGCTGGAAGGCCTCCCACCCCTCCACCTTGGAGCCGGACGCCGCGCTGAGGTTGTCAGCCGCAAAGTAGAGCTGCTCGACGACCAATGGAGACAGCAACAGGAGGGTCGCGCCCCCGGCCAGGATCACCCTGCGGCTCTTGAGGACCGAGAGTCCGCGGAAGACGATCAGGTGGAGCACGAGGCCTATCAACGAGAATACGGCCAGCTGATACGTGTAGAGAGCGAGCACGCCAAAGACGACCACCAGCCCGAGGTCCCTCGGACGATCGCCTTCGAAGTACCTCCAGTAGAAGCCGATGGCGAGCGACGTGAAGGCGAGTGCAGGAATGTCCAGCCAGACCGAGCCCGAGAAGACCAGGACGAGCGGGGCGAGCAACGTGATGAGCGTTGTCACGGCGGCGGTGACCTTGTCTCTCCAAATCCAGAAGGCAAAGGCGTACGTGCCCCCCGCGAGGAGCAGCGAGAAGAGAGTCAGCGTCAGCTTGGCTCCGAAGACTCCGACCCCGGTGAAGGCGTAAACGATTGACTCGACGACTCCGAAGAGCGGCGGCTGCCTCCGAATAGCGAGCGCGGGGTACTGGTCGTAGTAAGCCTGGACCCACCCCATCGGAGATGAAATGAAGCCGCCGAGGTCCTGGAGGAGGCTCTGGAACATCGCGCCATTGGCTGCATAGAGCGCGCTATCCCAGGGGAAGATGCGCTCCCGGAGCAACTCCGGCACGGCACACGCGACAACGAACGCGAACAGGCCCGCGAGGATGACGGGATGGCTTGGGTTTCGACTCATCTGCTGCCCTGGTAAGGCTCCTGAATACGGTCCGACGCGCCCTCTCGCTGCAGCAATCTGGTGGGGCCCCACGGCCTCTCTCCGGGAGAGGCTAGCCGATTACGGCCGAGGACCCGAGTGACGGAGACGCTCTTCTCCGTCCGGTTCTCCTCCACCGGAACCAGAGGCCGGACGAGGATAGGGCTGAGGGTCAGGACCATGGCCCGTGGTCTCAGCCCGCGGCCAGAGCGGCGTCATGCGCATCCGGTCCCGCCAGGGACGCGCACGCGGCTTCAAGCGCGAGTCAGGCCGAGTGACCTGGTGGGCTGCGAGGGTGCAGGCCTCTCGTGTCCGGCCAAGGTAGCCCACGGAGGAAGAGAGGGGAGCTGCGAGGCTGGGGGGCCCCCGAGCCACCTCCAATCCGTCGCCGCCAACCCTTCGCCGCCAACCAGTCCATCGACGCCCGCCTCAGGCCATCGACGCCCGCCTCAGGCCATCGACGCCCGCTCCAGGCCGTTCACACTCTCCGAATCGACGCGATCAACGGGCCCCTCAAGGCGCCGTGAGCCATGCACGTTGTCGGCGTCGAGGAGCTGGACTCCTTCCCGGCTGGACCGGGGTGTTGCGTCGCTTCGTGCTTTGCCGATTCAGGGCGGGCCCCAGGCAGGTCCTGGCGCGGGACGAGTTGAGCGAGTTGCTCTGTCGCGTGTCACCGGCCACCTGTCGCTTGTCGCTTGTGGAGTCGACCGTCAGGCCGCCGACGTCTTCCGGAACACGACCTCGGCCCCCTTGACCTCAGCCCCGCGGCTGAGGAGGTAGTTGAGCAGTTCCGGCGAGTAGAAGGAGTCGTCCGTATAGGGGTTCATGAGCAGGTAGATGGTCCCGTTCTCCTTGAGGTGATTCTCTTCGAGATCAGAGAGGAGGTAACCCCACTCCTCGACACCCCATCGCTTCTCCTCGACCTGAGGGAAGTTGAAGGCCGTCATGAAGGAGGTGATCACGTCGAACTTCCTCCCATAGAACGGGATTGGAGTCATGGGCTCGACCCAGAGCACACTCCGCTCAAGACCGAGGATCTCCATCATCTCGTTGAACTCTTCCCACTGGTCGATGTCCGTGGTGTGGACGCGATGGCCGAAGTGCTGGCAGATGAAGGCGAAGTATCCTGCGCCGCCGCTGATGTCGAGGACGTCAAGGGGCGGCGAACTCTGGAGGCCGAGCCGGTAGACGCGCTCGAGGTTGACCGGGATCCAGAGGTCGATGTCGAGGAACTTCCAGGCCCCCTCGACCGAGTTCGCGTCCCGATCGCCCCCCTCATGCTTGCGGAGCGTGGCCGAGCGCAACTCGACGACCTTCTGGTAGTCGATGGTGGCGAGGACGTCCTGGGTGTCCTTCCTGGCCACGCTCCAGGGAACAGACGAGATCTTCCTGATCCGGAGGATCCGGACCCCGGAGAGCCGCCCGAACCACCCGAAGACCTTCCGAACAAGCAGCTCGACGCGGCCATATGAGCTCGCCTGCGGGACGTCTCCTTCCAACGCGTAGTCCGCCTTGTGCGGGAACACATGGAGCCGGAAGTTCACGTGGTCGGCGATGGCCGAGTAGAGGAGGTTGATCGCCTTGGGGATCATGGGCGCACTGCGAAGAGGTTCTGGAGGAAGATCTGCTGCCTCGTCAATGATCGGGCGGGCCAGCACGAGCCTTGACCTGCGGCAGCGGTTTCAGGGGCAAGGAAGCTCCGCAAGGCCGCGACACGAGACGTCCTCTCCGTTTCCCTGGCAGACAGCCGCCCCATCCTACGAACGGCCAGAGGCGAACTGAATTGCCGATGGCTATCCCACCTGGTGGGCTTCCTGCCCCGTCTCGTAGTCACGGACGGCCTGAAGAGGCCAGGGCCCGTGGCCGCGCGATGCCGGCCGGACGATGCCGGCCGGACGATGCCGGCCGAGACAGGCAGGCTGCGACCGGAGCGCCAGAGACGGGTCGGCCGCAGCGGCCCACCATGGCCGCCGACTTGTTCTGCTCGGGACCATCTCAAAGGCGCAGAGAAGAGCCCCGGTCCGGCCAGAACCTGCGCCCCTTGAGTCGCCCCTCACCGCCCTCGTCACCCCCCAACGCTCACGGCGCGTGTCTCACCTCGCAGCCTACCGCCCGGGCTTTCCCCATGTCGTATTCGGCTACCACCCGGAGACCGGACGCGTGCCTAGGTTGCCGCCACTCGCTCCTCGGTGTCCCGGATGAACACTCGGTGACCCGGCCATCGCAACCCGCTACAGCACATCCTGACATGACGAAGAAGATCCTGATGATCACCGGCGACTTCACCGAAGACTACGAGACGATGGTGCCGTTCCAGGCTCTCCAGGCCCTCGGACACACGGTCCACGCCGTCTGTCCAGGCAAGGAATCTGGTGAGAAGGTCGCCACGGCCATCCATGACTTTGAGGGAGCGCAGACGTACTCGGAGAAGCCGGGGCACGCCTTCACCCTCAACGCGACCTTCTCTGACGTCGAGGTCTCGAAGTACGACGCCCTCGTGATCCCCGGCGGGCGCGCGCCTGAGTACCTGCGGCTCGACGAGGAGGTCCTCGCGATGATCCGTTTCTTCTTCGAGGAGAACCGCCCCGTGGCAGCGGTCTGCCACGGCGCCCAGCTGCTGACCGCCGCGGGCGTCCTCGAGGGCCGGACCTGCTCCGCCTATGCGACCTGCATTCCCGAGGTCGTCGCCGCAGGCGCGACCTTCGCGTTCATCGACATCGACGAGGCCGTCACCGACGGCAACCTCGTCACCGCGCCCGCCTGGCCCGCGCACCCGGCCTGGCTTGCGCAGTTTATCTCCCTGCTCCAGACCTAGGCCAAGCGCCGGGCGCTCCCTCTCTTCTCGGACCATGTGCAAGCTCTTCATCGGCGCCAGCGCCACCCTCTGGATGTCGCGGACCCACTCTCTCCGTATCGACGGCGTCGCAACCAGTATTCGCATGGAAGAGTTCTTCTGGAGCGTGCTCGCGCGCATCGCGAATCGGGACAGGCTGACGATCAATCAACTCATCACGAGGCTCTACCACGAGTCCCTCGATGCGGATCATGACATCGGTAACTTCACCTCCTTCCTGCGCGTCTGCTCCGGCCGTTACCTCGACCTGATGGCCCGCGAGGAGATCGTGACGGACGAGACCTGCTCGCTCGCCGAGGTGGACGCGGACGGAATCCTCAGCCGCGAAGTTTCTCGCACCTAGCCGCCGCATCCCACCGCCGCCCGCAGATCTGGACGGTTGCGACCCTCACAGCTGCGCGCCTACCCCGCGCCGGCTGTGAGAGACGCTCCCCCTCGGGTCCGGCGCCGCGAGCGCGCTTCCGGATGCTCAGGACGCCGTCCTCTCGGGCCCATCCCCACAGGTCTCATCCCCAAGACCTTTGCCACCGGTCTGGCTCCACCGGTCTGGCTCCACCGGTCTGGCCCCACCGGTCTGGCCCCTCACAGCGGGCTTCCTGGGGCGGGCCCCTCGAAGCAGGCCTCCCGGAGCCGACCCAGCGAAGGGGAGCGAGGCCTGTGTGGACCCACGGCGTGGGCTCGTCCGTACCCCGATCAGTCCGCCTCAGCAGCGTCGAGCAGCATCCGGATCCAGGGCCCCACGTACTGGCCGTGGTCGTGGTACGTGCGGCCGCTCACGAGGTTGCCGTCGATCACGCAGGGCTCGTCCACGAAGACTCCCCCCGCGACCTCCAGGTCATGTCGGCACTTGGGGACGGTGGCCATTCGGCGCCCCTGCACACAGCCCGCATACGCGGGGATCTCCACGCCGTGACAGACGCTCGCGATCGGCTTACCCGCCTCGAAGAAGTGTCGGGTGATGCGCACGAGCTCCTCGTCGTACCGCAGGTACTCCGGCGCCCGTCCTCCGCTGAAGAAGATCCCCAGGAACTCGGACGGGTCGACCTCGGAAAAGGCGAGGTCGGCGGCGATCTGATATCCCTCCCACTCCTTCGTGATGGTCCACCCGGGCCGGACCTCGTGCATCACCATCTGATAGGTCCGCCGCTCGGGAGCGATGACCACCGGCCGAAGGCCAGCCTCCTGGAGCCGATACAGGGGATAGAGCGTGTCGACCGTCTCGGAGGCATCTCCGATCACGAGGAGCACGGCAGCCGGGTCAGATTCGTTCATGGGCGGGGTCGAGGAGCAGGAGGCTAGCGTGAACCCTAGTGGATCCTGATCGACTCAGCAGGGCACAGGACGGGAACTC
>CBFHHK010000155.1:0-11240 GCA_965655435.1 Planctomycetota bacterium | reverse complement strand
GTCTTGATGAGCAGCACCGGCTCCTCGAAGTGGTCCCCCACCACGTGCCCGAAGTCCAGCTCCACGCCGACCCGACCGGGGCTGCCGAAGCCCACCGTCAGGGGGCCGCGGCGGCCGAGGAAGTCGATCCAGACGTCGTCGCGGACGCCCCATTCATCGCCCTCCCGGAGGTGCGCGTAGCGCGCCGCGGTGGACGGCTGGGTGGCCATGTGCTCCATCAGCGGGAGCTGGGCCTTGCCCTCCATGTTCGACTGACCGGCGAGGATGAAGACCCTGATCGTCTCCGCCGCCGAGGCGGGCGAGGACGCGAGCAAGCAGGCGAGCGAGAGGAAGAGCTTCATGGTGGGGTGGTCGGGGCTCCGACCGCGGTCAAGGGAGGAGGTCGGCGGCGAGGAGGCGCTGGAGGTGATGGGGCCCCGCCTCGTGCTCGGGAGAGAAGCGCCCGCCCGGGTAGAGCCTGGACTGGACGCCCTTCTGCACGGAGTGAACCACGGCCTGATCCTCGAGCTCGACCTGGTCGAGCCCGCTCCCGACCCCTGTCTCCACGAGGCCGGGTCGGGCCACCCAGCGCAGATACCGGACGCGGCACCGGCCGGGACCCGTGGGCTCCACCAGGTTGACCGAGATCCCCCACGTGTACACGTTCACCATGAGGTTGGGATAGAGCCACAGGTACTCCGCCACGAGCCCCTCTTCCCGCTGAAGGCAGCGCTCGCCCCCGGACCCGAAGCCCAGCTGGTTCACCGTCTGCCCGTCGATCTCCACCCGGTACTTCCCGAAGTCCAGGCCCGCGTTGAGGCCCGGGTGAACGAAGGGGATGTGGAAGCCCTCGAGGTAGTTCTCGCAGTAGACCGCCCAGCTCGCGTCGAGGTCGTAGGCGCGCGACGCCTCGGGAGCGAAGGTGAAGGTCTCCCCTTCGAACTCCTTGAGCGCGGCGCGCAGCGGTCCGGACCAGCGGTCGAAGTCGACCCCCGGGGCGAGGGACAGGAACCTGAGGGGTCCCAGGGCCTGGAGCTCCACGCCGGCGAGGTCGTCCTCGGGCCGCGGAAAGTCGAGGGCGCCCTCGAACCCCGGGCACGACTCCATCTTTCCGTCCAGCCCGAACCTGCGGCCGTGGTACGCGCAGCGCAGCCCCCTGCCGTTCGAGGCGCCCTCGGCCAGCAGCGCCCCCCGGTGGGTACAGACGTTGGAGAGCACCCGCTCGGCATCACCATCACGGACCCACACCAGCGGCTCGTCCAGTCCCCCCTCGAGGAGGGTGAAGGGCTCCACCACATGAGCGGGGTCCGGGACCGGGAGCAGCTGCCACGAGGGGGCGAAGACCCGCTCGAGGACGCGCTCGTGGACGCGAGGGTCGAAGTGCAAAGCCGGGTCCATCGTGCCCGCGCGCCGCAGGTCGGGGTGAACCGGGCTGATGTCGTCTGACTCTTGGCTCATGGTTCACTCCCCTGAGGGGGGCACGGAGATGGACCCGCCGTTGTCTGCGGCGCCGAGGTTCAGGAAGAAGGGCGCCGCGCGACGCGACCAAACCCCGGGGGTCTCACAGTCCCCCGCCGCCTCCCCGCGCACCTGTCGGAGCATGCCCGTATCGATCACTCCCGGACCCACGGCGACGGCCGCCATCCCGTCCGGGAGCTCCTGGGCGAGGGCGCTGAACATCCCCTCGACCGCGAACTTGCTGGCGCAGTAGGGAGCCACCTCTGGGGAGGAGAAGCGGCCCCAACCCGAGGAGAGGCCGACGAGCACCCCCCGGCCACGCTGGATCATCGGGGGCGCGAAGGCCCGCACCACATTGGCGATCCCGGAGACGTTCACCGCGAGCACGGCGTCGAACTCCTCGGCCGAGACCTCCCAGAGCGGCGCGGGGTCGTTGATCCTGCCGGCGTTGGCGATCACGAGGTCGGGGACCATCCCGCGGGCGCAGGCCTCCCCCGCCCACGCCGCCACCTCGGCCGCGGACCGAACATCCACGGGCCGCGTGAAGATCCGGTCGCCGCCCAGGCCCTCGAGCTCCCCGAGGAGGCCCTCTGATCGGCCGCAGGCCACGAGCCGGTGCCCGCCCTCGATCAGCCGCTCGGCGAGGGCACGGCCCAGGCCCCTCGTCGCGCCGGTCAGCGCCACTGTTCGTTGCGTCCCTTGCTCCATCGACCACATTCGACCACGCCGGTGAGGACACCGCCGCCCCCCGTGGCGCCGAAAGAGCGGCCGGTTCAAAGGACGGCGGTCCGGATGGACGGCGCCGGCGAAGCGCTCGGCCGGGGGATCGCTATCCTCAACCCAAGTCCACGCAGATCTCTCCCCGCCGCCCCCCAACCTCCACCGCCCCAGCTAGCCGTGCTCGAGTCCCTCTTCACGCTCTTCATGCTCATCGTTCTCCAGGCCGTCCTGGGGTTCGACAACCTGCTGTACATCTCCCTGGAGTCCAAGCGCGCGCCGGAGGCCGAGCGCAAGCGGGTCCGTCAGCTCGGGATCGGGATCGCGATCGGCCTACGGATCGTGCTCCTCTTCGCCCTGCTCCAGCTCATCGAGGTCGCGCAGAACGTGTTCTGGCAGCCCCACTGGGAGGGGGTCTTCATCGCTGAGTTCAACGCCCACAGCCTGATCGTGCTCTTCGGTGGCGCCTTCATCCTCTACACCGCGACCAAGGAGATCCTCCACATGATCGCGCTGGAGGACGTGGACTCAGGCGAGACGAAGAAGGCCGCCTCGACCGCGCGCGTGGTGGCGCTGATCGTGCTCATGAACCTGGTGTTCTCCTTCGACTCGATCCTCAGCGCGATCGCGCTGGCCGGGCCGGATGGCGAGCTCATCATGTCCATCGCCATCATCATCAGCGGCATCCTGATGATCGTCCTGGCCGAGCACGTCTCGACCTTCCTGGCGCGCAACCGGATGTACGAGGTGCTGGGGCTCTTCATCCTCTTCATCGTCGGCGTCATGCTCGTCACCGAGGGCGGGCACCTCGCGCACATCGAGCTCTTCGGGAGCGAGGTGATGCCGATGACCAAGACGACCTTCTACTTCGTCATCGCTGTCCTCGTGCTCACTGACGTGGTCCAGACCCGCTACCAGAAGCGGCTCCAGCGCGCGCTCGAGGCGCAGAAGGGACGACAGGCCAACGCCAGCTGAGCACGCACCGCCGGGGTGGAACGGGTCCGGGCGGACCCGGACCTGGTCCGTGGCTCGGCCTGGCCGATGGGACCTGCCGACGGAACCTGCCGACGGAACCTGCCAACGGGCCTCGCCGACGGGCCTCGCCGACGGGGCGAACGGCCCAATTCGGCGGCCCAGTCCAGCAGGATGGGGCCAGCGAGACGGGGCCAGCAGACGGGGCTCCGCGCGCGGCAGTCAGCGCACGGGGCGACGACCGCTCCAGCCTCTCCCCGCGGGCCGAGGATCTCCCGAAGATCTCACGCGGGCAGGCGGACCTCCTCCCAGAGAGGAGCGGGCGCGGCGCCGCGGTCGCGCGAGCCCCTAGGTCCGTCCCGGGAGGTGCGCGTTCGTGTGCGGGGCCCACTCCCGGAGCCGACCGCGATAGACCCGAAGGTGCTCGTGATAGAAGCCGTCGCGCAGCTCATAGGCGCCCTCCACGTCCTCGATCTCCTCCATGAAGCGCCCGTCCTCGAAGTAGTAGTCGCGGAAGGGTCCCGACGTTGTCCCCACGACCTCGACGTCGAAGCCGTTGCGGTCCATCAGACGCTCGGTCTCTCCGAAGTCCGCCATGGAAGACTGGATGAAGATCAGCTCACCGAGCGGGCGCAGCCGCTTGTGCGCGTCGAGGATGAGCGAGTCGATGAAGTAGCGCCGGTTCTGCTTCCCGCTCTGACAGAAGGGCGGGTTCGACACCACGGTGTCGAAGCGGCCCGGCGTCGAGAGCCAGTCAGCCACCCGGAACTCGACCTCTGCGTCCGCGCCGCAGTTGCGCTCAAAGTTCGCCCTGGCGGTGACGAGCAGCTCCTCGGTGATCTCCGTCGCGACGATCGACGCGGCGCCCTTGCGGTGGATCAGGATCGTGTGGTTCGCCACCCCCGCCCCCAGCTCCAGCACGTCACGACCCGTCACGAGGTCGTTCTCAGCGAGCATCTGGGCCAGCCAGTGCCCGTGGGGCGTGGGGCTCCAGTCGTCATCTCCGGCGCGGAGATCCATCGCGAGCAGGCGGTCGGCTGATTCCATCTACGTCCTCCAGCCGGAGACATTGTCACCCCCGACGGGACCTCAGCATAGCAGGTCCAAGGGGGCCGCTGCGCGCCCCGGAGGGCTTCAGCCGTCGACGATGGAGTTGGCGGCGGACTCGGCGAGGAAGAAGCGCCCCACCTCGACCTCGATCAGCTCCCCCTCGTCCGGCTCACCCTCGTCCGAGGCGAAGGCGTAGCTCCCCTCCATCGTGCCCCAGTCCGTCGGGAGCTCGGCCATGCTCTGGTACTCGAAGTGGCCCCCCGGCTCCAGCCGAGGCTGCTCGCCCACGACGCCGGGGCCGCGGACCTCTCGCCGCTCGCCGTTCGCGTCGGTGATCACCCAGTGCCGTGACCGCAGCGTGAGGGCGCGGTCCCCCACGTTCGTGATGGTGATCTGATAGGCATAGATCCACCCCCGCTCCCCAGGATCCGTCCGCTGCTCGAGCAGCTGCGCCTTGGCCGCCACTTCGATGCCGTGGGTCGTGGTCACGCTGTTCGGACCGTCAGTGTCGCCTGAGGGGGGAGTCATGATCGCAGGGTGGGGTTTGCCAGGCTCGTCCGGTCGGCCGAGCAGGCGTCCGGAAGTGTAAGCCCCAGCGGGTACTCTTTACATCTCGGCCCGCGACCATGGTCCATCCTGCACACACCTCGAACTCGCCCCCCGCAGCCCTCGTACGAGGGGCGGTCGCCTCCTTGACCCTCGGGCTCGCCGCCTGCGGTTCCGTGGGGCTCTTCTCCGAGGACCCGGGCGTTCCGCGGGACCGCGCGTCGAGGTTTGACCGTTTCGTGTCTGAGCTCGACCTCGCGCTCACCGACACCGCCCCGGTGCTCGAGCAGGTTCGACGGGATTCGGACGGAGGGCGAAGCCTGGAGGTGGGGCAGGGAGCGGACGCGCGGGGCGCCGAGCGCCGCGACGCGGTGCGCCGCGCGGTGATTGAGAGCGGCATCCGCCGACTCGACCGCGAGTTCGCGCCGGGTCGACTGGACGAGTCCCATGCCATCACGTCGAGCATCCTGATCGGCGACCTTGCTCGACTGGCTGCCCAGCGCGAGAGGGGGGACCGGCACCCCACGACCCCCTGGAGCGGACCGCTCCTGGAGGCACCGTCGGTCCTCCTCCGCGAGCAGCGCGGCGGGACCCTCGCCGACCTCGGGACCTGGGAGGCGGCCCTGCGCGCCCTGGCCGAGGAGGAAGAGGCCGCGGTATCCAGCTTCCCCGATGCCCCAAGCGCCCGCGATGCCGTCGTCGCGGCGAGCTCCGGGGTCCTGCTTGGTGCCCTCTCCAGATCCGTCGGTCCTGGCGGCGTCACCGACCCGCTCCTCGGCCCCCTCGACGCGGCGGTTGCCCGGCTCAAGGGTGCCCCCGCCTCCGCCCTACCCCCCGGGACCGTTCGCGCGGACCTGGGGGTCGCCTTGCAGCGCCGCTATGCCACCGCCGCCTCGGACGCCGCCATCGTCGAGGTGTTCGGCGCCTCCTCATGGGAAGCCCTTGAAGGGCCCGCCAGGGAGCAGTGGCTCGCGCCGCTGCGGCAGGCCGCCGGCACGGAGGCTTCCACGGAGCGCCTCTCCAACATCGCACGCCAGGAGCTCGACCGCCTGACCCTCGAGCTCGCCGAGGCCGCGAGCCTCGTGGAGGAGGAGGAGACCTCGCCCAGCGCCGCGCGGCTCGCTCTGCGAGCCCTGAGGTCGGGCGAGCGCACCCCTCCCGGGAGCGAGCGCGCCCTGCGCCAGCCCGAGCTCCTCTGGTCCGAGGCGCGCAAGCGCCTCCCCGAGCTGATCGCCACGCCCCCCCGGACCCCGGTCCAGGCTGAGGTCGCCGAGCCGTTCGAGCGGCCGTACGGGCGCTGGAGCCCGTTCATTCCGGGCAACCTCGCCCCAGACGGTGACCCTCGGGCCCGGGGCCCCCTCTACCTGGCCGCGCCCCTCGAGGCTGACTTCCTACCCCGCTGGCTGCGGGAGGCCGAGGCCTGGCGAGAGGGTGTCCCCGGTCGCGCCGTCGCGGACGCCTACCGCCGCGCCGCGAGGGGCGTCCCACCCATCATCCGCTGGAGGACGCGGGAGGCCTTCGAGCAGGGCTGGGGGCTCTATGCCGTGGGTGCCGCCGCCGACGCGGGGGCGCTCAATGAGATCGATAGCGGGTTCGGCCGGATCGCGCAGGAGCTCTGCGCCTTCGCCGCGATGCTCGTCGACCTCGGGGTCTATGGAGACGGCTGGTCCAGGGAGCAAGCCACCGCCTTCCTCCTCGACGTGACGCCCCTGCCGGCGATCTCGATCGACCTGCTCGTGCTCCGCTGCTTCGCCCAGCCGGGCCGCGTGGCGCTCCCCGCCATCGGACTGCTTCGATTCCGGGCCCTCCGCCGCGGCGTGGAGGCCGCGCTCGGTGGGCGCTTCGACCTCGGCTCGTTCCACGCCGCGCTCCTCGAGGGCGGCCCGGTCCCGATGGGTCAAATCGACCCGCGGATTCAGCGCTGGCTCAAACGAGGCGCCCCAGGCCCGCGCTGAGCTGCGCCCCCACGGGCCCGGCCCGTCACTGGTTCGCGAGGTAGGCCTCGGCCAACCAAGCCCCGAGGGCGACGATGCCCTCGGTGGAGATCACCAGCTGCTTCTCTTGCGGCGGCAGCTCCCCGGTCGGGACGTGGAACGTGTACCTGTCCGCCGCGGCCAGCGCCGCCACCTCGGCCATCACGTCGATGCCGTTCACGCTCTCGTGATCCGTCGGGAGCTGCTGGCTGAGGTACCAGGGGAGGTTGCGTTCCTTGAGGTCCTTTCGGCTGGCCTCGATCAGCTGCCCGATGCGGTCCGCGGCGCCCTGGCGGAAGGGCCCCCACGACATGTCGTTCTCACCCACGTGATAGAAGACCCCCTCGAGGTCGACGCGGTACCCCTTGGATCGGAGCTCCTTGATGGAGGCCTCCACGAACTCGATGAAGCGCGGGTACAGGTTCCGCGTCACCGCGACGCTGCCGTCAGGGGTCCAGTCGATGACCTGGCTCCCGCTGTGGGTGAACTTGGCGATCGCCACACCCTTCACCTTCCCCTTCACCAGGGCCGCGCCGAAGCTGAGCTCGGGTCCGAAGGTGTCGTAAGGGCCGCACGGCCCGAGGAGCTCCCAGCCGCTGGAGGTCTTGAAGTCACCGCCGACGCTGTAGCGATAGGCGATGTCGTCCTGGTCCTTGAGCAGCTTCTTCCCGCCCTTGACGTCCCGGAGCTCCTGCACGAAGGCCCGCTCCCCCTCCATGTTGCGGTGTCCGGCGAGGACGAACAGCTTGACGGTCCGGCCACGTCGGTAAGGCAGCTTCGTGAGCTCGCGGTCCTCCTCTTCGAGGGCCCCGATGTTCCGTAGGTACGCCCGGGCGTAGTTCACCCCGTGCTCCAGCTGGCCGAGGGTCCCGTAGTGGTAGTGCAACCCCGCCCCGCCGCCGATCTCCACGCCCACGTGGGAGGTGGGCACGTACTCCGAGAGCGGGTCGGCCTCGGTCACCGCGCGCTGCCCGACGCTGATCGCGTGCATGCTCGGCCGCAGGTCCATGCCCCAGACCGTCTTGGTGCACAGCTCCCCGACGTAGAAGCGCAGGTCCGGGGCGTCGAGATCCTTCCGCCAGCGGGCCACGAAGTTGGCGAGGTTCTCGCCGTAGTTCTTCTTGTAGCCGTCATCGAACATGTCGTTCTCGCCCTGGTGCCACATCACCCCCTCGAGGCGGTAGGGCACCTTCCTGCGGTCGAGCTCGCCGAGGGCGGAGCGGATCAGCTCCATGGTCAGCGGGTACATCTCGAAGCCGCTGGGCTCGTCGGGGTTCCAGTCCCCGCCGAGGTGCGTCCCGCCCGCGGCGCACTTGATGATGGCGATCGGCGCGTCGATGGCGCCGGTCACCTCGCGGGCGAAGCTCAGCTCAGGTCCGACCACGCCGTTGACCGGCTGCAGGTCGACCCACCCTCCCGAGCGCATCTTCTGCTCGCGGCCAATGCAGTACTGGAACCGGACGTTCTCCTGCGGCTCACCGAGGCCGGCGAAGGGGGGGAACCGCTCGATGTCCGCGACCTTCGAGTCCGACCCGACCATGTTCGACTGGCCCGCGAAGATGAAGACCCGGACCGGCTCGCGGGCAGCGCCGCTCGGGACGGGATCGGAGGCGCCCAGAGCCGACACGAGCAAGACAGGGACGAGGGCCGCAACGGCGAGGAGGCGGAGGATCATAGTGAGGTCCAGGTTCGGCCGGGCGGAGCCCGAGGGAGCGCCGCGATTCAGTCGCGCAGCGATGGGTCAAAGAGATCGCGGGGGATCCCGCCCTCGGCGAGGCGCTTGCGCAGCCTCTGCCAGCGGCGGGCCACGGCCCCCTCGGTGGAGTCGAGGCGCTGGGCCGCGACCTCATAGCTCAGCCCCTCGAGCCCGCAGTAGCTCACGAGCTTGCGGTCGGCCTCGGGGAGCGCGGACACCGAGTCGAGGAAGCGGGCGAGGGAGTCGTCGCGCTCGATGCGCGCGCTGATGGCGGTGGCGGGGTCCATGACCTGTTCGAAGACCGCACGCTTGGTCTCGCTCCCCAGGTTGACTTGCCGGCGGCGGCGCCCGTCTCGCAGGAGCTCGAGCAGGACGATCTTCGCCACCCTGAAGACCCACTTGCGGAAGGGCGTGGTCTCGGCGTCGATGCGCTCGATGGAGTCCCAGGCCCGAAGCCAGACCTCCTGCACCACGTCCTGGGCGTCGATCTCGGAACGTCGATCACGCGCGAGGCGCAGGGTGGCCCAGGCATAGATCGACGGCGCCACGTGCTCGTACAGGACGCCAAACTCCGTGACGCCGCCCTCCTGGGCGCGCCGCAGCCACGTCTGTGTCTCGCCCTTGGGCGGCTCTGCATCAGGATCGGACAAGCTCCCCTGATGATACCCGCGTGGGGGGCCACTACGGGGAAGACCCCATGCCAGCCAACGACTCGAGCAGCTTCGGGATCTCGCGGCCGCTGCTAGGCTGGATCTTGAGCCTGCCGCCTTGGAAGAACCTGAAGCATCCGCCGACCCTGCCGTTCTGGACTTCATCCAGGACTTCGAGGACGACGTACTCTCGGGGACGCACCGCCCCCTCGGCTTCTACCTCAAGCGCTACCCCGAGGCGGAGACGCAGGTCGCTGCCGAGTACCTGCGCCGCCGAGCAGCGACAGACGAGGAGGCGGAGCGCGCCGCGAGCGACGTCGACGGGGAGCGAATCGGCCGCTTTCGGATCGTCGGCGCGCTGGGTCAGGGCGGGCAAGGGATGGTCTACGAGGCGGTGGACGACCGCCTCGGACGCCGCGTCGCGCTGAAGCTCCTCCAGGGCCGGCTCATCACCGAGACCCGGCGCCGACGCTTCCAGCGCGAGGCCGAGATCCTCGCGCGTGTCGATCACCACGCCATCGCGGAGGTCCTGGACGCGGACTTCGACAGCGAGGAGCCCTTCATCGCCATGCGCTTCGTCCCCGGGACCGACCTGGCTGCCGAGGTCCGCGCCGCGCGCGCGGAGGGTCCCACGGTCCTCCCCGTCTGCCCCAAGGCCACGACCGAGCTCCATGAGGTGCTGCGCTTCTTCGAGGGCGTCGCGCTCGCGCTGGACGCCGCGCACCAGCTGGGCGTCGTCCACCGGGACGTGAAGCCGGGCAACCTCATGGTCCGTCCGGACGGGGAGCCCGTGGTGCTCGACTTCGGCCTCGCGACCGGCTCCGAGGACGAGGCCCTGACCCGCGCCGGCGAGGGGCTCGGGACCCCCGAGTACATGGCCCCCGAGCAGATCGAGGAGGGGCGTGGAGCCATTGACGCGCGCACGGACGTCTACGGCCTCGGCGTCTCCATCTACGAGGTCCTCACCGGCGCCCGCCCCTTCCAGGGCGCCAGCCCCCATGAGATCCAGGCCTCGATCCTGCGCGACTCCCCGCCCATGGTCGACCGCCTGAACCGGTCGCTCGGTTCGAGCGTGGCCGCCGTGGTGGCGGTGGCCATGGACCGCGACCCGGAGCGGCGCTACGTGAGCGCCCACGCGCTGGCCGAGGACCTGCGCCGCCTGCGGGCCTTCGAGCCGATCATGGCCCGGCCGCCTGGCGCCGCCGTCCGCGTCCAGCGCTGGGCCCAGCGCCAGCCCGCCCTCGCGGCCTCCCTTGCCGGCGTCTTCCTGGCCATCACGGCCGCCCTGCTCGTGGCCCTGCACGGCATCGACGTGCGGGACGGGCTGATCGCCGACAAGAACGACGCCCTGCGCGAGAAGACCGAGGCCCTGGACTTCGCGCGCTCGCGGCTCTACCTGGCCCGCGCGGAGGAGCGCCTCGAGGGCAACCCCAGCGCCGCCCTCGCCCTGGCCGAGTACGCCGACCGGCTGCACTCCACGCCAGAGTCACGCTCGGCCCTCTTCGCCCCGCTCCTCGCCACCCGCCTGGAGCGCCGCTTCACCGCCGAGGGGGCGGGCCGGGTACGGAGCGTGGCCATGTCACCTGAAGGAGACGAGGTGGCCGGCGTCGCGGACGAGGACCAGCTCTGGGTCTGGCCCGTGGGGCCCGAGGCCGGACGGCGCGTGGACCTCCCGGGGGACGGCCAGGACCTCACGGTGGTGCGGTGGCTCCACGCCGACGGGGGGCTGCTCGTGGGCAGCGCCGGCGGAACGGTGCACCGGATCCGCGGGGAGGAGCTGCTCTGGTCCTCCATCGGCGGGCCAGCGGTGAGCTCCATCGAGGTCGAGGACGGGCGCGTCCTCGTCGCGGGCGAGGAGGGCCGGCGGGTGCTCGACCTCGCCACGGGCGACCCCATGGAGACCGGCGGAGACGAGGCGTCACGCCCCGCCGCCACCCGGCACGCCGTGGAGCTGATCGCTCGCCCCGGCTCCACCGAGCGAGGCCTCCGGGTGCGGAGCTCGGACGGTGAGGTCTCCCTGGACGTTTCCTGCCCCCCCGGCGAGGTGACCGCCCGCGCCGTGTCCGCCGACGGCACCCGCGCCGCGGTGGCCCTTGAGCCAGGGCGAGTCTTTGCTTGGTCAGTGCTATCGGGGGAGGTCCTCGTCAACGAGACGGGTGAGTTCCGGCCGGCGGGCCTGAGCTGGTCTGCGAGTGGTCG
>CBFHHK010000154.1:0-11370 GCA_965655435.1 Planctomycetota bacterium | reverse complement strand
GCCGCGCGTCGGAGGTCCTCGAAGTTGGCGTCTCGAATCATGTTTGGCAGGGGACAACCCGTTGGAGGCGGGTCTTAGGGTTATCGAGCGACCTGCCCCGGGATCTGTACGGGAATTACAGATGTCCAAAGAAGCCCGTCCATCTCCACCCGAAGCGAAGAAGGAGGGGGGGCGGAAATGAATTCCGCCCCCCCTCCTCTGAGACACTCTCCAGCCAGCGATCAGTCCGCGGGCGAGATCGAGAGGCTGCCCGCGACGTTGCCGGCGGAGTCAGTGAGGCCTGCCTGAAGGTCCACGGTCTCACCGGCGCCGAGCGGCGCCGAGAGCGTCAGCCGGACGTGGTCGATCCCGATGGCCTCTGCCGCCGTGACCGTGGCGATCCCTGAGGTGCTCCAGTTCGCCAGGACCTCGCCGAAGCTGTAGTCCACGTCCTCGGAGAAGCGCACGTCGACCGTCGTCCCGGCGGCGTCCCACCAGAAGTTCACGACCCCGCCGCTGATGCTCGGCGTGGTGACGTCCCCGCCCGCGACCGCGGGTGAGGCCACCGGCGCTGCGAGAGCGTTGCCGGCGAAGTCCGCGATGTTCTGCACGGTGGCCACGATCGTTGCGCCCTCCGGCATGTCCTCTACCAGCAGGCGAACCGAGTTCCCCTCGCTGTCAGGGATCACGCCCAGGAGGCGAAGCGCCGCCCCTCCGCTCGTCACATCGTAGTTGGCGGTCACCGTCGTCGTCGCCGGGTCCAGCGCCTCGTTGAAGGCCACGTCCACGAAGTCCCCGCCGAAGCCGGGGGCGATGACAGCGGTAGTCGAGGTGATCGTCGGGACGGTGGAGTCTGCGGTGACCGAGAGAGAGACCGCGCCGGACGATGCGTTCCCTGCAGTGTCCACCACGGCAGCGTTCACATCAACAACGCCCGCGGGAGCGACGGCCCCCGCTCCTGCGGGGACGGTCAGCTGAACCACGCGTGGATCGACCAGCACCGCGGCGTCGGCGACGGTCCCGTTGTAGGTGAAGTTCGTCGGGATCACTGCCTGGGCAGCGTCCACGCTCTCGCTGAAGATCACGAAGGCGTTGTTGACCGAACTCGGGTCCAGAATAGCTTGGCTACTGGCGGGCACCGGCCCTGTCGTGACGTCTCCCGTCACAGCAGTGACCGGCGAGGTAGAGGAGATGGGCAGCACCACCCCCCACTTGGTCCGCAGCGGGCGCGTCGGAGACGTCTCCAGGCTCAGCTGGTAGTTCAGGGCGCTCTGCAGATCCACGTTACTCGCGGCGGCGAGGTCGATCGTGACCGTATCGACACCGTCGAAGCTAAAGGTCGCATCCGTGAGCGGGACCGCACTCGGCGTCGAGTCGGTGCAACTGTAGCTCTCCGCCGAGGTGATCCCCCAAGCGGACATGGGCTGGTTGAACGTCACGCTAATCTGGTCGTTGTCCGTACCCTCGACCGCGAGGAACGTCACGGTGCTGATGGCCGGGACGTCGGCGACATCGGCCTCCAGCGCTGACGCGAGCACCGGGAACAGCACGTTGCCAGCGAGATCGACCAGCCCGACCACGTTGATCGTGGACGCGGGATCGATCACCGCCCCGAAGGAGAGGACCACCCCGAGGCCGCCGTCGATCTCTGCGACCGAGACCGGCTGGATGGGCGCCCCGGTGCCGGCGTCCGTCACGGTGTACTTGACCCCCGCCGGGTTGGAGGCCGCGTCAAAGACATCGGTGAGCCGGCGCATGGGCTCGGAGAAGCGGAGGGTGATCTCGTCCCCAGCTCCGGTGTTGATGAAGGCCGCCTCGAGCCCCGGACGGTTGGCCTCGCCGACGACCGTGGCGACGGTCGGGCCAGCGATGACAGAGTTGCCGCCAAGATCGCGGATGCTGGTGAAGTCGACCTGGAGGTCGAAAGACCGGACCAGCGCCGCGGCGCCAGGGGCGTCAAGGACGAGGGTCGCGACGCCGCCAGGGGCGGAGTAGGTGACCGTCGACCCGGTGAGGGTGACCGGGGTCCCGATGGGCGACTCGAGCGTCCAGTTGCTCACGTCCTGCACCTCGGCCGGGACCATGTCGTCGTTGAAGAGGACGGAGATCTGATCGTTCTCCGCTCCCTCGACCGCCGTGCCCGAGACAGCAATCGCCGCGGGCGCGGTGACGTCCGTTGAGGCAAAGCCGGCGGGGCCAAAGGCCGAGCCGAGATCGTTGCCCGCAGGGTCAGAGACGGCTTGGGCTACCGTGAGCGTGTAGTCCCCGGGAAGCGCCACGTTGTCCGTCTGGAGCCTGACGACGTTACCCGCCACAACGCTCGCAAAGTTCACGGTCAGCGCGGGAGCGAACGTGTAGTTGGCTGCGTTTGTCGCGGTCGCGGGGTCGACGTCCTCGGTGAAGGTGACGTCGAGGGTCTTCCCGGAACTGTCTTCCAAGCGGTTCTGCGTGAGCGAAGAGACCCCGGGAGAGTCCGAGTCACCCGCAGCGAGCGCCTGCGGCGCCGCGAGCGAGAAGGCTTGACCGTCCACGTCGACGGCACCTGAGGCGACGAGGTCGCCCGTCGTCCCGTTCGACACGTCGAAGTCGAGGTCGATGGTCAGGGTACGGGTCAGCAGGTCGTAGCCGAGCGTCTGAGTCGTCAGGTCGACGGCGCCGACGCCCCCGACGGTGAGCGTCCAGCGCAGCGCGTTGGCCGCGGTGTCAGGGTCAAGCGCCTGCGACGTGCTCGCGACCACCCGGTCGTTGCCCGCCCCCTCGACGGTCTCGAAGGTCACGGTGGTGAACGCGTTCACCGAGGTGCTCCCTGCGACGATCGGGGCCGTCACGGGGGCAATCAGGTTGCCGTGGGCGTCGACCAGGCCGGCGATGTCGATCTGGTCCAGGTTGGGTACCACGGGCCGGCTGAAGGTGACGCGGAGCTGTGAGTCGTCACCGGCCTCGAAGTCCACGCTCGTCGGCATCGTCAGCCCCTGGGCGCTGGGGTGATCCACGACGGTGAAGTTGGCGGGGAGCGCGCCGAAGACGGGGCTGATCGGCTCGTCGAAGTCGAAGACGAGAACGCGACCGAACTCATCGCCAAGGGTGACCGTGGCGAGATCCTGGGTCACGGTCGAGACGGCGGGCACCGCCGTGTCTCCGGTGGCGGCTCCCGTCAGCGCGAAGGTTGCCACGGACGTCGCGGCGACGGTACCAACGTTGCAGCTGAGGGTGAAGGACGCGTGGAGGTTGGCGAAGCGTCCCAGCGTGAGCGTCGCGATCTGCGTGGCGTCGTCGAGGCTGATGGTCGTCCCCACCAGGTCGAGCGTCGTCCCCTCAACGGAGAGCGACCAGTTGGCGAGGTCCTCGGCCTCTGCCTGGAGGACTCGCGGTCCGGAGTAGAACTGAACGGTGACCGTGTCACCGCCGAGCACGAGGTCAGAAGTGTCCTGAGTCGCCCCCGTGATCGCGAACAGCGGGTCCCTCGAGTCACTCGACGTGACCGAACGCCACTCGTCGCTGACGCCGGAGACGCCGACGAAGCGGACCTGATGATCCGGAGAGACGACGCCATCGAAGGCGATGACGAAGGTGGGTCCGGTCTGCGTGATGCTCGTCACCGTCTGGCCACCCGAGGCCTCCACGGAGGCCGGGGCGATGGTGCCCGAGAGCCCCTGCAGGACGGTCACGATGGTTTGCCCGGCGGGATCCTGGGTGAGGTTCTGCACCAGGCCAGTCGGTGTCACAGCGCCCGGATCACTCGAAGACGAGCAAGCAGGCACCGCGACGACGGCGATGGCGAGGAGCGCGAGACGGACCTTGTTGAACAGTACCGCTACGGCGGCGGCAGGCGTGCTGAGGAAATTCACGGTCTTGAGCGCCACAGGACGGACGCGAGCGGGGAAACGAGACACTTGGTGGGTGTGGACAGCTGCTGACAGAGAGCGCGCCGTCCCTGGTCCCCTATCGAGCCATTCACGGGGCGGACCTTGAGCAGAACTTGGCGAGCGCTCGCGAACTCGAGTCGGGCTCCGAGCTGGCCGGGCGCGGTGAACCGGGAAGATCTTTCCTTGCGGACTTCCACCTAACCTCCTCGCGGCCAACCAGAGGCCCCCACGAGGGTGACGGCGAGCGCCGCCGAGGGCGTGGGACCAAGGAGCCCGTCAGCTGGCGGCGGACACAGCGCGGGTCGCGTCAGAGGTTCCCGAGCCGGATGGCGCCCGTGGGACACGCCCGGACGCACGACTGGTCACGCGTGCAGTCGTAATTGAAGGGCTTCTTGACGACGGCCGTGTCGCCGCGGGCCTCGAAGCCGCCGGTCGCACAGGTCATCTCGCAGACGCCACAGCCGATGCACGCCGCCGGATCCAGGCGGAGGCTCACGTACTCATGCGCTGTCACCGGGCAGGCGACCCCGTCCGGGACGTCGCTCCGCACCAGCCCGCGGGTGGTCGGATGAGAAGAGACCGCGCGGATCGCCTCCCGATACCCGGCCTCGACGAGCTCATGAACCCGGTCAAAGTCGAAGCGGTCCATGTCCCGGATCTTCGGTTGCACCAGGCACACCTCGTCCGAGACCTGGCCATGGAGGGAGTGCTCCATGATCACGTTCTCAACGATGTCGAAGGCCCGGAAGAGCGTCGAGACCGCATGGGAGCGGTAGTTCGGCACCTTGTGACTCGGCTTGACGGTGAGGTCGATGGCGATGATACGGCGCGGCTTGAGGAGCTTCGCGAACCGCAGGGGGAGGGCGTCGGTGATGCCGCCATCCATGAAGTGGCGGCCCTTCCACGACAGGGGCTCGAAGACGCCCGGGAGAGCACAGGAGCCATAGATCGCCTGAATCAGCGGGATATCGCGGAAGCCACGCGTCCCGAAGAAGACGGGGCCGCCGGTCTCCAGGCAGACCGAGTTGCAGAAGAACGGCAGGTTCAGCTCGTCAAAGTTCCGCGAGGGGATCAGCCGCTCGAGGCTCTTCCTGAAGGTCTCGCCGCTGTACATGCTCGGGGCTCGGATCCCGCGGCTGAGGAACTTGGCGAAGTTGAGCCGGAAGTAGTCGTCCTTGGCGAGCCCAGGGAGCACCTCTCCCATCTCGTCGGGGCTCATGGAGCTGGCATAGAGGGCGCCGATCAGCGAGCCGATACTCGTGCCGACGATGGCGTCCACGCTGATCCCCAGGTCGTCGAGGGCTCGGAGCACGCCGATGTGCGCCATCCCGCGCATCGCGCCGCCCCCGAGGACGAGCACGGTGTCCAGCTCCGGCAGTGAGTCCAGGCTGGGGCCGTGACCGTCCGCGTCACCCGCTGGCGCGAGCAACGGATCGGGCTCATGGGAGAAGGGGCCGCCGGCGTTCTGGATCATGACGAACGGACCCAGCGCCTGCGCGGTGGGTCCCTCACCCGAATTCTTCGGCCCTCCTGGCGGCCGGCTTGAGCCATTCGCGGCTCCTGCGAACCAGACCGCTCAGGAGAGCGGCAGGACTCCTGTGCTGTCCCCCAGAGGCGAGACCTCCACACCCAGGCGCTCCAGCAGGGCGAGGTGCAGGTTGTTCAGGGGCGTATTGCGCCCGTAGGAGAGGGCGCGCCCACCCCGGAGGCCGGTCCCCTCGCCGGCCACCACGGCCACCGGGAGGTCGTGGTGATCGTGGCGGTTCCCGTCCGCGATGCCGCTCCCAAAGACGACCGTCGAGTGGTCCAGCAGGGACCCACCGCCGTCCTTGGCTCGCTCCAGCCCGACGACAAGGCGCGCGAAGGCCCCCATGTGAAGGCGGTTGATCGCCGCGATCTGCTCGAGCTTCTCCGGGTCCCCCTTGTGGTGGCTCAGGGCGTGGTGCCCCTCGCGCGCCCCGACCTCGGGGTACCGCCTCGAGCTGCCCTCGTTACCGAGCATGAGCGTGGCGATGCGGGTGACATCGGTCTCGAAGGCGAGGCGGATCAAGGAACCCATGAGGTCCGCCTGCTCTGCGAAGCCCGGCCGCCCTCGCTCGGGCCGCGCGCTGTCCGGCACGTCGCCCACGTGCGCGGCACCATCGAAGGAGAGCTGACGCTCGAGCTCGCGCAGGCCCGTCTCGTACTCATCGACCCGGGCGCGATCGGCTGCGCTGAGCCGCCGCTCGAGGCGGCGAGACTCCTCGCGGACGAAGTCGAGCACGCTACGTCGCTCGTTGGCGCGTCGCTCGCGCGCCTCCGCGCTCCGACCGGGGTCGCCCCCACGGAAGAGGCGGTCGAACACACGCTGCGGGTCGCTCTCCTTGGCCGCTGGCGTCGTCGCCGACTGCCACGAGATATGGCCGGAGTACGCGCACGCGTAGCCGGAGTCGCACTGCCCTGACTGTCGGCCGGCCTCGAGCCCGAGGGCGAGGGCGCGGACCCGGGTCCGCCCGCCGATCAGGCGCGCGGCGCGCTGATCTGCTGACTCGCCGAGGCGGACCTGCCCCTCGGTCTTGAGCGGCTGGATCCCTGTGAGGTACGCCGCCGCGGCGCGCGCGTGGTCACCGGGCCCATCGCCGTTGGCGCGCGCCTTGTCCTGGGTGAGCCCGCGCAGCAGGAGCAGGTTGCCGCGGACCTCCTCCAAGGGGGCGAGCAGGGGCGGGAGCTCTGCCAGGGGCGTCGAGCTGCCGGCGCGGTCACGGCCGCCCTTCCCCACGGGCAAGCGCCACTGCCCCACGTGGACCCCGTTCGGTGCATAGACGTACACGAGGCGTCGGGGGCGCGGCGTCGGCTGAGACGGCGCGCCCGCGCTCGCCATGGCCTCGAGCCAGGGCAAGGCGACCAGGGTGCCCGCGCCCCGGAGCACGGCCCGACGAGGCAAGCGCGACCGGGAGACCCGCGGCCCCGCTCCCGCCAGCTCCTCGATGGAGCGGTCTGTTCTCGGCTCACTCATGATCGACCTCCTCTGGCACCGCGCTGATGCGCTGGAACTCGTCGGACGCGACGACCCCCAGGATGACAGCCTTCATCGTGGGCCGTCCAGGATCCAGTCCCTGGATGATCTCCGCGACAGTGGCTCGATCAGCGCGGTGGAGCGCTCGACCGAGCCCGTAGACCGACATGCGCTCAACGAAGGCCTCCAGGAAGCGGTCCTCGGCGCGCAGCACCGCCGCCAGCTCGGCGGGCCCGGTGAAGGCTCGGCCGTCCGGGAGCTCGCCGGAGGAGTCAAGCCGCAGGGGGTCCTCCGGGGCCCGCAGCGCGCCGATCGCGGTGTAGGCCTCCAACCCGAAGCCCAGGGGGTCCATCCGCGCGTGACAGGCGGCGCAGTTGGGGTCCGCCCGGTGGCGAGCAAAGCGCTCCCGGAAGCTGAGCCCCTCCTCGCCTGCGGCGGCCTCCCCGAGCCCGTCCACCCCGGGAGGGGGCGGCGGCGGCGCGCTGCCGAGGAGAACATCCAGGACCCACTTCCCGCGCTTCACCGGCGACGTACGTGTGGACTCGCTGGTGGCGAAGAGCACGCTCGCGTGTCCGAGCAGCCCCCGACGCTCGGTGCGGGAGAGATCGGACAGGTACCACCCGTCCCCGAGGCTCTCGAGCCGATCCTCGCGGTCCAGCCCGTAGAGCTTCGCGAGTCGCGTATCCACGACCGTCTCGGTCCCGTCGATCAGCTCCCAGAGGCTGCGCTCCTCCCTGAAGGACCGCAGCAGGACGCGGGCCGTCTCCTCGGCCATGGAGCGAATGAGCCGGGTCGAGAATCCGGGGAACGCGCGCCGGTCCGGGCGCTTGGTCGCGAGGACCCGCAGCTGGAGCCACTGCTCCCCGAAGGCGCGCACGAAGGCGTCCGCCCGCGCGTCCTCGAGCATCGCCTCGGCCGCCACGAGGACCCCGTCCGGGGTGTCCAGCGCCCCGCTCCGCGCCAGCTCGAGCAGCTCACGGTCCGGCACCCCGCCCCACACGAATCCCGCGAGCCGTGTGGCCATCTCGTGCCCGCTGAGGCGTCGACTCCGTCGCGCATCCAGCGCCCCTGCCCCGACCTCTGGCTTGAACAGGAAGCGGGGGCTCACGAGCATCCCGACCAGCGCCGAGCGTAGCCGGGCGCGAGGCTCGTCCGTCGGATCGGAGAGATCCAGGAGTCGCCTGGCGTCCTCGACGCTCACCGCTCCGACCCTCCAGGTGGTGGCCGCCATGGAGGCCACGAGCGAGGCCAGGGCCACATCGGCGCTCTCGGCTTTGGCGAGGACCTCGGAGCAGCGCGTCCAGAGGTCGGTCGGTCGGCCCTGGTCCAGCGGCCCGACCACCTCGACCCATTCAATGGCGAGGTTCCGGTCCGCCCCGCGCTTGCCGTCCTTCGCCGGGCGATAGAAGTCGTTGCGAAACTCAACCCCCGCGAGGACGTCGCCCCCGGCCTCGGCGTGGAGCCTGGCCTCGAAGATCTCGGCGTCCTCGGCCCGCGCAGCCGGCGCCTGCTCCACGCGCCCTCGGCCACGGTCCCCGAGGACGAGCCGGATCTCGCAGGCCTCATCGCCGGCCTGCTGCCCCCAAACTCGCGCGCGGATGAGGTACTCCCCCGCCCTTGGGAGCGACGCACGTGCACCACCGACCCCGCGGGTGTGGAGCCAATAGGCCCGCCCCCGCGGAGCGCCTCCGGTCAGGTCCGACGGTCCATACCGTCGGACCCGCGGCGGTCCGGGCTCGTCGGCCGCGAGCGCCCGGTCTGCGACGGCTTCCGCCGCCTCGAGGTAGCGCCTGAAGTCAAGGTCGGAGAGAGACTGCGCCGCGGAGACGTGGTCAAAGCCATGTCCCACCACGTCCTCGGGAAGGTAGCGCCGCGCGTCGATGGAGACGTCCAACAGGTCCCTGGCAGCCGCCGCGTATTCGGCCACCGTCAGCCGCCGCAGCGGCACGGCAGGGAGCGGGTCCACCCCGCCGCCCGTGCTGCCCAGCTGACCCCGCAACCAGGCGCTGAAGCGCTCTCGCTCCTCCGCCGTGGGCGCCGCTTCACCCGCCGGCGGCATCTCCTCGAGCTCGACACGCTCGAGGAGCCAGTCCCACTCCTCGGGGCTTCGAGCCAACGCGCCCGCGTCAGCGGCGGCGAGGTCCAGGTCCCCCTGGGTCGACGCACCTCCGTGGCAGCGAATGCAATGCGCCTCGAGGAACGGACGCGCGGCATCATCGAAGCCGTCTCCGACGGCGAGGGCCAGCAGCAAGGCAAGCATGGCCCCTAATGTAACGCCGCCCGCCTCCCCCTACCGACCGAAGCCGCCACAGCGTCCTGTCCACCGGCGGGCAGCCCCGTTCAGGGTCGAACGGAGCCGGCCTCCGCCACCTTGAGCCCCCCTGCCACCCGCCCCCAGGCCTGGCTTGGCTTGGCTCTCGCCTCGCGTGGCCACGGCCCGACGCAGCCACGGCGCCTCCGGCGCTGGCCCCCACCAGAGGAGGTTTCGAGCACCGCCCGCCTCGAGCGGCTGCGCCCCTCAGCGGCGGGCTTCTCAGCGGCGGGCTCCTCAGCGGGGCTCAGCTCGGGTGCGTTGGCCGCTGCTCGAGGGCGTCAGAGGCTCTCGTAGGGGGTGACCTCGTCGAAGGACACCTTCACCTTCATGGACCCGAGCTTCGCGACCACCTGCCGCCGTTCTCTGTCGATCTTGTGCACGAGGACCCGCTGTCGGTAGCGCGGCAGGTACACCAGCGAGCCCTTGCCAAGCCCCGCGATGAAGGCCTCTCGGCGCTCCGTGAGCGATGCTCCGGTGAGCTCGGCCTCCAGTTGGTCGAGCGTCTCCTCCATCTCCCTTCGGGTGTCCGGCGGGAGCTGGTCCAGCAGCCGCCGGCCGCGCTCCAGCGTCCGGGCTGCGTCTCGGACGCGCTCCTCGATCCCCTTCTGCGCCTCGCGCTCCAGCTGGTCGATGCGTCGCTCGAGCACGGCCTCACGCTCGTCCACCACCCGGCTCCGCTCCCGGGCTCGCGCCAGCTCCGCCTCGGCGCCGAGCCGCGTCTCCTCCGCCGCCATGCGCGCCGAGCGCACGTCGCTCATGAGGTCCTCGAGCTCCCCTTCGCGCCGCTCCAATCGCTCCTTGGCCACCTCGACCACAGACTCGGAGAGGCCGATGCGCCGAGCGATGACGAGGGCGCACGACTCGCCAGGGGTGCCGAGCATCAACCGGTAGCGCGGCGCGAGGGTCTCGTGATCGAACTCTGCGCAGGCGTTCTCCGCCCGGGCGTGCCGATAGGCGAACTCCTTGAGCTTGCCGATGTGAGTGGAGACGAGCGTGGGCACCCGCGCGGTCAGGAGCCGCTCGAGCACGGCGGTGCCCAACGCGCCGCCCTCGTCCGGGTCGGTCCCCCCCCCGAGCTCGTCCAGCAGGACCAGCGTGTCCGGGGTCGCGCGCTGCAGGGCGTCGGAGACCCGGACGAGGTGCGACGCGAAGGTGGAGAGGTTCTGCCGGATCTCCTGCTCGTCGCCGATGTCCGCGGCGATGCCGTCGTACAGAGGGATGGTCGTCCCGTCCTCCGCGGGGACCGGCAACCCGACGCGCGACATGAGCGCGAAGAGCCCAGCGGTCTTCAGCGCCAGCGTCTTGCCGCCGGTGTTCGGGCCGGTGATGAGCAGCATGTCGAAGTCCACCCCGAGCCGCAGGTCGATGGGGACGACCTCATCGAGCGCGCCCCGCTCGACCTGGGCGATCAGCAGCGGGTGCCGCGCCTCTCTCAGGAGGAGGCCCTCCGAGGCGCCCTCCTCACCGGGCAACAGGGCGGGCCGGGCCCCCACGGACGCGGCCCATTGGGCGCTCGCGAGCGCGACCTCCAGCTGCCCGACGCGCTGGGACGCCCCGTCGATCACCGAGCTCGCGGCCAGCACATCGCGGGACAGTTCCACCAGGATGCGCTCCACCTCCCGGCGCTCGTCCGCGCGAGCCTCGGCCAGCCGGTTCCCCAGCTCCACCACCTCCTGAGGCTCGATAAAGACGGACTCGCCGGTCTGCGACCGGTCGTGCACGAGCCCCTTGACGCGCCCTGACATCTTGGCCTTCACCGCCAGCACGGGGCGCCCGGCGCGCCGGTGGACGCCGCCGTCGCTCAGGGACGCGCGGACATCTCCGCGTGCCATCACGGCCCTCAGCTGGCTGTCGATCCGCGCGCTCGCCGAGGACATGGCATCGCGCAGGTTGGTGAGCCGCCCCGACGCCTCGACGCGCACGCGGCCGCGCCCGTCCACGATCCGGTCGATGCGCTCCACGAGCGCGGAGGTCTCGGGAGAGGCCGACATCAGCGCCGCCAGCGCTGGCGCCACCTCCGCGCGATCCCCGGCCCACTTCTTCAGGCGTAGGTTCGCCTCGAGGAAGTCTCGCAGCGCCGCGATCCGGTCCTCGCTCAGCCTCCCCGAGGGCGCCTCGGGGAGCGGGTCACTGACGCCCGCCATGGGCGGCCCGTCCTCCGCCGCCAACTGGGCCCCCATCTCTGCGCAGCGAACCAGCGCAGCCCGAGCGTCGTC
>CBFHHK010000153.1:8489-11420 GCA_965655435.1 Planctomycetota bacterium | reverse complement strand
GCGGGCCGGGTCCTGTCAGCTCTCGAGGCTGGTGGCGGGCTGGACGTCGCCGAAGGCCATCTTGATGAGGAAGGCCTGCTCGGCGCTGTGGCGGCTGTAGGAGCCGGTGGCCGGGCTGGCGGACTCGGCGCGGCCCGCGTACTTGATGTCCGGGCGGCCGAGGTCGTGGAAGCGCTGGAGGATGAAGGACCAGGCGCCCATGTTGCGGGGCTCCTCCTGGGTCCAGATCACGTGCTCCAGGTTCGGGTAGCGGCCGATCTGGGCCAGGACCTGATCCTTGGGGAACGGGTAGAGCTGCTCGACCCGGCAGATGGCGATGTCGTCGCGCTCCGCCTCGGTGCGGGCCGTGACGAGCTCGTGACCGATCTTGCCGGAGCAGAGCACCAGGCGCTTGACCTTCGCGGCCTCAGCCGTGCGGTCGCCGATGACCTCCTGGAAGCCGCCCTTGGCGAGGTCCTCGATGGGGCTCGCCGCGCGCTTGTCGCGCAGGAAGCTCTTGGGCGTCATCACGATCAGCGGGCGCTTGGACTCCGCCTGGCCCTGCCGGCGCATGAGGTGGAAGATCTGCGCCGAGGTGGAGCAGTTCACCACCGTGATGTTCCCGCCGCTGCAAGCCTGCAGGAAGCGCTCGAGGCGCGCCGAGGAGTGCTCGGGGCCCTGGCCGTCGTAGCCGTGGGGCAGGAGCATCACGAGCCCGGAGAGCTGACGCCACTTGGCCTCGCCGGACACCAGGAACTGGTCGATCGGGATCTGAGCGCCGTTGGCGAAGTCGCCGAACTGGGCCTCCCACAGGACGAGGGACTCAGGCCGCGCGAGGCCGTAGCCGTACTCGAAGGCGAGCGCCGCCTCCTCGCTGAGCAGGGAGTCCCAGGCCTCGAAGCTGCCGCTCGCCTCGGAGAGGGCGCGCAGGGGCACGTGCTCCTCCTCGGTGGCCTGGTCGCGAATGACCGCGTGGCGGTGGCTGAAAGTGCCGCGGCCGGAGTCCTGGCCCTCGAGGCGGATGGGGACCCCCTCGCGCAGCAGGGTGGCGAAGGCCAGCGCCTCGGCGCAGCCCCAGTCCACGTTGAGCTCGCCCCGCACCATGCGCTCCCGGCGGCGGAGCTGCCGCAGGAGGTTGGGGTGCACCACGAACCCTTCCGGGATCATGTTCAGGTCGTCGATGAACTGGACCAGGTCCTCGGCGGGCACCGCGGTCTCCGGGGAGGGCGTCACCGCGTAGTCCCGCGGGTCGTCCAGCTCCACGTCCACGATCTCCTCGAAGGGCAGCTCCTCGGTGGCGCTGGCCTTGTGCTTGGCGAGGGCCGTGCGGAGCTCGTCCTCGGCCTCGGAGCTGATCAGGTCCGCCTCCTCCCGGGTCAGAGCGCCGCGGCGCACCAGGAGGTCGCTGTAGATCTCACACACCGTGGGGTGCGCGGCGATGCGGCTGTAGAGCGCGGGCTGGGTGTACGCGGGCTCGTCGCCCTCGTTGTGGCCCCAGCGGCGGTAGCAGACCATGTCGATCACCGCGTCGGCGCCGAACTCGCGCTGGTAGTCCACCGCCAGGCGGCAGGCGCGCAGCACGGACTCGGGGAAGTCCCCGTTGGCGTGCATGACCGGGGCCTCGATGGCCTTGGCCGCGTCGGAGCAGTAGTGCGTCGAGCGCAGGTCCCGCGGGCCGGCGGTGAAGCCGATCTGGTTGTTGATGATCAGGTGGACCGTGCCGCCGTTGCTGAAGGCGCGCAGCTCGCTCATGTTGAGCGTCTCGGTCACGACACCCTGTCCAGAGAAGGCCGCGTCGCCGTGGATCAACACGGCCAGCACCTTGCGCCGGTCCCCGTCCCCCATGGCGTCCTGGTAGGCGCGGGTCATGCCGCACACCACCGGGTCCACCGCCTCGAGATGGCTGGGGTTGGCGGACAGGGAGACCTCGACCTCCTTGCCGTCGCGGGTGCGGAAGATGCCCACCTGACCCAGGTGGTACTTCACGTCGCCCGAGCCCTCCGTGGAGAGGGGCAGAAGCCCGCCCTCGAACTCCCGGAAGATCTGCTCGTGGGACTTGCCCATGAGGTTGGCGAGGACGTTCAGCCGGCCCCGGTGGGCCATGCCGATGACGACCTTCTCGACGCCCTTGGTCGCGGCGCGCTCGATGACCTCCGCCAGGGCGGGGATCATGGTGTCGCCGCCCTCCAGGGAGAAGCGCTTGTTGCCCACGTAGGTGTTCGCGAGGAAGCGCTCGAAGTTCTCGGCGCGGTTGAGCCGGCGCAGGATGTGGTTGCGCTCCTCGGTGTCGAACTCGACGAAGTGATCGTCGTTCTCGACCCGCTCGCGCAGCCAGAGCTTGCGGTCGCGGTCGGTGATGTGGCCGACCTCGCTCGTCCAGCGGCGGCAGTAGGCCCGGCGCAGGGTGCGCAGGATCTCCCGCAGGGTCATGGACGTCCTGCCGTTCATCCCGCCGCACAGGAACGTGCGGTCGAGGTCCCACAGGGAC
The DNA here is from genome assembly GCA_965655435.1 of Planctomycetota bacterium. GTDB lineage: Bacteria > Planctomycetota > UBA1135 > UBA1135 > Saltatorellus. The sequence goes on along the minus strand of CBFHHK010000153.1, from coordinate 8,953 downwards.
AGCCCGTAGGAGCTGGGGTCCAGGGACTCGAGCAGCTCCGGCTGGTAGCCGAGCGGATCGAGGTCCGCGAGCTGGCCGCCGCGGGTGCGGTAGGCCTGGATCAGGGTCCAGACCTTGGTCTGCATCTCCGCGTGGTCCGCGCCGCCCGTGGGGCGCAGGTCTTCCCCGGAGCGCGCGGGCTGCCAGGGCACCCGCAGGGCCATGAAGATGTCGTCGTAGAAGCCGTCGGCGCCGTGCAGCAGCTCGTCCACCCGCTTGAGCAGGAGCCCGGACTCGGCCCCCTGGATCACCCGGTGGTCGTAGGTGCTGGTCATGGTCATGACCGGGCCGATGGCGTTCTCCGCCAGAGCCCCCTTGGACATGCCCGCGAGCTCCGGCGGGATCCCGATGGAGCCGGTGGCGATGATGACCCCCTGGCCAGGCATGAGGCGCGGCACGCTCATGGCGGTGCCGAAGCCCCCGGG
>CBFHHK010000153.1:5603-8390 GCA_965655435.1 Planctomycetota bacterium | reverse complement strand
GTTGGTCAGGGTGCAGGTGGTGCCCGCGAAGTCGCCGGCGGTGAGCTTGCCCACGCGGCCGCGGTCCACGAGGTCCTGGAAGGCGCCGTAGAACTCGGCGAAGTCGAGGGTCTCGGCGGCCTTGATGCTGGGCACCACGAGCATGCGGCCCTTGGGACCCGGCACGTCGATGGCGATGCCGAGGTTCACGTGCTCGGGTACGCGGCGGTAGCGCTTGCCGCCGGACTCCACGTAGGAGGCCTGCACCCGCGGCATCTCGCCCAGCGCGCGCGCCAGGGCGAAGGCGAACAGGTGGGTGTAGGACGACTTGCCGATCGCGCGGACCAGCATGTGCTCGTTGATGATCGAGCGGTTCTCCCCGAGGACCTTGGCGGACATGTTCCGCACCGAGGTGGCCACGGGCAGGTCGAGGCTCGCCTCCATGTTGGTGGCGATCTTGCCGGCGATGCCGACGAGCAGCTCCATCTCGGGGTCGTCCGACAGGTCCGGGCCGTCGGCCGCGGCCAGCGCGGAAGAGCCCCCCGCACCGGCGGTCCCGCTGGCTGAGGCACCGCTCGCTGGGGCGCCTGAGGAGGCGGTCCCTCCCATCCCCTCCGCAGAGAGGCGTTCGAAGATCTTGCGCCAGCTCTCCTCGACGCCCGCCGGATCGCTCCGCCAGCCGTCAAAGAGTTCCTGGACGTACCCGGCGTTGACGCCGTACTCCTGCTCGAAGTCAATGGCCATAACGGACGAGAGGTTACCGCTCGCCGCCCCCCCGAACCACGCAGGGGGCCTATATCCGGGCCCCGACCTGCCGTGGGTTTGGGATGAGCCGGCGAGGGGCCGGCGAGGGGGTCCCCCGCGAAGGCTCCGGGCGCCGCTCTGACGCGGCAGGCCAGACGACGGACGGGCCGACGGCGGAGGGCAGCCCTGTCCCCCCCAAGCCGCCCGCCGAGTTTCGCGCCAGCAGCCAGCCAACGGCCTGTTGAGCCACGATCCAAGGGGTCTGCGGGGACACCTGCGGGGGAGGGCCTTGGTGCGCGGATTCGGTGCGTGGATCCGGTGCGTGGATCCGGCGCCCTGGGGACCCAGTGTTACGGGGACTCAGCGTTACGGGGACTCAGCGTTACGGGGACCCAGCGTTACGGGGACCCAGCGTTACAGGGACTCGGTCTCCTACGGGCTGGGTGCGCTCTGCATCGGGAACGCTGTGCACAGGGAACGCTGGAGGGGTGCGCTGCCCGGATACGGTCAGCGGCTCCGCGGACGAGGTGCGGGGACCCGGACCGCCGCCCTGCCGCGGCCGCCTCGGGCACCCTCTCTGCAGGTCCCCCAGCGGACTGCTAGAAGGCCCGCAGGGCGGGCCTCGGCCGGGCACGGATCGGTCAGGGAGCCGGCCACAGAGTGGTCACAGGGCCGGCCGAAGCGTCGGCCGAAGATTCGGACGCAGAGTCGGCCGCAGAGTCGAACGCAGGGCCCTTCAAGGAGCCGGCCCAGGAGCAGGTCTCAGCGCCGGTCAAGGAGCCCAACCCCGCGTCGGCCGCTGAGCCGACGATCGGGAAGGCCCCAGCCGGCCTCACTCGGGGAGCGCTCGGAGCGCCTCCACGAGGCCTCCGGTCACGGTCGGGTCGCACTCGAGGATCAGGCGATCGGCGGAGCGCCGGACGAGCCAGCGCGTCCTCCCGTCTCGCTCATCCTCGAAGAAGGCCAGCCGCAGCTCCCCGCCGGTGACCTGCTCCACGGTCACCTCGAAGGCCGCACCGTCACCGGGGAAGTCCTCGGGCCCGCGCTTGCCCTCCACTCCGACGGGGAACAGAGCCCGCAGCCGCTGGAGGACATCGAGCGCCCGCTGGCTGGAGACCTCGACGCCGGCCCCGCTCTTGAAGCTGCCGAAGCGCTCCATGGTCTGCTCGAGGACACGCTCGCCGCCGACGGCTTCCCCCGACGCCGCCACCCGCCGCACCTGGACGCTCTCGAAGGGCACCAGGGACGCGCGACCGAACCAGGAGAAGGCCTGCGTGGGAGGCACGCGGAGCCGCGGGATGCGGAACACCTGGGCCTCACCGGCCCTGCGAACGAAGGCCGCGGTCGGGGAGGCGGTGGCCACGTAGAAGTCCACCATGGTGACCGGGGCGGCGTCCGTGGCCGGCGCGCCCTCCTCCGGCACGGGGGCGGCCCCGCGCACGATCACCCGCGTCGCCACGTCCTCACCGAGCTCGTACTCCCCGATCCGGCCGGGGTCCTCGCTCACGAGGTCGAGGTTGCTCATGGCCCCCACCCGGGAGAGGAACAGGTCCAGGAGGACCGGTGAGGCCTCGGCGCCGAACAGCTCGTCGATGAGCCACGGCTCCCCCACCTCGGTCCTGCGGATGTGGACCGCGGGGTGGACCTCGTCCACGGGGGAGCTCAGCTCCAGCGCGACAGCGCGGGCGCCGTCGAAGCCAGGGAAGAGCGGCTCCACAGCGCGCTCCTCGATGCCGCCCCCTTCGAGGGCGGCGAGCGCCACCCCGAGGGCCAGCGCGATGGCCAGGAGCCAGCGGTTGAGGGGCAGGATGGAGGCGATCATTGGCCCTCCCCCCCCGGCTCGGCGCGGCGTCGCGCGAGCCCGTTCCAGAGCGCCCCGAACAGGGCCACGATCACGAGCGCCGAGAGGGCCGGCGCGAGCATCGTCAGCCACTGCTGACGGCGAGCGCGGCGGCGCGCGAGGTCGCCCTTGCGGCTGGCTTCGATGCGCTCGGCCTCGGTGGGATAGAGGTCCTCCTCGAACAGACCCAAGGCCAGCTCCTGCTCGGCCACGAAGTCCCGCAG
>CBFHHK010000153.1:0-5503 GCA_965655435.1 Planctomycetota bacterium | reverse complement strand
GACGCCGCCTCCCGCCTGGACGAAGGTGCCCTCGGGGCGCGGGTCCCGCAGCCAATCCGCGTCGCCGAACACGACCACCTGGGAGGCGTTGACCGCCGACAGCGACGCCGGCTCATCGGGCGCCCGGCCAAGACCGAGGGGGTCGAGGGGCGCGGGGGCCTCCCGCCCCGCCCAGGGCGAGGGGAACAGGCCGCTGAACACGGCGGCCAGGGTGCGCCGGCCCGCGCGGCCGTTCCGCAGCGCCGCCCGCAGGCTCCGCAGTTCGCGCGGGTCCGTGGTCAGCCGCGGCGCCACGTCGGTGAGATAGGCGCCCTCCGAGGACCACGCGAGGTCATCGCGCCGGACGCCGGGCGGCGTGGGCGCGAGCTCCTCGGGAAACAGGGGGTGGGCCCAGGCGAACGCCACGCCCGGGAGGCCCCGGGTGGGCGGCAGGTCCTCGGCGAGGCCCTCGGGCGGCACGGTGATCACCAGCGGGTCGCTGATCACGCCCTGGCGGAGCTGACCGCCCACCGCGGTGAGGGTGATCCGGTCCGTCTTCCAGGCGTCGTCCCACACGTGCTTCGCGGCCACCTCGATCCCCCAGGAGCGGAGGAGCTGGGCGAGGGGCGAGCCCGCGAACTCCTCGGGCGCCACGTCGGCCCGGGGGTAGGCGAGGTTGTAGTCCGGGTCATCGAGGCACACGACCAGGCGGCCGCCGCGCTGGACGAACTGGTCGATGGCATAGACCTCGCGCTCGTGCATGGCGCCGGGGCGCACCATGAAGATCACGTCCACGTCGTCGGGGACGGCGTTGCCTGTGGCGAGGCCGGGGAGCTGGGCGATACGCGCGCGCCGGCTCAGGGCGCCCCGGATGACCCCGAAGGTCGACTCCCAGCGCTCCAGCGCCGCGGTCTCCGAGTCCGGCGCCACCTCGAAGGGCTCGCCGATCCAGCCGATGCCGATCTTCCGATCGCTCAGGAGCGCGTGCAGGGCGCTGGCCATCTGCACCTCGAAGCGCCAGGGCTCCGGCGTGGCGATGACCTCGGTGCGGCCGCGGTAGCCCAGCACGAGGCCGAGCCAGACCTCCTCCTCACCCGTCTGCCCGAGGCCGCCGCGGCCCGCGCGCTGGGGCTGCAGCCGCGCCTCGCGCGCCTGCCGCCTGGCCTCCGAGGAGCGAGAGGGATCGAGCACCTGCAGGTCAAAGACCTCCGGGCGCAGGCTGAGGATCTCCTCGAGCTGCGCACGGATCCTGGCCCCGCGCAGGGCGAGGCGCCCATCGGCCACCTCTTGGTTGGCGAAGAGACGCACCGTGAGGCGGTCCTCCACGCGGTCGACCACCCGCCGCGCGGCGTCGGAGATGGCGTTGAGCTGGTCCGCGCTGAGGTCCACGCGCTGGGCGAGGTGCCGCGACGCGAGGACGTTGCCGAGCACCGCGATCAGGACCAACAGCGCCAGGGTGAGGGCCGCGTTGAGCCGCAGCACCCGGCGCCCGGCGTGGGCCAGGGGCGGCGCGCTCTTCGGAGCTTCGGGGGTCATCTCCATCGACGTCGCTCCACGGCCAGGGTGTTGGCCACGAGCCCGAGGGCCGTGAGCAGCACGAAGTAGATGAGGTCAGAGAGGTCGAGCACACCGCGGGCAGCGCTGCCGAGGAAGTGGGTCGTCGGGCTCGCCGCCTCGAGGGCCCCAGCGGCGGCGCCGGGGAGCACCCTCACGAGCAGCGGCAGGGCCCAGAGCAGCCCGAGGGCCAGGGCGCCCAGGAGGAAGGCCACCAGCTGCTCGGAGCTCACGGCGGAGAGGAACAGCGCGACGGACGCGTAGCCCGCGCACAGCCCGGCCGCGCCGATCAGGCCGGCGAGCACCGTGTTCCAGTCCAGGTCCCCAAGGAACCCAACGGTCACCGCCGCGGACAGCACGGCGAGGGTCACCATGAGCATGGTGAGCGTCCAGGTCGCCAGGAACTTGCCGAGCACCACGGCGCCCGTGCGGACGGGGTAGGTGAGCAGCAGCTCCTCGGTCCCAGCGCGCCGCTCCTCCGCCCAGGCCCCCATGCTCAGCGCCGGCACCACGAAGGCGAGCAGGAGCGGGAGCCAGTGGAAGAGCACGATCAGGCTGGCCTGGCCGCCCTCCCACAGTCCAGGGAGCGGCGTGCGCCCCACCGGGTAGCCCAGGAAGAAGAACAGCGCGGGGAGCACGAGCACGAAGAGGCCGATGGCCACGTAAGCGACCGGCGATTCGAAGGCGCTCCTGAGTTCGCGACGGGCGAAGGGGAGCACGCCGGCGAAGGCTCGGGTTCGGGAGCTCATGAGGCGCTGCCCTCCCGGTCCGCCGCCAGCTGGCGAGTCCGCTCGAGGAAGACGCGCTCGAGGGTCGGGACCTCGTGGCGGAGCTCTTGGAGGGACCACCCCGCACCGTGGATCGCACGGGCCAGGGTGTCCGCGAGGGCGTAGCGCTCCGCGCCCGGGTCGAGGGTCACGTGGACGCGGACCCGCGATCCATCGAAGGCCCCCCGCGCCGCGCTGGCACCATCACAGGCGGCGAGAGACGACGCGACGTCGTCGGCCGGGGTCGGGCCGGCGTCCACCGCCACGACGATGGCGTCGGCCGAGTCCTCGGCCAGCTCATGGAGGGGGCCGTCCGCCACCAGCTGACCGCCGGCGATGATCAGCACGCGCCGGCAGACCTCCTCCACCTCGGGGAGGACGTGGGTGGAGAGCAGGATCGTCTTCGACCGCGCGAGCTCCACCACCAGGTCACGAATGCGGACGATCTCGGCCGGGTCCAGGCCGCTGGTGGGCTCATCGAGCACCAGCACGTCCGGGTCGGTGAACAGGGCCTGGGCCAGGCCCACGCGCTGGCGATAGCCCTTGGAGAGGGTGTGGATCCGGCGCCCCACGTAGCCGTCGAGGTCGCAGGAGGCGATCACGCGCTCGAGGGCCTCCCGGCGCGCGCGGCCGCCCATGCCGTGGACCTCGCCGATGAACTCGAGGTAGGGGCGCACCCGCATCTCGCGATAGAGGGGCGTGTGCTCCGGCAAGTAGCCCACCGCGGCGCGCGCCCCGAGGGAGCGGCCGTCGAGGGGGACCCCGGCGATGGACGCGCGGCCGCCGTCCGGCAGGAGCGAGCCCGTGAGCATCTTCATGGTCGTGGACTTCCCCGCGCCGTTCGGGCCGAGGAAGCCGACGAGCTCCCCCCGCGCCACGGAGAACGACACCCCCCTGACCGCGTGGACCGGGCCGAAGGACTTGGAGAGTCCCTCCGCCACGATCATCGGCGGCTCCGACGCCCCGGACGGGCCCGGGGCTGCCGCGCGGGTCTGCGCGGCATCGGTGGAGGTCTGATGTGTGGTCATGGTCAACGGGGTGGAGGGGCCGCGCCCGGTCCTTCGCCGCGCGCCCGTGGGCGCAAGGCTCCCTCGCTACGCACTACCGGCTCAATCCTCGGGGTCGACGGAGAATCGGTCCAGGAAGTCGGTGGTCTTCTCGACGTCCATGAGCCTCGAGATCAGGAGCTCCGCCGCCTCGGCGAAGTGCATACGAGCCAGCACCCGTCGCAGGATGTGGATCTGCTTCAGGCGCTTCATCCCCACCAGCTTCTCCTCCTTCCGCGTCCCCGACTTCTCGATGTCGATGGCCGGGAAGATCCGGCGGTCGGAGAGCTTGCGGTTGAGCATCAGCTCCATGTTGCCGGTGCCCTTGAACTCCTCGAAGACCAGCTGATCGAGGCGGCTGCCCGTCTCCACCAGGGTCGTCCCGAGGATCGTGAGGCTGCCCGCCTCGACGGTGTTACGCGCCGAACCGAAGATCTTCCGGGGCCGCTCCATGGCCCGGCTGTCCAGGCCGCCGGACATGGTCTTCCCGGGCCCGGCGTTGTTGTTGTAAGCGCGCGCGAGGCGCGTGATCGAGTCGAGCAGGAGGATCACGTCCTCCCCCATCTCCACCATGCGCATGGCGCGCTTCCAGACGATCTCGGCCACCTGGATGTGGTGCTTGCTGGTCTCGTCCGCCGTGGACACGAAGACCTCGCCATGCTCCACGCTGCGGCGCCACTCGGTGGCCTCCTCGGGCCGCTCGTCGATGAGCAGCACCATGAGGTGCACGTCGGGGTAGCCCTTCTCAATGCCCGCCGCGAACTCACGCATGATCGTCGTCTTGCCAGTGCGCGGCGGCGCAACGAGCAGGCCGCGCTGGCCGCGCCCGATGGGCGAGATCAAGTCGACCACCCGCATGGACACGTTGTCCGTCACGTCGCCCACGGCGTAGTGGAAGTCGGGGTCGACGCTCGTGAGGTTCTGGAACGTCGGCTTCTTGTCCCAGTGCTTGGGCGGGTGGCCGTCCACCTCCTCCACCGAATCCAGCTCCAGCTTGTGCTTGTAGCCGCGCCGCACGGGCCCGGTGATCATCATCCCGTCGCGGAGCTTGTGCTTCTGGACGAGCTTCTTGGAGACGTAGATGTCCTTCTTCGAGGAGAGGTAGCCCGTCTCCTTCTGTCGGAGCACCGAGACGTTGCCCTTGTCGAGGATGAACATCCCCGTGCCTGTGGTGGGGCCCGCATCGGGCTCCGCCTCGCTGCGGCCACCGGAGTCACCCTCGGGGCGGTCCCCCGTGTGGCCCATCTGGCGGTCCGTCTGGCGATCCGTCTGGCGATCCGTCTGGCGGTCCCCCTGGCGGTCCTTGTTCTTGTTCCGGTTGCGGCGGCGGCGACGGGACCGGCCGCCCCCCTCCTCACCGTCCTCGGACCCGGTCCGCGGCGGGGCGGGGCGCTGGGGCGCGGAGCCGGAGGTGTCCTCGGCGCCGTCGCCGCCCTCCTTGGCCCGGCCCTCGCCGTCGCCCTCGAAGTTCTTCTTGCCCCGCCGGCGCCGGCGACGCCGGCGGCCCGGGCGCTCGCCCTGGCCCTCATCGCGGTGCTCGCTGTCCCTGTCGCGGCCATCCTGGCGGTCGCGGCTGTCCCCGCGTCCCTCTCCGACGGAGCCACGGTCACGGTCAGCGCCCTCCTCAGAGGATCCTTCTGCGGCTCTTTCTGCGGCTCCCTCGGATCGAAGCCCGGCTTCAGCACCAGCATCCCCCCCGGCGTCGTCCTCGCCGCCACGGCGGCGGCGGCCCCGCCGGGTCCGGCGCTTGCGCCCCTCGCCGTCGTCGGACGACGCGTCGCGGTCCTCAGCGCCGTCACGGGCCGGGGAAGAGCCCTTCGCCCCGCCATCGGCGGGAGCCTCCGCGGCAGCTCTGGCGGGAGCCTCCGCAGGTGATTCCGCAGGACCCTCAGCGGCGGGCGACTTGGCGGCCGCCCTCCTCTTCCGGGGGGCCTTCACCGGGGCATCCCCGTCTCCGGCCCCTCCGTCGGTCGGGCTCTCTTCGGTCAAGCCCTTCTGGGCGGAGGCCTTCCGGGTGACCGCCTTCTTGGACACGCGCTTCTTCCGCGGGGCGGGGCTGGCCTCACCTTCGCCACCTTCGGCGCGATCCTCATCGGACGAGCGCGCCTTCGAGGCGGTCTTGGGGGCCGCCTTCTTCTTGCGCGTGACCTTCTTCTT
>CBFHHK010000152.1:0-11425 GCA_965655435.1 Planctomycetota bacterium | reverse complement strand
GGCAGGTCGGCGCCGTCGAGGATCTCGTCCTGGTAGAGCGCGGTCACCGGCACCTCCGCCGTCCCAACGAGGCAGAGGTCGTCCCGCTCGTCGCAGCGATAGGCCTGATCCTCGCCGCCCGGGAAGTAACCCGTCCCCACCATGGTCTCGCTCCGCACCAGGGTCGGCACCGAGAGGGGCGTGAAGCCGCGGGCGACCATGGAGTCGAAGGCGAAGCGCATGACCGCGTGCTCGAGGAGCGACATGTCCCCGAGCAGCACGTAGTTTCGGCTCCCCGAGAGGCGCGCGCCGCGCACGACATCGATCCAGTTGTGGGCCTCGCCGAGCTCGCTGTGGGAGCGCGGCGTGAAGCCGAAGTCCCTCGGCTCCCCCCAGCGCTTGAGCTCCAGGTTGTCCTCATCGGTCGCCCCCTCAGGGACCGCCGCCGCGGGGACGTTCGGCACCAAGAGCAGCAGGGCGTCGAGGGCCTCGACCACCTCCTTCTGGCGCGCCTCCATCACCTTCAGCGCCACCTTCTCCTGGGCCTGCGCCTCCACCAGCGCAGGACGCTCCTCCGGGGTCGCGCTCGCGATGGTCTTGCCCGCAGCCTTGGACCGGGAGCGGGCCTCGTCGACCTGCCCAACCAACTCCTTGCGCTCCGCGTCGAGTCTCAGGATCTCATCCACGTCGCACGGGATGTGCTTCTTGGCGGCCCCCGCCTTCACGGCGTCGGGGTTGTTGACGATGAATTTCAGGTCCAGCACGTCGGGAGCCCGCCAACAGGGGCGGGGCGCATGGGTTCAGGGAAAGGGAGGGGTCTGCGGGGTGCGGCCGACTCGAGCGCACGCCGGCACATCATCACTGCCAGTCGGATGTGATCTTGCCGAAGAGCCGATTCTTCTTCTCCGACAGCTGCACTTCTGCGTCCCCGACCTTGGCCGGAATCTCCTTGGTGAGCGGCTTCCAGAGGGCTGCCCAACCGTGCTTCTGCACGCCGTCCTGATCGAGGGCCGGCTTCAGCTTCTCGGTCACCGCAGCGCGCTTGCCGCCCTGCTTTCGCACCGCCGCCTCAGGGATCGGAACGGCGCCGTAGATGCGCTCGTAGGACTCCCCACCGGCACCGATCACCCGAACCGAGGTCCCGTCCACGGTCACCCCGTTGCTCGAGGCCTCGTACTCGTAGTCGAAGGTGAAGGGTGAGCCCGTCTCCACCACGACGTTCTTGCCCTCGAGCACGTCGTAGACGCCCATGCCCTCCGTCGGGAGGATGACGGCCTTCATCATCTGCATCTTCTTGCCCTTGCGGACCAGCCCGAAGCAGAGCTCCCAACGGCCAATCGGGACCTCCACCTTCTTGCCTCCGGAGACGTCGATGTAGGTGTTCTCGAGGTCCTTGCCGATCCCCTTGAGCACGTAGTAGTCGGGCTTGAGCCCCTTGGGCTTCAACTGCACCGTGCCCGTCTTGAACTCGAAGGGCTGCGCCTTGAGCTCGACGCCGCCGTTGAGGGCCTCGAGCTTGTGCCACCCTGCGCCCCCGAGGTTGACGTACTCGGAGAAGGGCTGCGCCTTCTTGGCTCCGCCGACGCGGATCGAGTCGAACTCAGGTTGAAAGGCGCCCTTGACGATGCCGAAGTGCTCCCAGCTCTGCGGGAGCGAGCCGTAGATCCCGTCGAAGTTGTCGTCGACGATCTCGACCTTCTCACCGGCGACCTCGCCCTCCATCGCCCCGCCGGGCAAGAAGTAGAGGCTCAGGGAGGTGTCGGTCATCCCCAGGTTCATGGTGATCCCCTGGTAGTAGTCCACCTCACGCCCCATGTCGCAGAGGACGGCCCAGCGGCGCTTCGAGGGCCCGCTCCCCAGCTCGAACGTCACCGGCTCCAGCTTGCCGCGCAGGGGCCAGATGTCGTCGACACCGCCCCCCTCGATCGTGACCTTGCTGGAGGCCGCGCGGGTCATGGTCGGGCTGTCCGAGATCCGGGGGAACTTGCCCGTGGAGCCCTTGCCCTGCAGGACGACCGTGGGCCATATCTGACGGTGCTCGTCGAGGTAGTAGTTGGGCCGCTGCGTGTCCTTCACGGCCTTGAAGGCCTCGAAGGCCAGCTTCGCGGTCATCGCTTCGCCCGTGGACTTGGGTCCCGCCGGAGCCGCTGCCGCACCGCCGCCAGAGCTGCCAGAGCCGCCGGCCTCGCCTCCGCCGCCGAACCCGAGCGCCTCCAGTGACTTCAGGCGGGGGGCGCTCTGCTTGAAGGTGCGGTCCTTCACGCCGAGGTCCTCTCGGATCGCGATGAAGCGTGAGTAGCCGGCCGCCACGCGGCGGAGGTCGGCCTTCTTGCCGTGGTACGTATCTTCGAGCGCGGTCGCCAGCCCGATGTAGCACTGCCCCATCATCCACTGGTCGCCGAGCTCCTCGAACCCCTTGACGAGGGAGGCGTACTCGTCGGCGACACGCAAGAGCGCACTCTTGTCCTTCGCCGCGTTCGCCTCCGCCTGCTCGCGGTTGACCTTGTCGAACTTCTGCTTCTGGGTGTATCGGTTGCGCTTCTGGTTGGCATCGAGCTGCGCCCAGAAGCGCTCCATCTTCGACGGGAAGTTGCTCTCGTAGCACCGCGTCCACGAGCCACTCAACGCCTCGAAACGCTCATAGAGCACGTCGTTGGGCGCGTTGGAGATGAGCATCGCGGTGTTGAGGATGCAGAACACACCCTCATCCATCCCGCCCCTCATCAGGCTGTCCATCTTCGACTTGGAGCCGATCTTGGCGGCCTTGTCGAACTCGAGACGGAACTGAGTGTTCTTGTCCTGCGCGACCGCAGGGGCCGCGAACAGGAAGGTGCAGAGGAGAGCGAAGAGCGCGAGGATGGGGAGGCGTGCCATGGCGTGATCAAAGGGCTCAGGAGAGGGCCGTCGGCCCCGCTTATGGTAGCGGCGCACGCTCGGGCTGTTGCACCTCGAGGGCCACTCCAACGACGGATCCGGCCACATCGACGCCGCGGCCCAAGGCTGTGGGGTCCAGAGCCGTCGCAGCGGCCCCAGGACCACGACGCTCGGGCCCGTCCCTCGGGCCCGCGGGGCAGAGGGCCCTAGCTGCGCCGACCGCGCTCGGAGGCCTTCTTGAGGAAGACCTTCTCGGAGCGGCTGAGGGAGCCGATGCCCTCACGGTTGATCTTCTCGAGCAGCGCGTCCAGACGCTGCCGGTCGCCGAGGCTCCGCTCCGCAGCCGCCACGGCGCGCTTGCGCTCGAAGCCCGCGATCGGATCCTTCATGATCAGGCCGTAGCGAGCGCCGAGGAAGCCATAGAGGGCGCCGCCCAGGTGGATGAGGTGCGCCACGTTCCCTGTGGTCCGCGCGCCAGAGAGCTGCAGCACGAGCGGATAGAGGTCCGATGCCACGTAGAGCGCCGCCATCACCCACAGCTTGACCGGGATGAAGATGAAGAGGACCTGAGTGTGGGGTCGCAGGGTGGCGGTGGCCACCACGACGCCCATGACGGCTCCCGAGGCACCGATCGCCGGAAGGTAGTCGGGCTGCCCCTTGGCGAGCTCGACGACCAGGTGAAGCGAGGCCCCGGCAACGGCCGCTCCCATGTAGTGCGTGATGAAGCGCCGGCCGCCGATGATCCCCTCCAGCATGGTGCCGAAGAAGTACAGCACCAGCATGTTGAAGAGCAGGTGACCGAGCCCCCCCATGTCGTGCAAGAAAGCGTAGGTGCCGAGCTGCCAAAGCGCCGGGATATACGCCTGCCACATGTCGGGGTCGAGCCCGAAGAAGTCCAGGAAGGTGTTCTGCAGGTCGAGTGAGCCGAGCCCGACCACCGCGAGGAAGACGAACACCGTCACGTTGGCGATCAGAAGCCGGCGCACCCACAGCGTGAGCGGTGGGAAGGACACTTGCGGCCGAGGCTGGCCGTACCCGTCGTCGTAATTCGTCATCCCTGGATGCGGGCGAGGAGCCGTGGGGTCAGGCGCAGCCCTGACGGCGACGGGACGTCTTGAGCGTGTTCGCGAGCAGCATGGCGATGGTCATGGGCCCGACGCCTCCCGGGACAGGCGTGATCGCCGCGGCGCGCTCTCGCGCGGACTCGAACTCCACGTCGCCGCGGAGCTTCCCGTCCTCGCCGCGGTTGATCCCGACGTCGAGGACCACAGCACCCTCCTTGAGCCACGAGCCCTTCACGAGCTCGGTCACGCCGACGGCCGCCACGACCACGTCAGCCGCACGGCAGTGAGCTTCCAGGTCTCGCGTGCGGCTGTGACAGATGGTCACCGTCGCGTTCCTCGCCAGGGCCAGCTGCGCGAACGGCTTCCCAACGAGGTGGGAGCGACCGATCACGACCACGTCCTTCCCCGACAGCGAGATTCCGTGACGATCGCAGATCTCGATGCAGCCCGCCGGGGTGCACGGCACCAGGCCGTCCTGGCCGAGCACGAGCCGGGCGATGTTGTCCTTGGTGAGACCATCGACATCCTTGGCCGGATCAATGAGCTCCGTGACCGCGTCCGAGTCGAGCCCACTCGGCAGGGGGAGCTGCACGAGGATCCCGTCCACAGCCTCCTCACCATTCAGCCTGCGCACGGTCGCCTCCACGTCCTCCTGGGCGCTGTCCGCCGGCATGCGCACGGTGTCCACGCGGAAGCCGGCCTCGGTGGCCGCGCGATCCTTCGAGCGTACGTAGACCTGGCTCGCAGGGTCCTCCCCAACGAGCACCACGGTCAGCCCAGGCTGGCGGCCGCCGCCGGAGACGAGGGCCTCCACGCCGGAGGCGACGTCGGCGCGGACCGCCGCTGCGGTGGCCTTGCCGTCGAGGATCTGGGCGCCGCTCGTGGCGGCCGTGGTGTTGGGGTCTTGGCTCATGCTGCCCCGAGGTTACGTCGGGGGCGAACCAGGAGGTACCACCCAGCCAGGGAGACCGCCACGAAGGCAGCCACCAGGTAGTAATAGGTCCAAAGGCTGCTGAGGACGCCCTCGGTGAACCCGTAGGAGTGGAGCCCAACCCCGAGCTGGTTCACGTGGAACCAGGAGAAGGCCACGATGGAGCCGCCGATCACCGCCAGCACCGCCACGCCGAAGTCCTTGATGTACCCGCCCATGCGCGCGTGGAGGATGACCAGCTCGTAGAGCACGATCATCAGCGCCCCGTTCTCCTTTGGGTCCCAGCCCCAGAAGCGGCCCCAGGAGTCGTTGGCCCAGACACCGCCGAGGATGGTCCCGATCACGGAGAAGAGGAGGCCGAAGCAAAGGACGCCGTAGGTCATGCGCCCGAAGCGGCGGAACCACTCGGACTGCTCACGGCTGAGCGCCGCGCCCCGGTTCTTGAGTCCGCGCCCGAGACGCAGCACCAACCACACGTGCCCGAGCGCTGCCGCCAGCAGCCCCGCCGAGTACCCCATGGTCACCGTGGTCACGTGCGTCGCGAGCCAGAAGTTCGTGTTGAGGACGGCGATCAGCCCCCCCATGGTGTCACCCTGGCTCGCCGCCTCGACCGCCTCGTAGCGCATGGCCAGGAACATCCCAGCGGCCCCCAGGGTCGCCCCAAGCGCCAGCGCGACGCGCTCCTTGGTGAGCCGCTCGGCGATGAGGCACACGAGGACCGCGATGGAGGTGATGAAGAGGATGGTCTCGTAGAGCGTTGCCACCGGGGGCCGCTCGAGGAGCAAGCAGCGGACCGTCACGCCGACTGACGCCGAGGCCAGACCGCCCCCCACGAAGAACCAGGTCAACCGCGGGAGGAGCGCGCCGCCAGGGCGCAGCCACGAGAGGGCGACGGTCAGAAAGCCCAGCAGGAAGAAGACGAGGGCCTTCGTGAAGTAGTCCCACTTGTAGTAGCTGACCTCCATCGGGATCTTCTCGAACTCGCCCCGACCCGCGGCGGCGTCCTTGCCCGCCTCGAAGGCCGCCAGGACCGCAGGGCCGATCACCTTGACGTCGCTCTCGACGCCAGCGAGCTGGGCATAGGCAGAGAAGAGCGCGAGCTCCTCAGCGCTGGGGTCCTGCTGCGCGGGATCCAACTTGCGCTGGAGCAGCTCGCCCGCGGTCTGCCACTTCTCCAACTCACCGTCCTCGGAGGGGAACAGGGCCAGGCTGTAGTCCGCCGTTTCGATGAGGAGGAGGATGCTGTTGTACAGCGGGGCGATGGCCCGGTCCCGCTCGTCGCCTTGGGTCGCCCCCTCGGCGGCTTGCCGCCAATCGAGGGCCTCGGACCAGCGATCGAGGACCACCTGGGTCCCGACGCTCGCGCCGCCCGCGGCCTCGGGGTAGATCTCGACCAGCTCGGCGGGCGCCTCCGGACCGAGCCGCGCAGCCAGCCCGCTGAAGGTGAGCTCCAGCACCTCGTACTGGATGATGTTGTCTCGGAGCGCGATGAGCTGGGTCTCGACCCGCGTCCGCTCCGCGCCCTCCTTGCCGAAGGCCACCCTGGCGAGCTCCTCCATCTTCCCGCGCCCGGCCGACAGCTGGTTGTAGGAGTAGCGGTCCCGCCGCTTACGCCCCTCGAAGCGCAGCCCCATGGCCTCGAGCACGGCGTTGTCGTCGACGAGGAACAACTCGTAGGTCCTTGCCTGCTCGGGGAAGAACATGGCGTCCAGGTACCAGGTCGTCGGCGTGAGCTTCTCCGGCGCCGTCGGGAGCCCGGAGTCGGCGGGGATCTCGAAGCTCCGCTTCCCGTTGGTGTTCAGCATCCGGAACCCGGCCACCGTCGAGAGCGGCTTGACCCGGCCGCGGTCCTGAACGGGGAGCTGCCCGAAGGCCTCCACCACGGCCTCCGGCCAGGGCTGAGTCCGCGTGACCTCCACCTCGGCACGCTCCACCTTGCGCTGCGCCGCGGCAGGCGCGGCGCCAGCCACCCCCAGGATGAGGAGGACCAGCGCCGTGATGAGGCCTGGACCCCCGGCGGCCCAGCGCTTGGCCGCCTTGGCAACGTGAGGACGGTTGTGTTCGCAGATCATCGCTGGTCACCTTGAGCGGAGGCCGCCTGCGCGGTGCGTCGGCGTTCCTTGCCCAGGAAGAGGAAGAGGCGGTCGAGGAAGGTCCAGATCAGCCCAAGGGCGATCACCGCGACGGAGATCCACGGGATGCGGTCGCTCGGGTTCCGGGAGACGGCGAGGACCGTGTAGGGCTCGCCGGGGACACCCTCCGGGGGTCCATAACTCGCCTGGTAGATGATGAGGCCGTCCGAGCGGAGCGGCTTGTTCATCTCGATCAGCACCGGGACCTCGGCGCCGTCCTCGTCGATCTGGACCACGGAGCTCGAGTACGCGCGCGCCATGGAGATCCCGGGGTGGTCGTCCTTGGTGAACTTCTCCAGGCGCAGGCTGAACGGCATCGAGTGGCGCCGGTGCCTGAGGGTCACCGCCCAGCTCTTGCCTCCCGCCTCGAACGTGAGCGGGTGCTTGTCCCGCCCGAAGATGAAGGACTCGGCCACGGTCCGCCCGTTCAGCGTCTCGGCGCGGAGGTAGAGCCCGGGCACATCGGCCTCGGCCTCCTTGCTGCGGCGCTGCTCGGCGAGGAAGAAGCCGTCATAGTCCGGCGCGTCCATCTCGTCGCCGGGCTTGATCCTCGAAATAGAGGTCGGGAGCGAGTTACGCATGTAGCGCGTCGCGACGATTCGGAAGGGCAGGTCCCCGCTCTCGAGGACGCGCTGGGTGCCCCCATCGAGACCCTCGAGCTTGTCCTCGGAGAGGGTGAACTCCTGGACGTCTCGCGTCTGGGAGGCCTCCCAGAGGACGAGCTCCCAGCCAGAATACTCCTCGAAGTTCGAGCCCTGCTCCCCCTCCTTGAGCGCGATCCGGCCGTAGATACTGGTGGCGTGCTCCACCAGCCCGCCGAGCATCATGAGCGCGATGCCCACGTGGGCGATGATGACCCCCACCGTCCGCCGAGACTTGCGGATACGCACCATCCCTCCCACGAGGAGGTTGAGGGTGAAGAGCCCCATGGTGATGTAGCCGCCCGGCAGCAGCAGTCGCAGCTTCCCGGCCTTGGCGAGGACCACCCAGGACTCGAAGTACTCCTCTTGTACCTGGTGGATCCCCTTCTCGACCTGCTCGAGGGTCCCGAGCCAGGTCAACAAGAAGAGGTTCACAAGGAGCGCCACCGCGAGCCAGAAGGACCCGAGCGGGGAGATGATCTTGCCGATCAGGGTCGTGGGTTTCTTCGCCATGGAATTCGTCCGAGTCAGCGTGCGCCGATGGAGCCCGCGAGGCTCAGGAAATCGTCCCGGATCGCGGCCACGTCACCGCTGGGCCCGGTGGCCTTGAGGGTCACGATGACACCGGCGTTCTCCACGATCGCGGCGAGCATCCGCTGGTCCGGCTTGGGCGCCGGGTCGCGCATTCCCTGCAGGGCGCCGACACCCTCGAAGACCGTCGCGGTCATCCCCATCATCGGGGTCCGCTCGAGGGCATCCACGCCGGCCTGATCCAGGGACTCGAGACCGAGCTGGCCAGCCCAGCGGTTGATGTTGGCGAGCACCCCGCCCCGGGCCATGGAGATGTACATCTCCACCGGACCCTTGCGGAAGGTCACCTCTCGGAACGAGCTGGTGGCGGCCTCCTCCGTCCAGCCATAGGGCGTGGCCCAGGTCAGAGAGGACGGCGGCGCATCGGCGCTGCCGCCGGCGCCTTGGGCGGCCCCGGGGCCTGAAGCTGCGCGGGACGGATCGGCCAGGGCCAAGCTATCGAGGAAGCTGTGGAACGCAGGTCGCTGGGACCCCAGCAGCTCCGACGGGCCCGTCATCTTGACGAACAGGGCCGACTGCCCCCGGGCGAAGACCGCGCCGAAGAGACCCGCGTTCGTGATACGAGTCCCGTCCATGCCCTCGTAGCTCCCCTCCAGCTCGACGTAGGTCGCGGGCTGGTCGAACATGGTCCGCTCCTCGAGCCCGTTGAACTCCTCATCACTCATGGGAGCGAGCCCGACTTGCCGACGCCAACGATCGATGTTCGCGCGGACGCCGCCTCCGTCGCCCATCAGCATGGTCAGCGAGACCTGCGCCGGCTGAGGCTCCGCGGGGACCTGCAGGTTGATGATCCTGAACTGAGTCGGCGGCAGCTCCTCCCAGCCCGCGGGAAGCTCGTAGTCAAACATCGCCGCCATCTCCGCTCCGCTGGGGGCGCTCCCCTGGGCAGGATCCGGCGCGCGGCCACCACCGTTGGCTGCCGGCCGCTCCCGGAGCGGGAGCCGCTGGGTCACCGTGGCCCCAGGTCGCACCGGGAGGGATGGGCGCTCGGAGGTCCGGCGCCCGTCGATCTCTACAACTTCGCCTGGCCCGCACGAAGTGGAGGCGAGCACGCCCCCGAGAACGAGGCACAGGGTGATGGTCCGGTGGACGGAAGGCCTGGAGCAGCGGGTGATCATGACCCTATTCTGGTCGATCCCCAGCCCGTCACCAGCGACGCTCGAGAACAAACTCTGTCAGCGCGTGCAGCGCTTCCCGGGAGGCTCCCTCGGGGAGGCGGTTCAGACGGGCCCGGGCCCGGTCAACCAGCTCCCTGGCGCGCTCCTTCGCCTCGGCCATACCGGGCCCAAGGTCGCAGACCTCGAGCAGGCGTCCGAGCCGACCGCCGGGCTCGTCCTCGAGGCCAGGGAGCGTGTAGGCGTCGCGAATCTGGGCGCGGGTGCTCGGGTCGGCCGCGCGGTAGGTGTGGAGCACCGCGAGCGTGACCTTTCCGTCCTCAACGTCCGTCCCCGTACTCTTGCCCGCGACCTCCTCGTCGCCCTCCAGGTCGATCAGATCGTCGACGATTTGAAAGGCGAGCCCGAGCTCTCGGCCGAAGGCGCGCATCTCGGCGCCGTCGAACTCGGAGCCCCCCGGGTAGCGCATCCCCAGCTCGCAGGCCGCCCCGTAGAGGGCGCCCGTCTTCGCCGTGGCGATCCGCTCGTAGTTCTCCACCGGCATCTCGAAGTCGTAGCGGCCTGCCGCCTGCTCGATCTCTCCGGAGCAGATCTCCTGGGTGATCTGCGACAGCAGCTGGCTCACCAGGGAGGTGGGCAGGGTGGTCGACAGATGGAAGGCCCGT
This sequence comes from Planctomycetota bacterium, assembly GCA_965655435.1. GTDB lineage: Bacteria > Planctomycetota > UBA1135 > UBA1135 > Saltatorellus. The sequence goes on along the minus strand of CBFHHK010000152.1, from coordinate 1,433 downwards.
GAGTAGAGGAAGTCTCCGAGGAGCACCGCGACCTGGTTGTCCCAGCGGCGGTTCACGCTCGCGACGCGCCGGCGCTTATCGGCGCCGTCGAGCACGTCATCGTGCACGAGCGTCGCCAGATGGATCAGCTCGACGATCGCCGAGACGACCGCCAGGTCACCGCGCTCCGGCGTCTCCGAGGCGCGGCCGTGGGCACAGAGCAGGACCAGCCCGCCCCGCAGCTGCTTGCCGCGGAACCGGCCGATGTGCGCCGTCATGTCCGACACGGCCGGGACGTCCGAGGACAGCGCGTCCGAGATCACCTCTCGCATGGCCGCGAGATCATTGGCGATCGGGGCCACCAGGGCTTGGAGCTGGGCGTCCTTGCGACTCATGGGATCTTGGGGGGGTCCTCGGGGCGCCTGACCCGCAGGGCGGGGGCGGGAGCACCGTGCCGGGCGACCTCAGCGGGCGCCGCGAAGAACCTCGTTCCTCAAGCGATCGTAGTCGCTCATGGTGTTCAGGTTCACCAGTCGCGCCGATGTCTTTTCGTCCGGAGAGAGCCGTTTCAGGACGGGCGCGTGGCCCCCTGTCGCAGCTGGGTCAAAGATCGCGACAAGGCGTCGCTTCCCTGCCCCGAAGGCCGCCCGGGCCGCGGCGAGACAGGACGCCCCATACACGGCGCAGAGGGGTTGCTCGCGATCGTCGACCATCCACATGGCCGCGTCGCTGGCCTCGATCTGCGGCGCCCCCATCCCCGTCTCCCTGGGCGTCCTCACCCCCACCTGCCGCAGCAGAGGCTCCATCTCCCCCGCCCCAACCAGGGGCATGTCGCAGGCGAGGGCGATGACCCCCGTGGCGCCCAGCTCGTCCGCTCGCTCCAGCGCGGCGAGCAGCCCCGCCAGGGGTCCCGCGCCCTCGGCCACATCGTGGATCACCGGTCGCCCCACCTCGGACGCGGCGCCACGCGGCCCTCGCGCGACCTCGACCCACCCGCAAAGCCCGTCGAGCGTCCGCGCCGCTCGCTCCATGAGCGACGTCGAGTCCAGCGGCGCCGCGGGCCCGCTCGGCCACGGCAGCAACGCCTTGTCCTGCCCCATGCGCCGACTCTCCCCGCCAGCAAAGACCACCCCCAGGTAGTCACCCCCGCCGACGGATGAGCGTGGACTGCGTCCCGAACTGGGCATGGGGTGAGCGGCCTTGGCGCTTCGAGAGATGGCACCGGTGGACGACCCGGAATCGGCAGCAGCCGGCCGACCAGAAGGGCCAGCTGCAGACCCATCGGTGCACCCAGTTGCGGACCCGGTTGCGGACCCGGTTGCGGACCGGTCAGCGCCGCAACCCGTCGGGGCCGACATGCCGAATCAGGCCTTGGTGTCGCCGTCCGACCCGTCGATTTGCTTGGCGGGCTCCTCTTCCTTGGAGTCGAGGCCCTTCTTGAACTGCGTCACGCT
>CBFHHK010000151.1:0-11436 GCA_965655435.1 Planctomycetota bacterium | reverse complement strand
CGTCGCTCAAGGCCCCGGTGCCACCACAGGGTGCAGAACACCTGGAGCCTGCGGCCCCAGTCGAGCACCGCGCCCGCGGGCGGGGCGGGGGCCTCCTCGACGGCGACCGTGGGCTCCAGCGGCGGCTCGGTCACCGGGGTGGACGGGTAGGTGGCCGGCCTCGCGGACCAGGTGCGCAGGAGGTTCCAGGCGCCGAGGAGGGCGCCGGCGAGGAAGAGGCCGAGTCCGGCGACGTGCAGGAGGCGTTGCCCTTCGACCCGCGTGACCGCCTCGGTGAACTCGGGGTGCAGCAGGTGGCCCTCCGGGGACAGGGCGCCGAGCACCCCGGCCTGCGCCGCGCCGCTGAAGCGCAGGGCGGCCGCGGAGGTGAGCACGCCGACGGTGGCGAGCCAGAAGTGGGCGCGGGCGAGACCCGGGGAGTGAAGCGGCGCGTGGAAGAGCCGGGGCGCCACCCAGTACGAGCCGGCGAAGACCACGAAGGAGCCCCAGCCCAGGAACAGCAGCTCCTGGTGTCCCTCCACCCAGTCCGTCGAGCCCACCAGCGCGCTGACCCTCCGCAGGGCCAGGACGGGGTCCTCGATGGCGGCCAGGGCAAAGAAGAAGAGGGCCGCCACCAGGAACGGTCGAGCGGGTTCTTGGGCGCCCGCGTCTCTGCGGCCGTCACGCAGGGTGGCGGCGAGGTTGAACACGCCGCTGGCGGACGGCACCCAGACCAGGAAGGCGAAGGCGAGGGCGAGGGCGGAGAGCCAGCCGGGCGTGGGGGTCAGGTGCAGGTGGCGGGGCGCGACCCAGAGCTGGATCAGCAGCAGCGACCACAGGTGCACGATGCCCATGCGGTAGGAGTGCAGCGGCGCGGCGGCGATGCGGGGCGCCAGGTCGTACGCGACCCCGAACAGGCCAATGACCACGAGGGCGCCTGCGCCGTTACGCACGTACCACCACTGCAGGGCAGCGTCGGCGGCCCCGGTGAAGGACGCGCTGCCGAGGACCGGGTGGGGCAGGGACGCGAGGGCCGCCGCGAACTGGAGGCCCCCGAAGAGCAGGGTGGCCGCGAGATAGAACCAGAGCGACGCGTACATGTAGCGCTGGCGCCGACGGGTCAGCGTCACGAGTAGCTGGACGCCGAAGAGGGTCCACAGGCCCGCGAGGGTGAGGTCCACCGGGCCCTCGGCCGGGGAGAGGAGCCGGGGCTCCAGGGCGCCGCCGGCCACCGTCCACGCGGCCCAGATCAGCGCGAGTTGCCAGCCCCAGAGGTGGAGCCTCGTCAGGGGCGCCGCCGCCATGGGCGCGCAGCACAGCCGCTGGGTCGAGTGGTGCACCAGGGCGAAGAAGCCGTTCCCCAGAAACCCCAGGAGCAGGAGCATCTCCGCCAGGGGCCGGAGGCGGCCGAAGCCGAGGGCCGGGCGGCCGTCCGCGAGTTCGGGGTGCAGCAGGCTCCAGCCCGCCAGGGCAGCGAGCCCCAGGGAGGCGAGGCCCCAGACCCAGCAGGCCGCCAAGAAGCGGCGCGTCGGCCCGTCGTCCAGCCAGGCGCCGGTCGGTCCGGCGGGCGAGGCGTCTTGGCGGCGGTCGGAGGTCATGGGAGGGGGCGCCGGGACCCCCGGGGGCCCCGACCGGTCCTCAGCCTACCGACCTCGGGACGGCAGGGGAACGGAAGCGAAGCGTGGTGGACCGACCAGTTTCGGATCGAGCCCGATCAGCCCTCGGTGTCCCGCAGCTCCTCGGCCAGGCGACCGAGGAAGAGGCCGACGTCGGTGACCACGCCCACGGTCTGGGAGGACCCGCGGTCGCTCAGCTTGGTCACCACGGCGGGGTTGATGTCCACGCACACGACCCGGACCCAGGAGGGCAGCATGTTGCCCACACCGATGGAGTGCAGCATCGTGCTCAGCATCAGCACCATGCCGGCGTCCTTGAGCTGGTGGGCGTAGGCTTCCTGGGCCTCGATCAGGTCCATCAGCGTGTCCGGCAGCGGCCCGTCATCCCGGATGGAGCCGGCCAGCACCACGCTCACGTCGTGTTCGACGCAGGCGTGCATGATGCCCGTCTTCAGCACGCCGGAGCGCACCGCCTCGGGGATGGACCCGGCGTGGTTGATGCGGTTGATGGCCCGCATGTGGTTCTTGTGCCCCTCCTCAACGGGCTTGCCCGTGCCGAGGCTCACGCCCAGGGAGGTGCCGAAGAAGCTGTTCTCAATGTCGTGCACCGCCAGGGCGTTGCCCGAGAGGATCGCGTCCACCCAGCCGCCCTCGATCAGGCTGCGGAAGGGGGTGATGCCGTCGGTGTGAATGACCACGGGGCCCGCGACGAAGATGATCCGCTTGCCCTCGTCTCGGGTTCGCCGCATCTGCCGGGCCACCCGCTTGACGCTGGTCTCGACGCTGCGCTCGGAGCTGATGTCGTTGCTCATGAACGCGAAGGTGGCGCGCTCGCCCTCGACCTGGTCCAGGTTCACCCGGACGCCGGAGACGCCGCAGACCACGAGGTCACCCGCGCGCACGTCGCGCAGCTTCCGGCACAGGAGCTCGCCCTCCTCCAAGACGATGACGGCGTCCATGCGCTGGGCGCCGACCGCCCGCCAGACCCCGTCGAGGCGCACCTCGGTGCGGTGATTGGTCGTGGAGTAGAAGTCCTCGGGCACGCACATGTCGCGCTCGACGGGCACCAGTCGGGCGTCGCGGGCCGAGGCGACTGCGCAGCCGAAGGACAGGGTGGCCTCGATCGTCGCCCGCAGGGTGGCCTCGTCTCCGGCGGTGATCTTCAGCTCGATCTCTGACTCGTCGGCGTGGGTCGTGCCGACCTCGAAGCGGAGGATCTCGTAGGAGGCTCCGTGCTCGAGGACCTGGTCAAAGATCCGCTCGAGGACGTGGGTGTCGATCAGGTGACCCTTGGCGCTGACGGTCTCGTGGAGCATGGGACAGGGAGTGGCAGAGCGAGCGGTGCGCGCGGCGGCGCGGGGTCAGGCCATGAGCGGCCCGTGGGAGGACGACCATCGTGCCACGGGGAACGTCGCAGCGTGAGGCTTGGCAGGCGCATCCAGGTCAGGTTCCACGTCCATGAAGACGGGCGCCTCCACCTGCCGACCATCCTCCAAGTCCCAGGCCTTCAGGTCGGTCAGCACGCCGTCGTCGACCCTGGCGATCAGTTGAACCCAGCCCGCGGGCGTGCCCTCCAGATCGAGTTGGCTGGGGCACGCCTCCTGGGCGGGGTGGCTGTGCCAGACCCCGAGGACCTTGAGGCCCTCCGCGCTGATGGCCTGCTGCTGGCGCAGCAGGTGCACGGGATCCAGGAGGTACTTGTCCGCCGCGGAGGCCAGGTTCCTCGCGACCGTCAGGCGTCGAACCTTCCGTTCGCCTCCGACGGAGTTGCCCAGGAGCAGGCCGCAGGCCTCCCCGGGTGCGCACTCGACGGAGGCGCGAGTGAGGCGAATGACCTGCCTGCGGTCCAGAGCGATGGGGGGCGTCATCGGGGGCCTCCCGCGGCACTTGCCGCGGCGACCGCCTCGACCGCGCGCCACACGCGCAGGGTGTTGCCGGACCAGATCTTTCCGATGTCCTCCTCCGAGTATCCGCGCCGAGTGAGCTCCAGGGTGACGTTGAAGGTCTCGCTCGCGTCGCTCCAGCCGTCGATCCCTCCGCCGCCGTCGAAGTCCGAGCTGATGGCCACGTGGTCCACGCCGATGCGCTGGACGGCGTGGTCGATGTGGTCGGCGAAGTCCCTGACGTTGGCGCGGATCCGCGCCTGGTCGAAGGCCCGCACGCGGTCCCGGAGTTGACGGTTCAGCGCGCGGACGTCCGCGTCTTCGCTCGCCGGGCGGCTCCCCTCCTGGGGCGGGAGCCCGAGCTCCTCTCTCGTTCGCTGGATGAAGCCCCGTCGGTCCCCGTCCCCCTTCACGTAGCTGGCGAAGGCAACGCATTGGATGACGCCGCCGTTGGCCTTCAGGGCGTCGAGCTCCGCGTCGCTTAGGTTGCGGCCGTGGATGAGAATCGCGTCCACGCCGGAGTGGGAGGCGATCACCGGCGCCTTGGAGTGGGCGATGGCCTCCAGGCTTGTCTTCTCCGAGGCGTGGGAGATGTCGACCATGATCCCCACCCGATTCATCTCCTCAATGGCCCTGCGGCCGAGGTCGGAGAGGCCGCCATGGAGGGGCTCTCCCGCCGGGGTGTTGGAGTCCCCGAGCTGGCTGTGCTTGTTGTGGGTGAGGCTCATGTAGCGAGCCCCGCGCCGGTGGAAGGTCTCGATGGCCGAGAGGTCCTCGCCCATGGCGTAGCCGTTCTCGATGCCGATGCAGGCCACGAGGCGGCCCTCGGCGGCGAGGCGCTCCACGTCGTCCGCGCTGCGGGCCAGCCCGATGTCGTCAGGGAAGCGCTCGACCATGCGCTCGATGGCGTCGAACTTGGCGTCCGCGGCGGCGCGGGCCCGGGCGAAGGCCTCGGGGGTGAGGTCCCCTTGCCCGACGTAGACGATGAAGAACGCAACGTCGAGGCCGCCGCTGCGCATCTTCGGGAAGTCCACCTGGTTGCGCCCCCAGACTCGCGGGTCGTTCCGCACGAGGAAGCGCCGCAGGGCCGCGGGATCTTCCGGGGTCTCTGCGGAGGCCAGGGAGGCGGAGATGTCCTTGTGGGTGTCGAGGGTCAAGGCCGCGGCGTGGATCGCGCGGGCGCGCTCGAGGGGCGCGGTCTCAGGCCCCGCATCGAGGATCCAGCACTGGTAAGCGTCCGGCAGCGCGAGGCGTCCTCGTTCCTGGAGGTCCGGCCCGAGCTCCACAGCGACCAGGCCCGTCGCGCCGTCGAGGCGCGGTCCGGCGATGGCCCAGCCCTCATTCGCGAGGGTCCCGGCGGTCAGGACGGGCCGGACCGCGAGCACCGCCTCGAGCCCCAGGGCGCGGATGGCCGCTGGGGTGAGGACGGTCTCCTCTCGCACGCGGTCCGAGCCGCCTGCGTGGACGGCCACCAGGGCCCCGTCCGCGCGCACGCCAGCCCAACCGTCGCCCGTGGCCACGGGATAGCGCAGCGCGTCGGCGGGCCATTGCCGGCGACTGGAGAGCGCGTTCGTGTCGATGTCCTCCACGTGTCCGGTGCCGCGGTGGACCAGGAGTCGCTCGTCCTCTCCGTTGTCGGGGCCGAAGCGGTGCAGCTCGTCTGCGTTGTCGGGGCCGAAGCGGTGCAGCTCGTCCGCGGCGAGGCCGTTGCTCGTGGGAGTGGCGAGGAGGCGGGACCCGGGCCAGAGTGGCCCGGCCGCATCGACCTCCCTCCGGTCGCCGAGGCGATCGAGGAGCTGCAGCGCCCCGGTGGAGATCACGGCGAGCCGCCCATCCGAGAGGAGGGTGAAGGACTCGACGGAGGCGTCGCGGTTCCCCCAGACGCGCAGACCGTCGGTGCCCCGGAACTCGCTGAGCTCACCTCCGGGCTCCAGCACGATCAGGTTGCCGTTCGGCAGGCCCGCGACCTCTCGGGCGTGGGCGGATATGTCGAGCTCGTTTCCGCCTTCGGTGGAGGCGATGGTCAGCGTCGGAGCCCCCTCGCGGGGCTGCAGGGCCGCGACTCGTAGCTGCGGGTGGGCGGCGGCCGGGGCTGCCAGGGCGAGAATGTGAAGGGGAAGCAGGCGCGGGAAGAAACGCATGGGCGGACACGCTATCGCGACACGACGCTTCACATCAAGAAGCGAGTCCTACACTGATCCGGGCGAGGGTTTCCCTGCGTTGGGCCCCCCCCGAAATGGGCCACGCGTCATCCTTTGACCCATGAGCCTCCTCGTCTGCGCCGCCATGGCCGTTGCTGTCTCGCCGCCCCAGGGGACCTTCCTCGTGGAGGTTGGAGCCTCCCGTGGCATCGGTCCCTACGTCGCGCCCCCTGGCCTCGCCGCCGGCCTCGCGGCCGCGGACTTCGACCGCGACGGTGACGTGGACCTGTTCGTCCCCAACGGGCCTGGGGCTCCGGACCAGCTCTACGTGAACGACGGGGCCGGCCACTTCACGGAGCAGGCGGCGGCCTTCGGCCTCGATCAGGACGGCAATCACCGGGCTGCGCTGTGGTTCGACGCGGACGGAGACCGTGACCTCGATCTGGTGACGTTGGGCGACTGCTTCACCTCGGTGCCGTGCACGGGCGAGCCCACCGTCCGTCTGTATCAGCAGCTGGCGACGGGGGGCTTCCGGGAGGTCACGGCGGGCTGTGGGTTGGATCGGGATCTGTCCTCCTTCTCCGACTCCCACGTCGGCGGCGTCGCGGCGGGCGATGTGGATGGCGACGGAGACCTCGACCTGCTGGTGTCCATCTGGGAGGGGCTGTCTTACCTCTTCATCAACGACGGGATCGGCCGCTTCGAGGAGCAGGGCGCGGCGCGCGGGATCCAGACCCTCGCGAACCACTGGCAGCCGGTGCTCTTCGACCTGAGCGGGGACGGCGCGGCCGACATCTTCCAGGCCGTGGACTTCACCGAGAACTACCTCTGGGTGAACCAGGGCGGCGGGACCTTCGTCGATCAGGCGCAGCAGGCCGGCGTGGCGAGCGCCTTCAACGAGATGGGGGTCGCCCTCGCGGACCATGACCGCGATGGGGACCTCGACCTCTACGTGACCAACATCTACGTGCCGGGCATTCGGTTCAACACCCTCTACCGCCGCGACTCGGGGGGCCTCCGCTTCACGGAGATCTCTGCGCAGATGGGGGTCCAGGACTCCGGCTGCGGCTGGGGCACCAGCTTCGTCGATCTGGACCAGGACGGTTGGTTCGACCTGCCGGCGAGCAACGCCTGCCCGGGCCGTGATTCGCGGATCTTCTGGAACGGGCTCGGCGTGACCGGCTCCTACGTGGACGCCACGGAGCGCGCGGGCTTCGAGGGCCGCGACGGAACCGGCTTGATCACCTTCGATATGGACGGTGACGGGGACCGCGACATGGCCCAGGTCGGGCTCGACGGGCTGCGGCTCTACGAGAACCTACACCTCGGGGGCTCGCTCCGGCGGCACCTCGTGATCCGGCCCCGCATGGCGGGGAGCAACCGCTACGCGGTGGGCGCGCTGGTGACGGTGTCCGACGGTGTCTACCGCACCTCGCGGCCCATCCTGGCGGGGCAGGGCGTGCTGTCCCAGGAGCCCTTCGAGGCACACTTCGGCGTGGGGGAGGCCACCACGGTGGACGTGCGCGTGGACTGGCCAGATGGCCGCAGCGTGGTGCTCGAGGATGTCGCAGTGGGCCAGACCTTGACGATCACGGCGCCCTGAGGGCGGAGAGAACGTCCGTGCCGGCGGGGGCCGGCGTGTTTCTCCGGCCGGCCCTTCCTTCCTCCGGCCACGCTGGCGCTGACCCTGTGGGAGGGGCGCGGCGGTCCCGTCGTCGCGCGCCGCGGCGTCCCGCTCGGGGCGACGCCCTCGGGGGACTCATGCGCGCCGAGGCGCCGGCGCTCCTCGACCCCTCGGTGGGTCGGCACCTTCGGGGTCCCAGTGGCAGCCGTGTCCCGATTCGAGCACCTGGGGGGGCGGCGGATTGCCACGCTCGAACCGGTCGCTCAGCGACGGTCTCTCTGGCGGCGAGCGGTGGTGTGCGTGGTAGCCTTCAGTGCATCTGAGGTCTCCAAGCGCTGCCAAGGGAGCAGCTGTTGCGGACCTCGCCTCCAAGAGATTCTCCATGCTCGTACTTCGCCTCGCCGTCCTGGGCTGCCTCTGCAGCTCAGCCGCCCTCGCAGACGTCTCCTACGTCGACTTCTCGTCCACCGCCGGCCTCACCCTGGTCGGCTCCGCCGCGGGCGTGGGCAGCGAGCTGCAGGTCACTCCGGATCAGGCGTCACAGGTGGGCGCCGTCTGGGCCACGACCCGCCAGGACGTGACGTCGCCCTTCACGAGCGAGTTCACGTTCAGACTCTCCGGCGGCGGTGAGGGCTTCGCCTTCGTGATCCAGCGCGACGCGGTGGACGCCATCGGTTCGGGCGGCGGCGGGCTGGGCTACAGCCAGCTCCCGAACTCCATCGCGATCGAGTTCGACACGTTCGGGAACCTGCTGACCTTCGACCCCTCGGCCAACCACGTCTCGGTCAACACCAACGGAGTCGCCCCCAACAGGTCCGCCCACTCGGCGTCCCTCGGCGCCACCTCCGCCGTGACCACCCTGGCGGATGGCGACGTGCACACGGTGCGGGTCGAGTACACGCCGGGCGCCCTTCAGGTCTACGCGGATGACTCGATCGTCACGCTCCAGCTCGACCTCGACATCGCGAGCACGCTCTCGCTCGCGGACGGGACCGCCTGGGTCGGCTTCACGGCGGCCACCAGCGGGCTCACCCAGTCCACGGATCTCCTCTCGTGGTCCTTCGACGAGCAGGCTGGCGCGCCGTCGGGGAACGGGGCGCCCGCAGCGCCGAGTATCAGCGAGCCGGCGTCCACCAACCAGCCCCTGAACCCCTACGACGTCCACATGGAGGCCGGCCCGTTCATCGACCCCGACGGCGACGTGCACTCGTGCAGCGACTACGAGATCTGGCGGATGATGCCGCCGGAACGAGTCTGGCGGACGTCCTGTATCGGCGGGCCCCCGAAGGTGCACTCCCACCTCGGGGACGGGACCTTCCTCGGCTCCCATGCGGGCGCGACCTCCCTCGATCCGCTGACGAGCTTCATCTTCCGGGTCCGCTTCCGTGACGACAGCGGCGACAGCGTCACGGACTTCAGCCCCTGGTCCGAGAAGACGTTCCAGACCGGCGCGGCGAGCACCTTCTATCCCTTCGAGACCGAGGACATCGTCGAGGATCCCGACCCGACCTGGACCTTCGCGGTGGGCAACGTGGAGCCGATCCTCCCCCCGTCGGCGGACCCCGCGGTGATCTCCTTGGAGTCCGGCATCGGCATGTCGCTCCTGAGCATCACGGCGAACGACGGAGTGACCAACTCGTGGGCCAACCCGGCGGCCCTCCCCGAGCACGAGGACCTGCGCATCCGGATCTATGGCGGCGCGGCTGGCCTCAACCTCGGGGACACCGACCTGCTGGTCGTGGACGATGAGTGCAAGCGCACTCGGGTCCTCCTCCCCTCGGTCGCCCTGGCTCCCTCGCAGACGGCCTACTTCTGGATCTCCTCGGACGGCGCCACATGGGAGACCACGGCGGGGCAAACCACGCCGGAGTTCTCCACGCAGGCCCGCGGGCTCTCACTCCCCTGGGTCTCGGAGCAGGCGGGGTATCAGGTCGAGGTGGTGGCCACCGATCTGGAGCTGCCGATTCACATTGCCTTCGTCCCCGATCCTGGTACGGCGCCGGGCGACCCGCTCCTGTACGTGACCGAGCTGTACGGGGCGATCAAGGTCGTGACCAACGACGGCACCGTGGGCACCTACGCGGACAACCTGCTGAACTTCAGCCCGACGGGAGCCTTCCCGGGGTCGGGTGAGCAGGGCGTCTCTGGGATCGCGGTGGACCCGGTCACCGGGGACGTCTTCGCCGGGATGCTTTATGACGCGGGGGGGCCGCACTTCCCGAAGGTGGTGCGCTTCTCGAGCGCCGACGGCGGGCTCACGGCGTCGACTCAGACGACGATCCTGGACATGCCCGGGGAGTCCCAGGGCCAGTCGCACTTCATCTCCAACTTTCAGCTGCTCCCCGATCGCACCTTGCTGGTGCACATGGGGGATGGGTTCAACGCGTCGACGGGCCGGAACCTGTCGTCGTACCGCGGGAAGATCCTGCGCATGAACCTTGATGGCTCCCCGGTGACGAGCAACCCCTTCTACAACGGGGGGCAGATCAACTCGCGTGACTACGTCTACGCCTACGGGGTGCGCAACCCGTTCGGCGGTCGCTACCGCTCCTCGGACGGCTTCCACTACATGGTGGAGAACGGTCCGTCGGTGGACCGCTTCGCTCGGGTCGTCCCCGGCCGCGACTACCTGTGGGAGGGCTCGGATAGCAACATGTTCAACTACGCCCTGCACAACTGGGCCCCGGCCACGGGTCCGGTCGCCATGGCGTGGATCGAGCCTGAGACCTTCGGGGGCAGCGGCTTCCCGCAGGCCAAGTGGGACCACGCTTTCGTGACCGAGTCTGGCCCGACCTTCGCAAACGGGCCCCAGAACTTCGGCAAGCGGATCACCGAGTTCGAGATCGACGCTCAGGGCCAGAAGGTCTCGGGTCCCACGACCCTCATCGAGTACGCCGGCACAGGTCGCGCGACGGTGTCAGCGCTCACCGCCGGGCCGGACGGCCTGTACTTCGCGGACCTCTACCGCGACTCGGGCAGCGACCCCACGGCCCGCGGGGCCAACCTCCTGCGGGTCCGCTGGGTGGGCGCTCAACTCGGCGCCTGCGGCACCATCGGCGAGAGCTACTGCGATCCGGCGGTGCCGAACTCCACGGGCCTCCCTGCGGTCCTCGAGATGCGCGGGAGCGACCGCGTCACCGACAACGACGTCCGCCTCGACGTGGAGCAGCTGCCCCAGAACGCCCTGGGCTACTTCCTCGCGTCCCAGACCCAGTCCTTCATCCCGAACCCGGGCGGCAGCATGGGGAACCTCTGCATCTTCGGGACGATCGGGCGGTTCATCGCGCAGGCCCAGAACTCGGGTCCGTCGGGGACGTTCAGCTTCCCCCTCGACGTCTCCAACATGCCCCCGCCGCTGTCGGCGGTGGCGATCGGTGAGACCTGGAACTTCCAGGCCTGGTACCGCGACTTCCAGCTGGTGGTGACGTCCAACTTCACCAACGCAGTGTCGGTGGACTTCCAGTGAGGTGAGGAGGCGGGGCCGCTCCCGCGCGGCCCCGTACCCACAGCGGCCCCGTACCCACGGCGGCCCGGTACCCACAGCGGTCATCGGTCCACTCCCAGGGGCATGGAGGCGCTAGCGGCCGCTGCAGCTGCGGGATCAGTCGCGCAGGCCGCAGCATGGACACCCGCGAGGCCACCCGCGAGGCCAACCGCGAGGCCAACCGCGATGGGCGGGCGCGCAGCGACGGCGCCTAGCCGTCACCGCGCACGATCTCGACCTCGGCGCCGCGGGGCAGGAGGTCGAAGAGGGCGACCACGTCTCGGTTCCGCATGCGGACGCACCCATGGGAGGCGGGGGTCCCGATGAGCCCCTCTTCGTTGGTGCCGTGGATGTAGATGAAGCGCTCGCGGCTGTCGATGCCAGGGCCCTTGTTGAGGCCTGGCTCGAGGCCGTCGAGCCACAGGATGCGGGTCAGGATCAGGTCCTCCTCCACGTCCACAGGGTCGGTCAGGATGGGCGCGACCGTGTGGGTGTTGACCCGGGAGCGGAACACCGTTCCCATCGGCGCGTCCGCGCCGAACTTCAGGTGGACGCGGTGCCTGCCGAGGGGCGTGCGGTAGCTGGCCTCGGCGTTGCCGATGCCGCGCGCGGCGGTGGAGATCGGGTAGCGGGCGATGAGCCGTGACCCCTTGAAGACCGCCATGGACTGACGGCGCACGTCGACCACCGCGCGCGCGGCGGCGCCGGT
>CBFHHK010000150.1:0-11503 GCA_965655435.1 Planctomycetota bacterium | reverse complement strand
CAACGCGCAGCGCCGGCGCCTCTCGCCCCGGCGTCGCCAGCACCTCACGGAGCGCGTCGAGGAGGAGGTCGAGCCCCTCCACCGGGCAGCTGCTGCCCATGAACAGGAGCCTCGACCTGGGAGCCTCGACCTCGCGGTCATCCGGCGATAGGACCACCGGCTCGATTCCCGGGAGCCGAGGCGTGAACGCCCTGCCAACGGTCGCCGAGAGCTGGCGCGCGAGCATGCGCGACGCGGCGAAGCGGCGGTCGACCGTGGAGAGCACGCTCCGCTTGTGGGCCCGGTCGGCCTGGACTCGCTCCCGCGCCGCGGTGACCCTCGCGTCGAGCTCGGGCCGTGCGGCCAGGTCGGAAGCACTCCCGCCGAGCAGCAGCCGGAGCAGGACCCTCTCACCGGGGTTCACGGGCTCACCGCCTCCCTCCGGGATCGACGGGCACATCTCCCAGGAGACCACCCCGCGCGCCTCCGCCTCGCAGTCCCCAAGCTCGAAGGGGGCCAGGTTGGGCAGGGTCAACGTGAGTTGATCGTGGGCAGGCCAGGGGTCGCGCGCGCAGTAGACCGTGGGAAGACCCCGCTCTCGAGCCTCGCCGAGGATCGCCGAGCCGAAGGCCGCGATCGACTCGAAATGACAGACCGCGGGGTGCTCTCGGTCGAGGAAGTCGCCGAAGGCCGCCGCCAGCTCCGACGCGGTTTCGCGCCCATCCACCGCGACCGCGGTGACCCCGAGCGCCGCCTCCGCTCCCTTCACCGGGACCTGCCTGCGCCGCTGGGTCAATCGACGCCGTGTGCACACCTCGGTCGTGAAGACCTCCACCTCGACCCCTGCGCGGGCGAGCGCTGACGCGAGGCCCCGCGCGTGGGACCGGAGCCGCAGCGTCGCATCGGATCGGAGTTCGTGGGAGACGAGGGCAACGCGCATGGGCGGATTATAGAAGGAACCCGGCGGCCCGGCACGGGCCTCTCCCCGCGACGCCCTCCGGTTCGTCCTGCCCCTCGCCCGCGAGGCACCGCCACCACTCCCGGGCGCCGGACCTGCGGCGTCCATCCTCAGGCGTCACGCCCCGGCCCTCGGGCTCGCTCCAGGCTCCAGGCTCCGAGCTCCTGGCTCCAGGCTTGGGGCTCTGGGCTCGGGGCTAGGGCGCCTTCGAGGGAGCGCTCCCTTCGGCGCAGGCTCACCCGTCACCGGTGGTCCGCTCGACGGTCTCCCCTACCAAGCCGGTACTGCAGGCGCCCTGCGGGGACATCGCACGCGATCCAGCGAGGCGGCCCATGGCCTCTCGGTTCCACGGCGGATGACCGGCGCGCGCCGCGGCGTGGAGAGGGGCGTTGAGAGGAGTGCCCCGCCAGGGCCCGGGCCGCGTCAGTTCAGGACATGAACGCCCCGCCGTTCATGTCCAGGGTCTGCCCGGTCACGCCCTGGGCGTCCACCGAGGTGAGCCAGGCCACCATGCCGGCGATCTCCTCTGGCCGCCCCATGCGCCCCAGGGGGACGTCCTTCATGGCGATGGCCAGGGCCTCGTCCTGGCTGATCCCCAGGGCGGCGGCCATGCCGTCGAGCCCCTCCCGCGCCATGTCCGTATCCACCCAGCCAGGGGCCACGGCGTTCACCTGCACGTGGAGCGGCGCGAGCTCGGAAGCCATGGCGCGCACGAGCCCGCTGACACCCGCCTTTGAGGCACAGTAGCCGGAATAACCGGCGACGCCGATCCTCGCGAGGATCGACGACACGGCAACGAGGTGCCGGCGAGGCCCGCCCCCGTGGGCGTCCAGCGCCTCAGGCGAGAGGTGCTCTAGCGCGGCTCGGAAGAACCGGTAGGTCCCGCCGAGGTTGGTGCTGACGAGCTCGTCGAAGCGATCCTCCGCTCCTTCCTCCTGGAAGCACGGGCCGTTCGGTCCGCCGATACCGGCGTTGGAGATTGCCACATCCACCGGCCCAAGCGCCTCGGCGGCGCTTGCCATCGCGGCCCGCACCGACCCACGGTCCCGGACGTCACAGGCGTGGGCCCTCAGCGCATGGGGCGCCTCGCTCAGGGCGACGGTCGCCTCCAGCTCACCGACCCTTCGGCCCAGCAACGAGACCCGATCCCCGCCCGCGGCGAAGCGCAGCGCGATCGCGCGCCCGATGCCCGAGCCCGCGCCAGTCACGACGACGTGCCGGCCGGGGCCGGGGGTTGATCCAGACGCGCTCAACCGATCAGGAGGCAGAGACCTCGGCGGGCGCGTGCGCCTGGTTCTCCAACCAGCGCTCCGCGTCGATGGCGGCCATGCACCCCGAGCCCGCGGCGGTGATCGCCTGACGATAGGTGTGGTCCATCAGGTCTCCGCAGGCGAAGACCCCCTCCACCGAGGTGTGGGTCCCGTCGTGCACGAGGACGTAGCCGTTCTCATCGGTGTCGAGCTGGTCCTTGAAGTACTGGGAGTTCGGCACGTGACCGATGGCGACGAAGACGCCGTCCGTCTCGAACTCTCTCTTCTCCCCGGTGCGGGTGTCCTCGAGGATCACCGCGCGCACCTTGCCGTCCTCCCCGGCCACGATGTCGTTCACCGCCTGGTTGAGCTCCCACTCGATCTTCGGGTTGGCGCGGGCGCGGTCGAGCATGATCTGCGACGAGCGGAACTCCTCTCGGCGGTGGACCACGGTGACCTTGGAGGCGAAGCGGGTGAGGTAGTTGGCCTCCTCCATGGCGGAGTCCCCTCCCCCGACCACGATGATCTCCTTGTCCGGGAAGAAGGCGCCATCACAGGTCGCGCAGGCCGACACGCCCATGCCCATCAGCTTGGACTCGTTCTCCAGCCCCAGCAGGCGCGCCGAGGCGCCCGTCGAGAGGATGATGGAGTTGGCCTTGAACTCGCCGAAGTCGCTCTTGATCGTGAACGGCCGCTGGGAGAAGTCGAACTCGACGATCTCCTCGAACTTGATCTCGGTCCCGAAGCGCTCGGCCTGTGCCTTGAACTGCTCCATCATCTCCGGGCCCATCACGCCGTCCGGGTAGCCGGGGAAGTTCTCGACGTCGGTGGTGATCGTCAGCTGACCGCCCGGCTGCATGCCCTGGAAGAGCACGGGCTTCAGGTTGGCACGGGCGGCGTAGATGGCGGCGGTGTATCCGGCAGGGCCAGACCCGATGATGATGACGTCGTGGACTTCGCTCATGGCTTGGGGCCGGTCGGATTGCCGGCGGAGAGTGAGGCGCTCGCCGCGCCGACGGAGACGGCGGACGGGCACTTCGGTTGGAAGGGAGTGTAGGTCCGCCGGCCCACGGCACAAGGACCGCCTCGGTCCCACGGCTCCGGGCTGGGAGTTCCATGATGGCCGTCATAGGCTCGGGGAATGACGGGAAGCCACCATCCGATCGGCGCCGACTGGTCGGCCGCTATTTCCGACCTGTGCGGGGCCATCCGCGGGCCGGTCCGCGCGGGCCTCGCCGAGGTCGCCGCCGGCCGAGCCTCGCTGGACTCCGTGGCCGAAGCCGTGAGCGTCGGCGCCGGGGATGTCACCTTCGCCATCGACGTGGTCGCCGAGAACGAGGTCACCCGATGGCTCCACCGGGAGGCCTCGAAGCGCCCCGTCTCGCTCCTGACCGAGGACGCCGGATGGCGCCACATGGGGCCCGGCTCCGACGGCGAGGCGGTGACGCTGCCCGGGTTTGATCACGGGGGACCTCGGATCGCTCTCGACCCGATCGACGGGACCCGCAACATCATGCATGACCTCCGCTCGGCGTGGATCGTGGTCTCCGCCGCGGGACCCGGGGCGGGCGCGCCGCGCTTCGCCGACCTCGAGCTTGGCGTGCTGTCCGAGATCCCTGACACCCGCGCCAGGGTGGCGCGCGAGTTCACCGCCCGCCGCGGCGGCGGCGCCTTGACCTTGGAGCTCGATCTCGAGGGCGGCGCCACGTCGGGGCCGCGTGCCCTGGCGGCCGATCGCTCCCGGCGCCTGGACGGGGGCTACTTCCCGTTCTTCGGCTTCCACCCCGCGCTCCGGCCCCACGCCCAGCGGCTCGCCGCCGACGTGACGCGCCGGGTCGCGGAGGAGCACGGCGCGGACGAGTCGACCATGTTCGACGATCAGTACATCTCCAGCGGCGGGCAGCTCGCGCTCCTCGCGCTCGGTCGCTACCGAGCGATCGTCGATGCCAGGGGCGAGGTCGGCGAGCGGGCAGGTGACCCGAGGCAGACCTGCAAGCCGTACGACATGGCTGGCGCGGCGCTCATCGCCCAGGAGGCCGGCTGCGTGGTCGTGCGTCCGGACGGCGCTCCCCTCGACTTCGAGCTCGACACCGAGACCACCGTCGACTTCGCGGGCTTCCATAACCAGGCGACGGCGGACGCCATCCTCCCCGCGCTACGGGCCGCCCTCGCGGACCTCTAGACCGTCAGAGGTCGGCCTGTTCGGCGACGACGGACGACAGCGCCCTCACCCGCTGGGCCATGGCCCCGAAGTTGAGAACCTGGGGGATGTCAGCCGCGGTGCGGATCTCGGGCATGCGCTGTTGGCCGGAGTCCGAGATCACGAGGGCAGGGATCGACGCGTCTCGGAAGGGAGCCTCGTCCGCGAGGGGCACGCCGGGCGCCCAGGAGGGCAGCGCGAAGCCCCTGGCCGGGAGATCGGTCTGACGGCCCCAGCTTGCCAGCAGGTCGGTGGTGGCCGACCGCTCCCCGAGGCCGCCATGGATGGCGACCCAGTCCGCCACGTCGGGGACGGCGAGGCTCCAGGGGAAGTTCACCACGTGAGAGCCCTTCAGATCCGACCAACTCCCGAAGCTGGAGACGAGCAACGCCAGCTCGAGCTCTCCCCCGAGGGGCAGGAGCTCCCGGCGTCGGTCCCCGCTCGAGAAGTCCTCGAGCCAAGCTGCGACCCCGGCCGTCGGCTCCCCGTGGTTCGGCCGCTCCCCGTTGTCGAAGAGGGCGAAGAGCACGGTGCGCTCGAAGGTCTCGCCGCGGAGCTCCCTGGCGACGCCCTCGACCGCGGCCACCGCGCTGGCCGAGGCGTTGGCGCAGGGGCTCTTCCCGAGCGAGTCGAAGTGGGCCCCGACAAGGATGGCCCCGGGCCCTCGCCCCGGGAGCACGCCGATGAAGTTGCGGCCGGAGATGGACCCGACGGTGTAAGCCTGCTCCACCAGCTTGAGCCCCGCATCGAGGAGGGCCCCTCGCAGGTAGCGCTCGAAGACCTCCTGGCGCGGTGAATAGCGCGAGCTGCGTCGCCCGACGTCAGCGCACTGGAAGGTCACGCTCCTCTGCAGCGAATCTGCGAGGGCCCCTTCCGCCGCGGCGCCCGGCGACCCCGATCGCCCGACCGGCTCGAGCCCCACGGTGTGGACCACGCCCAACCCGGTCAGCGCCGCCAGCGACGCCGCCGTGATCACGGGAGCAAAGCGTCGGCGGACCGGGCCGCTGACGGAACCATGCGCTCCCCGCCTTCCCCGACCATGCTGGTGAGGCGAACTCGGCGTCGCGGTCGATGGCACACCGCCGTCGCGCCGGGCCCCGCTGGAGAACGGCATCCGCTCCCCCGCTTCGCCGGCCGATGGCCTGTCCTGTTGAAATCCCCACATGGTTGGACGCCCGCCCGACGACCTCCCGTGGGGTGGTCGGGATCGGGGCGGCTCGTGGGTGGTGCGTCGACCGTTTCGGCGGGCTCGTCGAAGCGTATCGCCCAAAGATCCATGCCCGTCCCCCCATGGGTCTGCTCCTGCATGGAGCCCCCCTGTGGAGACCCGTCTTAGAGACCCTGATAGAGACCCGTGGCGGAGGCCCGGCGGTGAGACACCGCTGCGAGACACCGCTGTGAGACACCGCGGTGAGGCCCGGCGAGGGCCCCCGCCGCTGAAGGCGCCTACAAGCTCTCCCCCCATCGCCGTGGCAAGCACGGGTCACGGGGCGCTCAGGGCAGATCTCCCGAGCG
Source organism: Planctomycetota bacterium (assembly GCA_965655435.1). Taxonomy (GTDB): domain Bacteria; phylum Planctomycetota; class UBA1135; order UBA1135; genus Saltatorellus. The sequence goes on along the minus strand of CBFHHK010000150.1, from coordinate 5,601 downwards.
CCTCCTCTTCAAGGGCTCCGGGGCCGACCGCTGCGAATCCCCCCCTGAAGGGTGGGCCGCAGGGTCGCCCCGAGGGCCCCTGGCAGGGGCCCCGTTACGGGCCCCCTGGAGGCTCAAATCGAGAAGGGAGACGGAGGCGGCGCGGCGGGCACGTGCGTCCCCAGCTGCCTGAAGAACTCCTCGTAGAACGCCGAGGGCACCGAATCGAAGCTGGCTTCGATCGGCCCCACCGAGTTCCCCTGGATGTTCTCCGCCTCGAGCTCCACGAGCGTGCGCGGCGCACGCTTGTGCATGTCCACTTGGCGGACCTGGACCCCGACGCGGAGCCAGGTGCGCCGGAGGAGCTCCCCCTCGGATACTCCCTCCGAAGCGCCTGTGGCCATGCCGCGGTGGGCGATGATGTACGTTCGATCCTCGGCGTCTGGATAGACCTCGAAGCCCTGGTCTCGGAGAGAGGCGATCACGGCCGGCCGGACATCTTCTGAAGTCCCGACAAAGGTGCGCGCCTTGAAGCCCCGATAGGCCTCGTAGGACGTCCCGAACGGCGGCGGCGCGGTGGCGCACGACGCGAAGAACGGGAGGCCGAGGACCGCCAATGAGAAGAGAGTCAGGTTGCGATTCATGTGCGGTTCCTCCGCAGGGCATCCTTGCGATCGCAGACCCCGAATGGAAGTGTCGGGTCGAATGAACGGCGCAGACTTCCAGATGGCCGAGAAGATTCCCGGCGCGGCCCCCTCGCCGGACACCCCGACGAGCGCGGCTCGTGCCGCCGGGACGGACGTCGACGTCGTCGTCGTCGGCGGCGGGATCCAGGGGGCAGGCGCCGCGCAGGCCGTCGCCGCAGCGGGCTTCAAGGTCGCCCTCCTCGAGCGCCGAGAGGCCGCCATCGGGACCTCTAGCCGCTCCAGCAAGCTCATCCACGGGGGCCTCCGATACCTCGAGAGCTACCAGTTCAGCCTCGTGCGTGAGTCGCTCGAGGAGCGCCAGACGCTCCTTCGGATCGCGCCCCACCTCGTCCGCCTGGTCCCCTTCCACATCCCGGTTTACCGGGACACCAAGCGGAGCCCGCTGATGATCCGCGCCGGGCTCAGCCTCTACGCCGCCCTCGGCAACCTGAGGCGCTCGGCCCGCTTCGAGTCCCTCCCGCGCCGCGATTGGGGCGGGCTCGACGGCCTCCAGACCGACGAGCTCAGGGCGGTCTTCCGCTATCAGGACGGCCAGACCGACGACGCCGCCCTGTGCCGCGCGGTCCTGGCTTCTGCGATCGACCTCGGCGCCCTCGTGGAGGTTGGAGCGGAGGTCCGCCGGATCGAGCAGGCGGGCGAGGGGAGCCGGTGGCAGGTCCACTACGACCACGACGGGGGGGAGTGCTCCCTCCACGCGCGCGTCGTGGTCAACGCGGCGGGCCCATGGGTCAACCGCGTCGCGGCCCTGGCCAGGCCAGCCCCCCCGATCCGAGAGGTGGACCTGGTCGGGGGCACCCACATCGAGCTCCCAGGAAGCCTCGATCGGGGCATCTACTACACGGAGGCGCCGTCGGATCAGCGGGCCGTGTTCTCCATCCCGTGGCGAGGTCATGTCATGGTCGGGACGACGGAGGCCCCGTTCACCGGGGATCCGGCGACCGTCGCGCCCACCGAGCAAGAGATCGACTACCTCCTCGGGGTCCATCGCCGCTACTTCCCCCACAGCCTCGGAGAGGTCTCCGCGGCCTGGGCCGGCCTGCGGGTGCTGCCGCGAGCCAGCGGCTCGGCCTTCAGCCGCCCGCGGGAGGTGATCCTCGTGACCGAGTCGCCCAACCGCCCCAGCTGGGTCAGCGTCTACGGGGGCAAGCTCACGGGCTACAGGCACACGGCCGAGCGGATCCTCCGCCGCATCGCGCCGACCCTCGAGTCCACGGAGCGCGTCGGCTCGGAGGGCCGCATCGCCGACACGCGGACGTTGAAGCTGCCGGACCTGGAACGCCTCAGCGTCTGGGACTGACCGGCCCGGGCCCTCTCTGTGGATCCGGAGCCTCCCCGTCCATCGAGTCCGCTGGGACAGGCTCGCGGCAGACCGGGCGACAGCAGACCGGGCGACAGCGGACCGAGCGACAGCGGACCGAGCGACAGCGGACCGAGCGACAGCGGACGGGGCTACGGCAACCAGAGCCACAGCGGGATGGGGCACAGCCCCCGACTCCTCGTGGCTGGAACCCGCTGGGCCCGCGGCCTCCTCGCCTGGCCCATTCTCCGTCGCGCAGCGGACCAGAGGGGCGGGACGACGGCCCGGTGCCTGAGCATCGAGCCGGGCGTCGATCAGGCTAGAAGGCCTCCCCGAGCAGGGCCCAGGGGGCCGGTTGCTGGTGGGCCGCTCGGGCTGGACCCGCCCAGACTGGACCCGCCCAGGCTGGACCCGCTCAGGCTGGACCCGCTCAGGCTGGACCCGCTCAGACTGGACCCGCTCAGACTGGACCCGCTCAGACTGGGGCCGCGCGCTCGGTCGGCGATGACGACGCCTACCGGTCGCGCGGCATCCGAGACGGCGCCACAGGGCTGCGGTGGTCGATCAGACCTCGGCGGCGCGGAGCGTGACGTCGCAGTTGATCACCATCTGGCAGCCGAGGCGCGCGCCCTCTTCGTCCGTGGCCATCTCCACGGTCTCGGCCTCCTCGTCACCCACGGCGGCGAGCCCATCCCCGCCTTCGGTGACCACCAGGGCGCAGGTGCCGCAGGACCCGACCGTGCAGCCGAAGTCGTGCGGGAGGTCGTTCTCCTGGCAGAAGTCGAGGAAGCGCGTCCCGTCGGGGACCTCGTGAGACTCACCAGTGGAGGCAAATGTGATCTTGGGCATCGGTAGGGTTCCCGGGTGGAGCGCCGCCGGCATTGACGACGCGATTCAAATTCAGGAAGGCCGACCGGTGGACCCGTCGGCGGCGCACATGATGGGTCCCTGGTGCTGCCAAGAAAACCCGGCGGCCCGCGAATTCATCCGATGCTGCTCTCTCCCCCTCCCCCTCCCGCCGGCTTCACCGGCGAACCCGAGCGCCTGCCGCGGCCGTCCCTCGGGACCGGCGCGCAGCTCTGGCTCGTCCGGCACGGTCGAGTCACGGCGCCGGACACCGCCTACGGGGACGCGGACGTCCCCCTCTCCGAGGAGGGGCTCCGTCAGACAGAGGCCGTGGCGAGGTCCCTCGCGCCGTTGCGAGCGAGCGGCGTCCTGTCCTCCCCCCTCCAGCGCGCCCGGCGGCTCGGGGAGGCCGTGGCGCGCGCTTCTGCCGCACCGCTCCAGGTCACCGACCGACTGAAGGAGCTCCACCGTGGTCACTGGCAAGGCGTGGCTCGAACCGAGTACGCGGAGCGTTGGGCCCGGGAGCGGGACGCGTACTGGGCATCCACGTTGACCTGGCGGGGTCACGGCGGGGAGTCCGAGGAGCAGGTGGTGAACCGGGCCTGGCCGGCGCTCCTCGAGGCCGTGGACGTGGCGACGGGCGCCGTGGCCGTGATCACCGCTCACCGCCAGGTCATCCGCGCGCTGACCGCCGCCGCGCTCGGGATCAGCCCCGGCGCGAGCCACCGGATAGAGCTCGAGCCCGCCCACGGCATTCTGCTGCGGGACGCGTCCGGAGGGTGGATCCTGGAGCGGACCAACGCTCCCTCGCCCGGCGCGCCCCACGCGGCCGAGCCGCCGGATGGGCCCCCAGAAGACGTCGTCACCCAGCTCCGCTAGAGCGGGTCACCCGGCTCCGCTGATCGAGCCACTCCGCTCCGCGACGGGACGCACGGCCCTCGTCCGTCAGCACCACCCCCGCTCACTCACCCGACGCCGCAGAGGCACCCCGTGCCAGTGGGGCCCCCTTCGCTGGATCGAGAGCCTGCCGCCCCTTGGACGACGCATCCATGGGTTGGGGACCTGCCGGTGGATCGAGGACCTCTCGCTGGGCGACGGGCCCCCGTTTGGCAAGGGAGGAGGGCACGAGCAGGACCCTGCTCGGCGCACGGGAGCCGCCGCGGCGAGCTCGCCGTCCGCCCACCAGGACCGGGCCCTGAGGCGGGGAGGGGCCCCGGCCACCGGGGGGGATTCGGCGACCGGGGGGGGACTCGGCCGCAGGATAGAGGCTCACTCGCGGGGCGTGGGGAGTCCCACGCTGGCTAGGTCGACGCGGTTCAGCGATCCACGAGGCCCTGCATGAGGCGCAGCTCACGGACGCGCTGTCCGTCATCAACGCCGAGGCCGAAGTGAAGCGCCCGGCGCTCCAGTTCGATCAGCTCTTCCCACCGGGTCCACGCCTCGTCGACGGCGCCCGTCGTGTCCTCGAACCCAGGGACGCCAGACCAGGAGCGGCGCGCGTCCCCCCCCGCGAGCTCGGGGTGATAGACCACCGCCCTCGACGTCGCCTCAATCAGCCCGAAGCCCGGGACCAGCGACGGGCGAACGGGGAGTCGCTGCCGAACCGCCGCGCGCTTGCCCTCGAGCAGCGGACGGAGCGAGGTCCCGAGGAGCGGGCGATCCACCGTCGTCCCGAGGAGGTCGACCAGGGTCGGGGCGAGGTCGATCGACCCCACCAGCGCGTCGACCTGAGGGACGGGCGGCGCGCCATCCGCTCCCCAGCCGAGGGCCTCTCGGAACGCCCGAGACGGCCGGATCAGGAGAGGGACGTGGAGGTCCGCGTCCTCCGCGAGCCCGGCCCGAAGGTACACCCCATGCTCGCCCAGCGAGGTCCCGAAGGTCCCCATCAGGATCACCGTGACGTTGTGCTTGCGGCCGAAGTCCTCGACTGAAGCGAGGATCCGCGCCACGCTGGCGTCCACCGCACGGATCGCCCGGTCGTAGCGCAGCTCATACTCCCCCAGCGGAACAGATCGCACGCGGCTGGCGCGTGATGGCGGCAGCGTGTGGAAGGCCCGCTCCGCCAGCCCGAGCGGCGGAACGAACGCGAGCTCGGGGCGCTCACGCCAGCCCTTGACGGCCTCGTCGACGCCACGGAGCTGCGCCCCCTTACCCTCGGACGTCCAGGCGCGCTCGAGGTCATACATCTGGAGGTAGGCGAACCAGTCCTCGTCCAACTCGCGAGCGTTGACCCACTGGACGAAGCGGCGCCCGACCCCGACCGCACCCTCCTGGCGCACCGGCTCACCCGGATCCCCGCGGTGCTCGACGAAGTCACGGAAGCCTCGGTCGAAGCCGCGCAGCTCGGCGATCATCGGGTGATCCACGAAGGCCGCAGTACTCCAGCCCAACCCCAGGAAGTGACGCCCGAGGAGGTTGAGGTCGGCTGGCACGAACCAGCGGCTCTCGCGATCTGACCCGATGTCGCGCGCGGGGAAGTCGCCCTCCCCCAGCGGCGGAGGGATCGCGATCCCGGGGTCATCGCCCGAGAGGATGGCGACGTGGGAGCCGACCAGCGTTGGCGTCACGCCCCACGCGTTCCGGAAGACCACGCCCTCTCGAGCGAACCTCCGCATCGAGGGTGTGGTGTCCCGATCATAGTCAGCGAGCGACGTATGGTCCCAGCGGAGGCCGTCGATGGCGATCACCACCACGCCCTGCCCGGTCACCTCGACCTCACCGGATCGGACACGCTCCAGCGAACTCGCCCCGTCGCCGCAGGACGCCAGCCCC
>CBFHHK010000149.1:0-11544 GCA_965655435.1 Planctomycetota bacterium | reverse complement strand
GCCCCGCGGCTGCCGTCGAAGCCGATCACCGCGGCGCTGCGGGCCTCCGGCATCGGGGTCGAGCGGCTGGTCGGAGGGGCGGACCTTGTGCATCACACCCAGTACCGAAGGCTCCCCACGGGGCGCCCGGAGGTGGCGATGATCCACGACCTCGTCTTCCTCGACTCGGACCGCTACGTGGGCTCCAGCGTCTCCCGGCGCATGAGCGCGTTCGTGCGCGAGGCGGCGCGACGCTGTTCGGTCCTCGTGACGCCGTCCGAGGCCGTGGCCGATGAGGTGGCGGAGCGGCTCGGGGTCGACCGGGCGCGGGTGATCGCGACCCCGCTCGGGGTCGACCACGCGCTGCGGATGGTCCCCGATGGAGAGGTCGCCGAGGAGCTCGCCGCGGAGGCCCTGCGAGCGGGACCCTTCCTCTTCACCGCGGCGCGTCTCGAGACGCGCAAGAATCTCCAGGTCATCCTCCGCGCGCTGGAGCGGCTGGGGCCGGACGGCCCCAGGTGGAAGATCGCTGGCATCGCCGGCGAGGGGGCCGAAGCGTTCGAGGCCGACGTCGCCGCGTCCACCGTGGCCGGCCGTGTGGAGCGGCTCGGGCACCTCTCTGAGGGCGCACTTCGAGCCCACCTCGACGCGTGCATGGCCTTCGCCTTGGTGCCCCACGACGAGGGGTTCGGCCTGGCCCCGCTCGAGGCCATGGCCGTGGGCTGCCCCGCGATCTCGAGCGATGTCCCTGTCGTGCGCGAGGTGTGCGGGGGAGCGGCCGCGCTCGTGGCTCCCGAGGACGACATGGCCCTGGCAGCGGTCATCGGGCGGCTCCTTGAGGAGCCCCGCGCGGCGGGTGCCGAGCGGGCCGCCGTGGCCCACGCGGCGAGGTTCTCCTGGGCCCGCACCGCGGCGCGGACCCTGGAGGCCTATCGGTTGGCCGCGCCCGACGGCGTCCGGAGTACGCCGTCGCGGTAGATACCTGTGCGGGCGCGGTCGATGGACTGGCCGTCCGAGAGGAAGTAGGTGACGGGACCATTCTCCTTGCCGTCCACGAACACCGCCTTGCGGAGCAAGGTCCCGTCCTCCCGCCGTGACGTCCACGTACCCGTCCGGCGGCCCTCCTCGTAAGAGCCCGAGTCCTGCGGCGCACCACTGCGGAAGTAGGTGTTCCAGGGCCCCGAGCGCTGGCCCGCCAGGAAGGAGCCTTCGCCGCGCGCGCCGTCCTCGTAGACCTGGGTCCAGGGGCCCGCCTCGAGTCCGTTCTCGTACAGGCCCTCGGAGATGACGTCGCCCCGCTCGTTCCTGAAGATGAAGCGGCCGTGCTTGCGCCAGGCCCCATCCTCGAAGCGCTCGGTGCCCTGCACCGTGAGCACGTTGTTCTTTCCAAACTGGCTCAGGGCGCGCTCGGCGCCCTCCTCGTCGCTGGCGCCGAAGCAGCCAGAGAGCGCCGCGCCCGCGAGGACGACCAGCAGGCCAGGGCTCAACGGCACGAGCCGTCGAGACGACTCCGGGGGCTGGTGTGGAGCCGGCCGAGCAGAGACGTGGGTCAGCCTCGGGTGAACCATGGCATCAGGTGACGGCCCGGACAGGCCGTCTCTTTCCAGGCCCGGTGGGGCCGTACGTTGAGCCTCGGGATCCCGAGCTTCCCCTGGAGCTCGAGCACGAGGCGGTCGAGGCTCGCGATGGAGGCCCGTGAGGGTTGGTCCTCGTCGAAGTTGCCCAGGAGGCAGATGCCGACGTTCCCGATGTTGTTTTGGCCGCCTGCGTGCGCGCCCTGCCAGATGAGCTCGCGGCCCTCGATGACCCGGCCTGCGGGGTCGATGAGGAAGTGGTAGCCGATGTCGCCCCAGCCCTTGCTGTCCATGTGATCGCGCTGGATCCCGCGGACGGTGTCGAAGGAGGCCGCGGGCGAGGTGTCCTCGGTGCGCACGACCGAATGGTGCACGGTGATCCAGCGCCAGGGCGAGGTGGCCCGACTCAGCCGGGCGCGACTCGCCGGCCGCGCTCTCCAGGACGGTCGACGGATGAGGCCTCCGACGTTGGCCACGGCGACGGGGCCGCCGCCGGTGGGCTCGAGCCCGACCCTCTGGGCGCCGCTGCGCGCCCGGCTCCGCTGGTCGGAGGTCGCGGTCGGATCACTGAGCACCCGCTCGAAGCCCGCCAGGGCCTCGCGGCGGCGCAGGGCCACATAGGAGGGAGGGGTGCTCGGGTCGCGGAGGTCGTTGGCATAGGCCAGTCGGCCCTCGGCGAGCTGGAGCTGAGCCTCCACCGACCAATAATCCCGTCGGCTCGGTCGGTCCGAGATCCAGCGCTCGATCTCGGTCAGCTTGCTCCAGGAGGTCGGGAGCATGGACCAGGTCGGGGCGGGCCCAGCCGAGGCGGGGACCTGCTGGCTCCGCGCGTTCACGCCCGGGTCCCGGACGGGTGTGGAGCGCCGGGTGGGGCCGACGCAGCTCGCGAGCATCAGCAGCGCGGCCGCCAGGACGCCCGCCCGCGAGCCCAGGATCGACCTCTGAGCGGGGCGGCTGTGCGGCCCCAGCAGCCGTCCCGGCGCCCGCTCCGCACGCCGGCCATGTGCCTTCACTGAGGGCTCTTCCCCTGTGACGATTCCGCGCATTCGTCCCAACATGCCCCCTGGATAGCGGAGAGCGGGGGGCCAATTCAACGGATGGGGGCCGAACCTCGCCGACAAATGAAAGACGTTTGGCAGACCGGGCGGATCCAGCGGTCCCCGGGTTGGACGGCGCCGAGGAGCATGCGATCCTCTCTCCCATGACCCGAAGCTCCCTCTCGCTGCCGCCTTTCCTGGGCCTGACGGCCCTGCTCGCCGCGCTCGCGGCCGCGCCGGCTTCGGCGGTCACGACCTCCACCGCGGCTCGCTTGGCGCCCTCCGCCGGGGTCCCCTCTGGACCGGTGATGGCCGCGCCCCAGGATGACGATGAGGACCTCGCGGCCCTCATCGCCGCCGAGCGGGCTGAGGCCGATCTCCTCCGTCGGCGGGGGCGATGGACGGCGGCCCTCAAGGTCACCGACGAGCTGCTCGACGAGGACGAGGAGGACCCGCTGACCCTGGCGGTGCGTGGGCACATTCGCCTCGATCGCGGGGAGCTCGCGCGCGCCGAGCGGACCGCTGTCGAGGCGCTCGAGCTCGCCGAGACGGACGAGGAGCGCGCCGCCGCGGGCCACGTCCTCGCGGAGGTGCTGCTCCGTACGGGCCGGGCCTCCGAGGTGCTCTCGACCCTCGAGGGGCTCGCCGGAGACGCGTCGTTCCTCGCACCCGGGGAGCGAGCCCAGGACGCCTGGATGTTGGTCTCGGTACGAGACGCGCTCGGGGACCGTGCGGGCGCCGAGCGCATGGCGCGCACCGGGGCGGCCACGGACCCCGGCCCCTCGGACTGGCGAGGGCTCCTGGCTCGTGCGAGGTGCCAGCGCCGCGCGGGGATGCTGGAGGCGGCGTCCCGCTCCCTGGTGGCGGCTGACCGCGCGTCACGGATGGGCCCCGGCGAGGAGCCGGACGTGCTCGTCGAGCTCGCGGACCTGTACTTCGAGAGCGAGCGCGAGGTCGAGGCGCCGGGCAAGCGCTCGGCCGGTCGGCTGTACCGCGACGCCCTCGAGATCCACCCGACGCACGAGCAGGCTCTGCTCGGGCAGTTCGCGCTGCACCGCTTCAACCGGCGGCGCATGAGCAAGTCGCCGGAGTCGATCCTGGCGGAGCTGCTGACCGCGGTCCCAGGCTCCATCGACGGGCTCGTCGCGCGGGCGGCTTCGGACCTCGAGGACGGCAAGCTCGTGCAGGTCCGCGCGTCCCTCGCCCGGCTGGACGAGGTCGCGCCCGGGAGGCGGGACGTGCGGACGCTGCAGGCAGCGCTGGCGTGGGTCGAGCACGACCGGGAGCGGACCGCAGAGATCCTCGAGGAGCTCCTGCGCGGCGCGCCCCTCGACGGGCGCCCGGAGCGAGAGATCGGCGGGCACCTCAGCGAACTCTATCGCTTCGCCGAGGCGGTGGACTTCCTCCGCGCGGCGGTGGAGCGGGACCCGGGGGACTACGAGGCCTGGACCCTGTTGGGGGAGTGCCTGGCCAACTCCGGCGACGAGAAGGGCGGGCTCGAGGCCCTGACGCGGGCGAAGGAGGCCGCGCGCGGCCGGCGCGACGCCTATCGCCGGAACCTGACCCTCGTGCTGGAGCGCATGGAGCGGGCCTACGTCACGGAGTCCTACGGCTCCCTGAGCTTCTCCTGGCGGCCCGACGCGGCCGAGGTCTTGCGCACCTACCTCGTGCCCTACTACCAGCAGGCGAGGGAGGAGCTGAGCCAGCGCTACGGCTTCACCCCAGGGGCCACGACCATCTCGGTCTTCCGCCGGCACCGGGACTTCTCCGTGCGCTCGGTGGGCTTCGAGGGCTTCCCGGCCCTCGGGGTCTGCTTCGGCCCGGTGGTGACGGCGGTCTCGCCGCTCTCGCGGCTCCGCGGGAGCTTCTCCTGGGCCCGAACGGGCTTCCATGAGTTCAGTCACGTCGTGCACCTCGGCCTCTCCAACAACCGCTGCCCGCGGTGGATCACCGAGGGGCTGGCCACGTGGGAGGAGATCAAGAAGAACCCCACCTGGTCGCGCAACATGCGGCGTGACCTCCTCGACGCGGAGGCGAACGGGGACCTGATCCCGCTGCGAGAGCTCAACCGCGCGTTCCGCGGGCCCCGCATCCTCTTCGGGTACTACCAGGGAGGCCTCTTGTGCGAGATGCTGATCGATGAGTACGGCTTCCCGCCCATGGTCGCCTTGCTGCGCGCATTCGACCTCGGCGCGGACCTGGACCAGGCCTTCCGCTCGGTCTTCGACGTGACGCCTGAGGAGGTGGACGCGTCCTTCCAACGCTTCGTGGATGGCAAGTTGGAGGGGCTCCAGATCGAGCCGCGCTGGGCCGACCGGACCCTGCGTCGGCTCCAGCTTCGGATGGCCACGGCCCCCCCCGAGGGAGAGGCGGCGCGCGCCCGTTGGACAGAGGACTGGACCACGGTCGCCTGGGGGTCGCTCCAGCAGGGGCGGACCATCGACGCGGAGCGTGCGCTCGAGGTGCTGGAGGTGGCCGGCGCGACCGGGCCGCGCATCCTGTTCCTGCGCGGGCAGATGGCCGTGACCCAGGGCAGCATGGCCAGGGCGCGCCGGGTCTGGGAGCGCGCGGTCGAGGCGGGCGGCCGTGAGTATCAGTCGCTCCTCGCACTCTCTCAGCTCCAGCTCGGCGGCGTGGGCGGAGCGCGGGACGCGGACGCGGCGGAGCGCAGCCTGCGGCTCGCGATCGAGTCCTTCCCGGGCTTTGGTGAGGGCCCCGGGTCGGCGGAGCGGATGCTGGCGGAGCTGCTCCGGGTGAACGGCGACCCTGACGGCGCCATGGAGCTCATGGAGGAGTGGGCGCGCTGGAACGCCGGCGACTACGACGTGCGCATGGAGGTGGCCGGGTGGCACCTTGAGAACGACCGGGACGCGGCGGCCGTGCGGCTCTTCGAGGAGGCCAACGAGGTCGACATGTTCCGTCGCGATCTGCACCTGGCCTGGGCCCAGGCGCTGGAGCGCCTCGGGCGCATGGACGAGGCGGCTCGGGAGTACGGCGTGACCCTCGCGGTACCGGCCACCTTCGACCCGGATCACCTGACCTACGTCGGCCCGCCGGGCAACCTCCCGCCTGGAACAGATCCCTCGAGCCTCCCGGTCGAGTTGCTCGGTCAGATCCCCGGGGAGCTCCTCGAGCCCGTCCCCCTGACCACGGACGAGCAGCTTGAGATCCTGGACTCGGTGGCCCGCTGCGCCGAGGCGGCTGGTGACAAGGAGCAGGCCGCGGAGGCCTTGGCGAGGGCAGCGGAGCTGCGGTCGGACGGCTGAACCCGACCTGACTGGGACCCCGCCGCCTCCAGGGGCTAGGATCTCCCCATGGCCGCCCCCGCCGCAGACCCCTCCGCCGAAGACTCCAACGCCGCGAGCCCTCCCAGCCCGCGGGCCCCCGGCGCGTCGTCCCCCGGCGCTTCGTCCCCCGGCGCTTCGTCCCTCGGGATCCGGACGGCTGACGGCCTCCCCGCGGGAGGCCCCACCGCAGGGGCAGAGCGGGGCGGCCCCCTGTTCGTGGTCCTCGATGGGGTCGACGGCTGCGGCAAGACCACCCAGGCGGCGCGCCTCGCGGCGTCGCTCGCGGCGCGCCGATCACCGGGCGCGGAGGGGTCCCTCCACCTGCGGGAGCCGGGGAGCACCTCGGCCGGGGAGCGGATCCGTGAGCTCGTGCTGGAGCCCGACCTCGAGCTCGGCCGAGGGACCCTCGCCATGCTCTTCGCCGCGGCGCGCCGGGAGACCCTGGAGCAGCTGGTGGCGCCGGCCATGGCGGCGGGGCGAGACGTGGTCATCGAGCGCTTCCACGCCTCCACCTACGCCTACCAGGGGAGCTCCCAGCTGGAAGGCGGGGAGGCCGCCTCGCCCTTCAGCGACGACGACCTGCTGACGCTCCTGCGCACCTGGTCTGGGGCGCCGGTTCCGGACGTGGAGGTCATCCTCGAGCTCCCGCCGACGGTGGCCTTCGAGCGAGCTTCGGCCCGGGACGGTGGCCCGCGGGATCGCTTCGAGGCGCGCGGGGTGAGCTTCCAGCAGGGCGTGGCCGCGGCCATGCGGGACTACGCTAGCCGGGTGCCGAGCGCCGTGGTGGTCGACGGAGCCGGGGACGAGGACGAGGTGGCTGCGCGAGTGCTCCACGCCGTCCTCGCCCGCGCGGGAGGGCTCGCGGATGTCTGAGCTGGTTCGGCCCCGAGGGCATCAGGACGCCGTGACAGGGCTCGTGCGCAGCGCGCGTGAGGGCCGGCTGCCCCACGCCTTGATGTTCACCGGCCCCGACGGCGTCGGCAAGTTCCGCGCCGCGCTGTGGCTCGCCGCAGCGCTGCTCTGCGAGGAGGCAGGGGACGCGCCCTGCGGGGTCTGCGGCTCGTGCAAGCGCGCGCGCGCGGCCTCCCACGCCGACCTGTTCACTGTGGATGCCCGGGCTCACGATCAAGACGAGCTCACGGTCTTCTTCGTCGCCCACCGCGAAGACCGGCCCTCAACCGCCTACCAGGGCGCGAGCATCGAGGACTTCCTTGGCCTCCGCGCCGCGGAGGGTCGGGGCAAGTTCGTGATCGTGCGCGAGGCCCATCGTCTGAACGAGGTGGCGCAGAACGCGCTCCTGAAGATGCTCGAGGAGCCGCGCGACGGGGTGCACTTCGTGCTGGAGACCGCGACGCCAGACGCGCTGCTCGAGACCGTCCGTAGCCGCGTGGTGGAGGTTCGCCTGGACGGCCTGGACCGGGCGACCTGCGAGGCGGTGCTCTTCGATGCCGGCGGGTTCGACCGCTCGGACGCTGCGCAGGTGGACGAGGTCGCCGAGCTGGTTCGTCTCTCCGGGGGCGCCCCAGGGGTGGCCCTGGAGCTGGGCGCGCGGCGCGCCCCTGAGCTCGCACAGCTGCTCGGGGCGGCCCTCATGGGGGAGCGCGCGGCCCACGACGTCGCCGCGGAGCTCTGGGATGTGGACGGCGACTTCCACGGGAAGACGGCCTTCGTCCGGCGCCGGGTACGCGCGGAGACGATCCTCGACCTCGGCCTCGGGATCTTGGCGGACGCCGAGCGCTGCCTGGCCGGCGGCGATGCCGCGCCGCTCCGTCACGGTCCGGCGGCCGAGTCGCTTGCGGCCACTGCCGCCTTTGCTTCCACGCCGGCCCGGCGCAGAATGGGGCGCGCGTGGCTGGAGGCCCGCGAGGACCTGCGGCTCAACCTCTCCCCGGAGGGCCTCGTGGACCGAGCCCTCGCCTCCCTGCCGCGCTGAAGAACGCCATGGATCCCCTACGCGAGTGCTGGAAGAAGGACCCTCGATATCGCCTCGAGGCCTACAAGTTCCTCTTCGACGCCCTCGACAAGACGGTGCGTCTGGCCGGGAAGGACCAGGCGACGGAGGACGACAAGCACGTCTCCGGTCAGCAGCTCCTCGACGGAATGAGGGTCCACGCATCCCGGCTCTTCGGGCCGCTCGCTGCGCAGGTGTGGCGCACCTGGGGCGTGCACAGCACGACCGACTGGGGCCGGATCGTCTTCAACCTCGTGGACAGTGAGCTGCTCCGCCGGCAGGAGTCGGACTCCATCGAGGACTTCCGGGACGGGTATGACTTCGAGGAGGTCTTCGTTCAGGCCTACCGCCCGGCGCTGCCGGTCGAGCTCGGCGCGCAGCCGCGCGGCCCGCTGGACGGTCCGGAGGGCAGCTGATGCTGGAGCGCCTCGACAAGGGCAAGCGGAACATCGGCCTCGCCGCCGTGGCACTCCTCCTCCTCTGGGGAGCGTGGACCGTGCGGAGCGTGCTGAACCCGCTGATCCTCGGGTACCTCTTCGCCTACATCCTGCGGCCAAGCGTCAAGGGCCTCGAGAACCGCGGCCTCGGCCGACGCGGGGCGGTCAACGTCATCTTCACGGCCTTCGCCGCGGTGATGACGGTCACCGTGCTCGGCGTGGCGTTCCAGGCCCAGCAGGCCACCGAGCGGCTGATGGCCGCTTCGAGGTCGGGGCACGACCCCTTCGCGGTCGCGGAGGCGCGAATCGACGAGGTGCTCGAGGGAGCCTCCGAGTGGCTGCATGGGATGTTTGGTGAGGATGAGGCCAGGCACCAAGGCGGCGCCCCCCCCCGGTTGGTCGCCGACCTGCCGCCGGAGCTCGAGCCCTTGGCGGTCGGGGAGGCTCCCAGGTCATCGGAGATCGGGGCGGAGGGCCCGACCCTCCGCAAGCTCCTGCGCTCGTGGTCGGCGGAGTTCACCGCCAAGGTGGGGGACGGGGGGTCCAGCGCGCTGGTGGTCTGGCTGCTGGCGCTCCTGAGCAGCCTCTTCGGCGGCGCCCTCAGCATCTTCGCCTTCCTGACCCTGCTACCGGTCTACACCTACTTCCTGCTCTTCGAGCTGGAGCGCATCCACGGCTTCGTGCACGACCACCTCCCCAAGCGGGAGCGGGAGCGCATCTCCCGGGTGGCGATGGCGATCGGCTCCGTGCTCGCGAACTTCTTCCGCGGGCGGCTGCTCATCTGCTTCCTGAAGGGGGCCGTGATCACCGTCGGGCTCATGATCGCCGGCGTCCCGCACCCATTCCTCCTGGGGATGCTGAGCGGCTTCATGGCGCTGATCCCCTTCGCGGGGCCATTCCTGAGCTTCCTGCTGGCCTACTTCGTGGGCCTGCAGCGCATGGAGCCCCTGGAGGCGGCGCTCTGGATTGCTCCGGTCTACGTCTTCGCCGAGGCGTTCGAGGGCTACCTGCTGATCCCGAAGATCCTCGGGGACTCCCTGGGCCTCCACCCGGTGGTGATCCTGCTGGCCGTCTTCGTCGGCGGCTCGGCCCTGGGGCTCTTCGGCTTCCTGATCGCCGTGCCCCTGGCCGCGACCCTGATCATCCTCTTCCGGGAGTTCGTGATGCCCGCCCTCGAGGAGTTCGCCGAGGAGGACAGCCACTTGGACCCCGACCCCGCCGACCCCTCCGCCTGAGCCCGGCCCACGGGCTGGGGCGCCCCCTCGCGGCGGATCGAGGCCTACGGACCGGGCGCGGCCTTGGTCCCAGGGGGCGCCGGGGGGGCCCGATACGGTCGTCGTGGAGCCAGAATCCCGGGGAAGAACCGCCGGGCCGCGCTTCGATCCGCCCTCTCGGATCGGTAGGTTCATGCGTGAGGGGGTCGTCCGATACCGCTCGTTCCAGGCCCGAGGGGCCCGGCGAGTCAGGTCTCGGGCGTCCAGCCTGGTCGCATTTCGCCAGCGCGGCGCGGCCTCCGCTGAACAGTCAGATCACGCACACATGTTCCACGCCATCAAGACCCGGCGCCAAGGCGCCAACGTACAGGCCCGTTCCGTTTCCAGCCGCGCGGCCATGGCCGCGGGCGCCCTGCTCACGGCCGTCGCCGTGACCTCCTGCGCATCGCCCCAGGAGGTCCAGCAGACCCGTCAGCTCGCCAAGGAGTACGAGAGCCAGGTCTACGACCTGCAGCGCACGCTCGCCGAGCTCCAGTCCGACAACGCACGCCTGACGGACCGCCTCGCCAAGGAGCGCAAGGCGAGCCTCATCAATGCCAGCGCCGACACGTCCCTCACCAAGCGCATCGACGACCTCGGTCGGATGATCGACGAGATGGAGGGGCCGATGGGTGATATCGAGCGCTTCGAGCTCGAGGGTGGGTACCTGCTGATGATCCAGGACAGGATCCTCTTCGACTCGGGGTCCGCGGTCCTCGGGAACGACGGGATCGACGCCCTCGCGGGGATCGCCGGTGAGATCGCCGCGACGCCCCACGGTGAGATCTTCGTGCGCGGCCACACGGATTCGGACCCGGTCAAGAAGCCGGCCACCCGGAAGCTCTTCCCCAACGGCAACCTGCAGCTCTCCGCCGAGCGCGCGGTCTCCGTCGCGGCCTACTTGATCGACAACTCGAGGATCCGCGGTGGTGAGGTCGTGGTCATGGGCTTCGGGTCCCACAAGCCCGTGCGCCCGAACGACTCCGCGGACTCGAAGCGCATGAATCGTCGCGTCGAGATCTTCGTTTCGGACCCGGTCAACTGAGGCCCTGGTCAACTGAGGTCCTGGCCCGCTGAGGGGCGCCGCTTGGACGGCGCTGCCTGAGACCGGGACAGAGAGTCCGCCGTGGCCGATCCCACCCAGACCCAGAGACGACGCCCCGTGCGCTCAGCGCCGCGGGGCGTCGTCTTGTTGTGCCTGCTGGGTGCGCTGCCCCAGCTGGCGTGCGCGGAGTGGGAGCGAGAGGGGGCTCTGGGCGCCGAAGCCGAGGGGGTGATCGAGTCCCTGGAGAGCCTCGCGTTTGTCCCCAACGGTCGGACGGCGCTCGACATCAATGTCGGCGTGAGCGTCGACCTGCTCGTGGACCGCTTCGAGGTGACGGAGGCGATCTGGGGCGAGCTCTTCGGCGAGGACGACCCGCGCCCGGAGAACTTCATCTCCTTCGTGGAGCGCCAGGTGGGCGCTGCGCCGCCCGACGAATGGATCCTCCAGGCGCCCGCGGTCGGGATGAACCTCGCTGAGGCCCGCGAAGCCGCCCGCCTGAGGGGGATGCGCCTGCCCACCTTCGAGGAGTGGCTGTGGTGTGCGTCGGGCCCTCGCTCCCGTCGCTTCCCGGCGGGGCGGCAGCAGCGCGGCCTCGCGAACACCCTCGAGCTGGGCCTCGTGCGGCCGACGCCGGTGGGGGCCTTCGAGAGCGGCCAGACCCCTGACACCGGGATCTTCGACCTCCTCGGCAACGTCTGGGAGTGGACGGAGCCACCGCCCCCGCCTGCGGGCTGGAAGACGATTGACGCGGACGCCTGGCCCGTTGGGGGCGGCTCAGGCGCGCCGGCCTGGATCCTCGGCGGGAGCTTCTCGACGCCGGAGAAGGTGCTCTTCACGCGCGACGGTGTCGCGCTCGCCATGGGGCGAACGCAAGGACACCGGGGCGCTGACCTCGGCATGCGGTGCGTGATGGAGGCGACCCCGTTCCTGGTCGCCCTCGCGCCCCCGGATCGCGACCTCCCCGAGGCCGCGCGGGCCCGT
>CBFHHK010000148.1:10114-11621 GCA_965655435.1 Planctomycetota bacterium | reverse complement strand
GCTGACGCAGCCCTCGGCTTCAGCCTCCGTGACGCCTGCTGGGTCGCCGAGGACGAGGTCAACCGCACAGACATCGCCCAGCCGGGAATCTTCACGGCTGGTGTGGCGGCGATTCGCGTGCTGCAGGCACGCGGCCTCGACCTCGCCACCGCGCCGTTCATGGCAGGCCTCTCGCTGGGTGAGTACACCGCTCACTGGGCGGCGGGGACCTTCAGCTTCGAGGACGGCCTGCGCCTCGTGCGGCTGCGCGGTGAGGCCATGCAGGACGCGTCGGAGGTGAACCCGAGCGGAATGGCCAGCCTGATGGGGGCCACCCCCGAGCAGGCCGAGGCCCTCGCCGCCGTCGGCGCGGAGCACGGGGTGTGCCAGGTCGCGAACCTCAACGCGCCGGGCCAAATCGTCATCTCAGGCGCGTTCCCGGCGCTCGACGCGGTGGAGGCCTGCTCCAAGGACCACGGCGTCCGGCGGGTCCGGCGACTGGTGGTGGCCGGGGGCTTCCACAGCGAGTGCATGCGTCCCGCGGCGGACCGCCTCGCTGAAGCGCTGGCCGAGACGACCATCTCCGACCCGGCGGTCCCGGTCCTCTCCAACGTCACTGCGGCGCCGGTGACCACAGCCGAGGAGGTCCGGCGCACCCTCGCGACCCAGGTCTGCGCCCCGGTGCTCTGGGAGCGCTCCATGCGTCGCGCGCTGGAGGAGGGCCACCGGCGCTTCCTCGAGCCCGCGCCGGGCACGATCCTCGCGGGGATCCTCCGGAAGATCGACGCAGACGCCGAGGTGGTGCCTGTGAGTCGACCGGAAGAGGTCGAAGGCGCGCTGGCCAGCGTCGGCGCCGCTTGATGCCCCGGGGGCGGCTGGATACCCTCCCCCTCCCGTTTTCGACCTGACCCCTTCCCGGTAAACGAGCCTTGAGCGACACCACCCAATCCCAGCCCGCCCGCCCCCTCGAGGGCAAGGCTGCCCTCGTCACGGGCGCCAGCCGCGGGATCGGACGTGCCATCGCGGTCCACCTCGCCGAGCTCGGGGCGCGCGTCGCCTGCGTCGCGACCCGCGTTGAGAACGCAGAGCCCACCGCGAGCGCCTGCGCCGAGCTGATGGATGGCGCCAGGGCCTACGGCGTCGACGTGGCCGACCACGGCGCCGTCGCGGACCTGGTGAAGCAGGTCGGCGGCGACCTCGGGGGCATCGACATCCTCGTCAACAACGCCGGCATCACCCGGGATCAGCTGCTGATGAGGATGAGCGAGGATGACTTCGACAGCGTCATCAACGTGAACCTCAAGGGCACCTGGAACTTCGTCAAGGCCGCCGCGCGGCCGCTGATGAAGGCCGGGAGCGGACGCATCATCAACATCGCCTCGGTGGTGGGGGTGACCGGCAACGCCGGCCAGGCCAACTACGCCGCGAGCAAGGCAGGCGTGATTGGGCTTACCCGCTCCGCCGCCAAGGAGCTCAGCGGTCGCGGTGTCGCCGTCAACGCCATCGCGCCGGGCTTCATCGAGACCGA
>CBFHHK010000148.1:0-10015 GCA_965655435.1 Planctomycetota bacterium | reverse complement strand
CACCCGCTCCGCCGCCAAGGAGCTCAGCGGTCGCGGTGTCGCCGTCAACGCCATCGCGCCGGGCTTCATCGAGACCGACATGACCTCGGAGATCCCGGAGAACGAGCGCGCCAAGCTCGTGGGGGCCATCCCCCTCTCTCGCATGGGCTCCAGCGAGGAAATCGCCGCCGCGGTCGGCTTCCTCGCGGGACCTGGCGGCGCCTACATCACGGGCCAGACCCTGATCGTCGACGGCGGACTGAGCCTCTAGGGGCCCAGGACACTATCATCCACGGCCGGCTACCGGCCTTTCCATGCAACCTGCCCGCCTCGACCAACGAGCGGGCGCCCCCCCCCTTCCTCCCACGGAGAACAGTCACGTGAGCGACACCTCAGTCGACGAAAAGGTCACCAAGATCGTCTGCGACCAGATGGGCACGACCCCGGACAAGATCTCGCTCGAGACCTCGTTCATCAACGATCTCGGCGCGGACTCCCTCGACACGGTCGAGCTCGTCATGGAGTTCGAAGACGCCTTCGACATCAACATCCCGGACGAAGACGCCGAGAAGATCCAGACCGTTGGGGCTGCCGTCGAGTACATCGGCGCCAAGCTCCAGTAGAGCCGAACCCGCACTGCGCGCTCGCCCCAAGGGGGCGCGCGGCGCCCGCCGAGACCTGCTCCGCGAGGGGTTCAGGTCCGGCGTAGCACGTCCCCTCCCTCGCTCTCGTGGCCGTCCGCGGCACACCACCCATGCGTCGAGTAGTCATCACAGGCCTCGGGACCGTCAACGCCCTCGGGCTCGACGTCGCGACCTCGTACCCGCGGATCCTCGCGGGCGAGAACGGCGTCACCACCCTGGACCGTTTCGACACCACGGGGATCACCGCCACGATCGCGGCGCAGGTGCAGTGGTCCCCCGAGGACTGCGGCTTCGACGTGAAGGATCAGCGCAAGCTGGACCCCTTCACCATGTGGGCGCTGATGGCTTCTGACGAGGCGCTCGCGGACGCCGGCTTCGGCGACATGCGCGACCTCCCTGAGGGGACGCGCGAGCGCTTCGGCTCGATCGTGGGGACGGGAATCGGGGGCATCACCGGTGTCCTCGAACAGCACGACGTCATGCGGGACCGCGGGGCCCGGCGGGTGACGCCGCACTTCATCCCGCGAATCATGCCCAACGCCGTCAGCGGCCAGGTCGCGATCCGGCACGGCCTGATGGGCACGGCCTTCACCACCTCCAGCGCCTGCGCCTCGGCCGGGCACGCCATCGGCATGGCCTGGCGCTCGATCCAGTGGGACGAGTGCGACCTCGTGGTGACCGGTGGCGCCGAGTCGGCGATCACCCCGCTCTCCATGGCGGGGTTCGCCTCCGCGAAGGCGCTCTCCACTCGCAACGACGCGCCCCACGAGGCGTCACGTCCCTTCGATCTCGATCGGGACGGCTTCGTGATGGGGGAGGGCGCGGGCCTCCTCGTCCTGGAGGAGTACGAACACGCCAAGCGGCGCGGTGCGAGGATCTACGCCGAGGTCAAGGGCTACGGGTCCACGGACGACGCGTTCCACATCACCGCCCCGAAGGAGGACGGCCACGGCCCCGCGAGGGCCATGGGGGACGCCCTGCGCCACGGCGGCGTGGATCCGACGAACGTCCAGTACGTCAACGCTCACGGCACCAGCACCGCCTACAACGACTCCATCGAGACCACCGCGATCAAGCGGCTGTTCGGAGCTCACGCGAGCACCCTCGCCGTGAACTCGACCAAGTCGATGATCGGGCACCTGCTCGGCGCCGCGACGGCGGTGGAGCTGGTGGTGACGGCCAAGGCCATCGCCAACGGTGAGGTCCACCCGACACGGAACTACACCACCCCCGATCCCGCCTGCGACCTGGACTACGTGCCGGGCGAGGCCCGCGAGCTCGCCATCGAGAACGCGCTGTGCAACTCCCTGGGCTTCGGGGGCCACAACGTCTCGATCCTCATCGGCAAGCTCTGATTCGGGGCGCCCTGGACCCCGGATGAGCACGCTCCACACACGCTTCGAGGCCGCAGGTCAGGGCCACGTGCTCGGCCTGTGGGAGGACCTCAGCCCCTCCGAGCAGGAGGCCTTCGCAGGCCAGCTTGAGGCCGTCGATCTCGACCTGGTCACCCGGCTCGGCGGCCGCCTCACGATGGACTCGACGGAGGAGAGCCCCTCGCTCGCTCCGCCCGAGGTCTTCCCCGCATCGGCGGGCGAGGATCGAGCCGAGGAGCGAGACCGGGCGATTGCGCGCGGCGCCGAGCTCCTCGCCGCTGGTCGCGTGGGCTTCGTGCTCGTCGCCGGCGGGCAGGGCTCACGGCTGGGCTTCGATGGACCCAAGGGCGCCTACGAGATCGGCCCCGTCACCTCCAAGAGCCTCTTCGAGTGGCACGCGGCGCGAATCCAGGCCGCTGGTACGCGGCACGGCTTCCAGCCCCGCTGGTACGTCATGACCTCGGCGGCCAACGACGCGGCGACCCGCGCGTTCTTCGACGCCAACGGCCACTTCGGCTTCGACCCCGCCGACGTCTTCCTCTTCCAGCAGGACATGCTCCCCGCCCTCGACCCCGAGGGGAAGATCGTCCTCGCCGCACCCGGGGAGCTCTTCCTCGCACCGAACGGTCACGGCGGCACGCTCGCGGCGCTGAAGTCATCCGGGGCCCTGGCGGACATGGCCGCGCACGGGATCGAGCAGCTGAGCTACTTCCAGGTGGACAACCCCCTGGGCCGGCACGCCGACCCGCTGTTCATCGGCCTGCACGACCTCGCCGCGGCGGAGATGTCGAGCAAGGTGGTGGCGAAGCGGGATGCGGCGGAGAAGGTGGGGGTCCTCGGGCTCCTGAACGGGGTGCTGGGCTGCATCGAGTACTCCGACCTCTCCGACGACCTCAGGCACGCCACCGATGAGCGCGGCGAGCTGCTGTTCAACGCGGGCAACATCGCGGCCCACGTCATCCGCCGCGACTTCGTCGAGGAGCTGACCGAGGGCGGGGACCTTGACCTCCCCTGGCACGTCGCGCGGAAGAACCTCAAGTGCATCTCGAGCGACGGGCAGCCTGCGGAGCGGCCTGGCGTGAAGTTCGAGACCTTCATCTTCGACGCGCTGGCCAGGACGAGCGCCAGCGTGGTCCTTGAGGTGCTGCGCGAGGAGGAGTTCAGCCCCGTGAAGAACGCGGAGGGCAGCGACTCGCCGGCCACCACGCGCGCCGACCTCTCGAGGATCGCCGCCGCAGTCTCCGGCTCGCCGGGCGCCCCGGTGGAGCTTGACCCTCGCCTGGCGGAGACCCCCGGCGAGTTCGAACAGCGCGCCCCGCTGGCCGACCAGACGCCCGATGGGATCGTGTTCCGGCCGGGGTCGCCCTGATGGCTGCCTGGGAGACCTGGAGCCGCGAAGAGGTCAAGGCGCAGCTCACCCGCACCCCGATCGCCGTGCTCATGGGCGGGCGCAGCGATGAGCGAGGCGTCTCGCTGACCTCTGGCGCCGCCGTGGTCGCCGCGCTCCGAGACCTCACGGGGCCCTCGTTCGAGGTGACGCCGCCCATCTTCGGGGTGGAGATCGACCCCGCAGGACGATGGGTGCTCGACGGCGCCACGCTCGAGCCGCTCCAGGCCATCGGGAGCCTGCCGGAGGACACCGTCTTCCTCCTGGCGCTCCATGGCGGGGAGGGAGAAGACGGGACGATCCAGCGGCTCCTCGGGGACGCCCAGCGCCGATACACCGGCGCAGGGCCCGAGTGCTCCGCTCTGTGCATGGACAAGCACCGAAGTCGCGAGGCGGCGGCTGCGGCCGGGGTACGGGTCGCGGAGGGGGCGCTGGTCACTCAGGCCGACCTCGAGGAGGACCGAGCCGCCGCCCTCGCGCGTGCCCACGCCGTCCCCGGACCCGTTCGCTTCGTCAAGCACACCAGCGCAGGGTCCTCCTTTGGCGTCCATCGCTGCGCCAACGACGCCGAGGTCACGACGGCATGCGAGGACGTGGCCGCCAGCGGGGCGGACGTCCTGATCGAGGCCGAGGTCCGCGGCCTCGAGACCACGGTGGGCGTGATGGGCGAGGGCCGTGACGCCCTCGCGCTCCCCGTGGCGGAGATCGTTCCGGGGGAGGGCGGCCTCTTCTTCGACCACGAGCAGAAGTACTCCGACGCCCGCGGCGCACAGGAGTTCTGCCCGCCCAGATATCTCTCCAGCGACCTCACGGCCCGGCTTCAGGCCAGGGCGCTGGACGCCTGGGAGTCCTTCGGCGGCACACGCTACGCCCGGATTGACTTCATCGTGCCGGCGGAGCGCCAGCCGGACGGCTCGTTCCACTTCGAAGAGGACGTCGACCCGGTGCTGCTCGAGGCCAACACGCTCCCCGGCTTCACCCCGAGGTCGCTGCTGCCCCTCGCGGCCGCGGCGGACGACGTCGGCTTCAGGGAGCTCTGCCTCGAGCTCGTGGCACGCTCGCTCTGACGCCGCCGAGCACAGGTGGTACCGAAGGTGGGACTCGAACCCACACGCCCTTGCGGGCAACGGATTTTGAATCCGTCGCGTCTACCGATTCCGCCACTCCGGCCTGTGCTGGCGACGAGGGTACCGTCTTCCGCCGCCCCGCGCGCCTCCTGGCCCGAGACAGCGTGTCGCCCGGCCCGAGACGGCGAAGCTGCCACGGCAGTGTCGCCGCCTCGCCTGGGGCGGCCCGGCTCAGGTGGGGCGCACCCCGGCGCTTAGCCCGGCGCCCATCCCGGCGCCCATCCCGGCGCCTGGGGAGCGCACCTCCCGCTCGCTCCGCGGGCTCCGCCGGCACCAGGATCGCCAGGGGAGCCAGCCTGCCCGCGGTCGGAGCAAGCGCGAGCGGGGAGCGTCGCAGCGCACCCTGGAGCCGGGATGGGGAACGGGCAACTGGGCTCAACTCGCTAGGCTGTGGCCATGACTGCCTGGTCCGCCGAGTCCGTCCCCCGCGCCTTGCTCCCCGTCCTCATCCACGAGATGAACAACGGCACGCAGCTCCTCGTGGGGTTCCGCTCCCTCCTGGAGCTGCCGGGCGGCGAGGCGCTCTTCGCCCAGAAGGCCGGGGAGCTGGCACAGGGGTCGAGCCGACTGGAGGAGCTCGGCTTCGCCCTGGCGGTGGTCTCGACCTCCAGCGGCGCCAACATGCTCCTCGCTCGCCGCGAGCGGCGCGGTGCCCAGATCCTGTGGGACCTCACGGTCCGCACCCTGGAGCGGTCCGGCGAAGACCACGTCCACGTGCAGGGCGGTCCACCGGAGCTAGCTCCCGGGGCGCTGTCCGGCTGGGAAGTGCCCTGGGCAGCGGCGGCACTGTTGCTCCACGCCTCCGAGGCCATGGGCGCCAGCGAGTGGCGCTGGCGCTGGGAGGGCGCACGGCTCACCGGGCGCGCAGGGCGCCCCGTTCAGCTGGACGAGGGAGCGCTCGCTGCGATCCTCGAGCGCGTCCCCGGGAGCCAGCTCCACCTCGAGGGAGACGCCCTCGTCTGGGAACTCGCGGCCGAGTGGATGGCCGGCTGATCCACGGCGCAGACGGACCGGTCAGGCCGGCCAACGTGAAGAACTGGGAGGGTCCCAGTGACCAACGGTGGGACCGCCACCGGCGCAGCACCCAGCGCAGAGGCCCCAGCGCAGAGGCCCCAGCCTGGAGCCCTGACTCAGCGGGACCGCGGCGTCGACCCGCATCCGAAGCCCGGAGTGGTAGCCATCCCCGTGGGCCCACGACGACCCGGTGCGGCGCCCGCGAGGGTGGGCGCGGCGTGCCTCCGGTCCGACCTACTTGACCCGGGCCGCGGACTGCTGCGACTTCCGCCGCCGGCTCTCTTCATCCGCCTGCTCGCGCAGACGGCGCTCACGCAGGCGGCTCTCCTCCTGCTGGCGGCGGAGCGATTCACGATCCGCCTCCTGCATGTGAGAGTCGTGGACGTGACCCCAGGGGTCGACGATCGTCTCGGCGGCCTCGGCGTTGAGGAGGATGTGACTCTTCCGTGAGAGGTTGTCCAGCATCGTCGCGCTGGCGCTGCCGCGCATGGTCCGCGAGGCCCAGTCCGCCGTGGCGAGGGACGTCAGCATCAGCAGGAGCACGCAGTGCACCACGAGCCCGGTGACCGCCCCAGCCATGCCGCCCCCCAGGCGGTCCATGGGCCCGAGCTGCACCGCCTCAAGCGCTCGCTTCCCGACCATGCCGATGAAGGCCATGACGAGCAGAGAGGCGAGGAAGACGAGGAACCAGACGATGCCCTCACAGGCCCGGATGGACAGGTTGAGGATGGACTGGAACTTGGGCGCCACCTCCGGGGAGAGCGTGCGGGCGATGTACACCGCGAGCAGCATCCCGAGCAACCGGGTCATCTGCCAGACGAGCCCGTGCTTGATCCCGAGGATCAGGAAGAGCCCGACGATGCCCAGCCCGACCCAGTCGATCCAGGGCGTCCCATCAAGGGCGCCAGGGGCGGCCCCGGCGGCGTCCGATGCCTGTTGAAGGATTGCTAAAACCATGGTTGCCTCGACGGTGAGATCGGCCGCCTCCGCCGCCATCTGGCCCGGTTTTGACCGGGAATCGCCGAGTCCGCGCCCGGGCGCCGCCCCGCGCTCAGGATCTGGCCTGCCGCGCCCCGCCAAGGAGCGCTTTGCTTGCTAGGGTCCCCGCTATGACCCTCGCCCCTTCGACCATCGAGCGCTGCCTGGAGGTTCTGGGCGGCCTTGTCCGCGGCCTCCCCGAGCTCAGCGCCGAGTTCGAGGCGAGCGTCGAGTCCTTCTTCCAGGGGGCCCGCCCCGGCGCCGCGGGGGATCCCAGGGAGACCCTGCTCGCGGGACGACGGCACCTCGAGTGGTTCCTCCTCGAGCACCACAGCGCCACCCTGCGGGGCAGCGTCGCCGAGAAGCTGGCCCCGGCCTTTCGGGAGACCGTCCAGGCCCAGCTCGCCGATGAGGAGGACGCCGAGCCGCAGATCGAGGCGCTCGGGGCCGCGCTGGAGTCCCTGCTGCGCTCCCATACGGGAGTGTTCGAGGCGGAGTCCACCGGGGCCGAGGAGGCCGTCTGGGCCCGAGACCTGGGCGGCTTCGGGACCTACGCGCTCCTGACCGAGGGCCTCGAGGGACGCCTGCGCCACGGGGACCTCCTCGTCGGCCGCCTGTATCCGGCCGGGGACGGTGGCAACGTCGCCTCGCCGACCATCGCGATCGTTCGCAGCCCGGAGGTCGGGGCCGCCCTGACCCGCGACCTCGCCCGGGTCCGAGAGCAGAGCGCGGTCAACGTGCTCCGCATCGGGCAGCGAGACCTCGAGGCCATGTTCTTCTCCGGCAGGGAGGACCTCGGGGCGCCGGAGAGTACGCCCGTCGAGCAGGGAACCGAAGGCGTGCCCGCGAGCGGCGGAGACCCGATGCAGGAGGCCCTGCGAGCGCTCCAGGCCGCTGGCCTGACCGAGGCCATGGCCCGGGATGCGCTCCGCGTTCTCTCCAGCGCGCCGCGCGACCCCGCACGCCTCGTCCACGGCGTTGAGGACCCCATGGCCGCGGTGATGGAGACGCTGGCCTTCGAGTCCGAAGTGGACCTCGGCGAGGCACGGGCGGCGCTCATCCAAGCGTGGGACCTCATCAGCCCCAGGGCGGTGAGCCCCTCCCGAGGCGCGGATCAAGGTGACGCCCACGGCGACACGGAGGGCCCCGAGGCCGGGCATGCTGAGGCCGTCGAGGCCTTCGCCCGCGGCCGCGAGCGCGGTGAGGACGCGACGGCGCTGCTCCAGAAGCTCGAGGAGGACCTCGGCATCGCCGGGGACGGCCCGGAGGAGGAGGGTGCGGAGGCGCCGGCGCCGGACTTCCCTGGCGTCGTGGGGGCCATGGTCGACGAGATGAGGTGGGAGCTGCAGGCCACCCGGGACGGCTTCGACCCGACCAGCCTCGACCCGCTCCAGCACCTCGCCGCCTTCGCGCGCCCCATCGGCGTCTTCGAGGAGCTGAAGGGCAGAGACCTGTTCCAGTTCGCCACCTTCTGGCTCCAGGAGACCGGCGCCCTCGGCAGCGACGCCGAGGCCCAGGCCCTCGTCGTTGCCCTGCGTGAGTTCTGCGAGTGGGCCCTCGACGCCCACGAGGTGGACCTCGGCTCGGAGTTCCTCGACGCCCTGGATGGCCTCGAGACGTCACTCCCGCGGATGCGCCGCGCCAACGACGCGCTGTCCGCGGCCCAAGGCGCCCCGCAGGGCCCGCCGCCCGCGGAGGGCGAGGGCGAGGGCTACACCGTGCTGTCGGTCGACGAGACCCAGCCCGAGGCCTTCGAGACCTCCGGGGACCAGCTGAGGCCCCGGGGCGGCGGCGAGCCGCTGACGGTCATCCTGCCCGAGGTCCTCCGCCCTCACCTGGAGGCCGGGGACCTGCTCCGAGCGACCATCTCCCTGGAGGGCACCGCCTCCGTCCTGCGCTGCTACCCGCCCGAGGCCCGGTCCTTGATGGGGGACTGATCCCCGCGGCCAGGGGCGGCCCAGCCGCCCAGGACCCGCATTCCGGGCGAGCCGAGGCCCCCCCCAGCGGGCGAATGGGTCCCTGCTGGCGAAGAGGTTCCCGCGGGCGAACGGCCAGGCGCTGCCTCACAGCAGGCGCCGGTACAAGCAGCGGCGTGCGCGACCCCGCGGTGGGGCTGTGGTGCGCCCAGCTGGGAGTCCAGCTGGGGGTCCAGCCGTGAGCCCAGCCGTGTTCCCAGCGGTGAGCCGTCTGGCGAGCGAAGCGGCGAGCGGCCCGTGATCGACGTGCCCCACCGCGCCGCCGAGCCAGCCGAGCCCTCGCTGCAGGCCAAGCGCCGCATGGGCGGCCCGCTCAGCGGCGGGCCTGGCTCAGCGGCCGGACCGGCGGACCGGGATCAGGATCTCGCAGACCAGGCTCTCGTCGGGGACGCCGGGGCCTGGGAACACGTGGTAGATCTCCTGGATGGGCCCGCTCCGCTCCCAGTTCATCGTGCCCATGTAACGGAACAGCAGCGGGTAGGCTCGCGACGCACCTGGATAGGGACCTGACACACAGGCATGAACCGCTGTGCTGCCCGGGAGAGCGTCCACGAAGAGGGGCTGGGCGGCCGCCTGGGGCTGCTCCAGCTCGATGCCCACGCGGGCTCGAAGCTCCTGAACCGGCTTCCCGGAGCCCGGGTCGTCGTAGAAGAGGCAGAAGGGCGACGCGTTCGGTGCGATCCGAAGCCCCTGCTGCTCCGCCTCACTGATCAACGGACGGATGAAGCTCCCGGCCCTGCGGTAGTCACCGAGGACCTCCATGTACACGTAGGTCCCGCCCCGAGTCATGAGCCAGTTGGGGTGGAAGGTCTCCTCCCGGAATGGGGGGTGGGAGACCTCCGCCGGGGGCACCCAGCCGTCCACCACGGGGCGGCTGCTGATGCTCGCCCGGCTGGACGCGCCGGGCCCGCAGGCCGAGAGGGTCAGCAGGAGGAACCCGAGGCCAGGGACCAGGCCTCGTCGAAGTGAATGTCGCGCCATGACAGGAAGGAGTGAGGACGTGGGTCGTGCTAGTCGGAACATCGGAACGAAGCGGAACGTACTGGCCCGCATTCCGGCGAGCCCGACGTCTGGGTGGGCAGACCCGCTCATGGCCCGGCCGCGAGGTTCGCCTGAGGGGCCGGCCAGACCATCGGGCCGAGCACCCCGAGCCGAGCCGGTGGGGAGGGCAGACGAGGCCCCATGGGCCAAGACTTCGGGCAGGGAGCAGCGCATCCGAGGTCGTCCGCCCGAGGGGGAGCTCCCCGGGCGAACCAGGCCCCGGGGCCCCTGCATGGCACCTACTTCTTCGGATAATGTATGTTATGTACCACGCATGGTACGGTCCCCAAGGAGCCCTGCGGGCTGACTATTGACCCTGGAGTCGACTCCTGCGCGATCGACCGGCGGCCGTGCGGCGCAGCCCCGGCCGGCGCACGCCGAACCGAGACGGCGCCAAGCCGCAAGCCGCTCACGCCCTGGCCGTCCAGGCGAACCTGCGGAGCCTGCGCAGCATCCGGCCCGGCAGCCCAGCCACGCCTACGAATCGGACCCGGCC
>CBFHHK010000147.1:0-11818 GCA_965655435.1 Planctomycetota bacterium | reverse complement strand
CCCGTGGGCCCGAGGCGCTGGGGTCCCTGGGGCTGGCGTCACTGACGCTTGGGTCACTGACGCTTGGGTCATGGTCGCTGGGATCACGGTCGCTGGGATCACGATGGCCGGGATCATCGTCCAGGCGATCACGCAGAACGCGATCACAGCCACCGAGCCACCGAGCCACCGAGCCACCGAGCCACCGAGCCACCGAGGCCGCCGTGGTTCGCGCCGACCCGATCGCGGGGCGGGTGCGCCGACGGCGTTTGGGCCTGGAGCTCCACCGGACGCCGGCTCCCTCGAGGTCCCGCTGCTGCGGGCGCTCAGACCGCCGCGTGGACGGCCATGAGCTCGTCGAGGACGGCGGGCATGTGGTCGAGCATGACCATGTTGGGGCCGTCTGACGGCGAGCTGTCAGGGTCAGGGTGGGTCTCGAGGAAGAGCCCGTGCACCTCACCGGTCGCGACCGCGGCGCGCGCGAGCAGCGGCACGAGGGTGCGGTCTCCGCCCGTGCGATCTCCGAGGGCGCCAGGGCGCTGGACGCTGTGGGTGGCGTCGAAGATGACGGGGTGCCCCGTCGCACCGAGGTCGCGCAGCCCCGTCATGTCGACGACAAGGCGGCCGTAACCGAATGACGTGCCTCGCTCGGTGACCATGACGCCCTGGCCGCCGGAGTCCGTGACCTTCTTGACCACGTTGGCCATGTCCCACGGCGCGAGGAACTGACCCTTCTTGACGTTGACGGGCTTGCCCGTGCTCGCGGCGGCCACGAGCAGGTCGGTCTGGCGGCAGAGGAACGCGGGGATCTGGAGGACGTCCACCACCTCGGCGACGGCCGCGCACTGCTCCGGCAGGTGGACATCGGTCACCACTGGAACGCCCACCTCGGCCCGGATCTCGGCGAGCCACTGGAGCCCTTCCTCCATCCCGGGACCGCGCCCGCCGCCGATGCTCGAGCGGTTGGCCTTGTCGAAGCTCGCCTTGAAGACGAACGGTAGACCTCGCTCGCTCATCAGGTCCCGGAGGGTGCCTGCGATGTCGAGGGCGAGTTGGCGCGACTGGAGCACGCAGGGGCCGGCGAGGAAGAAGAGGGGGCCGTCTCCGATCGGCTGGCCGCCGATCTCGAACGCGTGGGGGGCGGGGCGGGACATGCGGGGAACCATAGCGACCGGCAGGTCGGGAGGGGGAGCGGATTCACGGCCCCGGGGGGATGCCCGGCTGGAGTACCCTTCCCTGCGTGGAACGGACGACCTTGATCACCGGCGGCAGCGGATTCCTCGGGGCGCACGTGGTCGCCGCGGCGGTGGCTCGCAGCCAGGCCGAGGGGACCCTCGCCGAGCCGCTTGGGCCGCTCGTGGTGGCCCAGTGCCGGAGCTCTGCGCTCCTCGCGCCTCGCTTCTGCTCGCCGCGTGAGGCGGCCCAGTGGATTGAGGCGGACCTCCCGGGCGACCTCGAGGCCCTCCTTGCCCGGGTCAAGCCCACCGAGATCGTCCACTGCGCCGCCCTCAGCCGCGCAGCCGATTGCGAGGCCGACCCAGCCCACGCCCGCGCCATCAATGTGGAGGCGCCCGGCCAGCTCGCGACCTGGGCCGCCGCCCACGGCGCCCGCCTCGTCCACGTCAGCACGGACCTGGTCTTCGGCGCGGAGGACGCGCCCGAGGGCGGCTTCGCCGAGGACGCTGTCCCGGCGCCGGTCTCCGAGTACGGGCGCACGAAGCTCGAGGGGGAGCGCGCCGTGCTCGAGGCGCTGCCGACGGCGACCGTGGCGCGGCTGCCGCTGCTCTACGGGGACTCCGCCGGTCGCGGCCTCGGCGCCAGCGACTCGCTCCTCGAGCAGGTCGAGCGGGGCGAGCGACCGCGGCTCTTCGTGGACGAGTGGCGGACTCCGCTGGAGGTCTCGAGCGCCGCCGCGGCGCTCGTGGAGCTCCTGGACTTTGACGCTCCCGGGGTGGCCCACCTGGCCGGCCCGGACCGTGTCTCGCGGCACGGGCTCGGGGTCGCGGTGCTCAGGTCCATGGGGCTTTCCCGTGATGAGGCGGAGGCCGAGCTGCTCCCGACCCGTCAAGCGGACCTCGACGCTGGCGCCCCCCGGCCCAGGGATGTGTCGCTCGACGCGACCCGGGCGGCCGCGGCGCTCTCCACCGAGCTCCCCGGGGTGGTCGCTGGCCTCGCCCGCGTGCACTGATTCCGGCCTCCCTGCCCCCCTGAATTCGACGATCCGGCGACGCGGGTTGACCGGCTCGCGCCGGTCGGATGCCATGTGCCCGCTCGGCCGCCTCGCTCGAGCCCTAATCCCATGGAACTCTCGACGCGCTACACACCCAAGGACATCGAGGAGCCGCTCTACACCAAGTGGAACGACTCCGGCTGCTTTCAACCGCCTGCCGAGGGCGAGGGGAGCGGTAAGCCGTTCACGGTGATGATCCCGCCGCCCAACGTGACGGGGGTCCTGCACATGGGCCACGCCCTGAACGGCACGGTGCAGGACATCGTGGTCCGCCACCGGCGCAAGTCGGGCTTCGACACCCTCTGGGTGCCAGGCACGGACCACGCCGGGATCGCGACGCAGGCCGTGGTGGAGAAGCGGATCTACGCCGAGGAGGGCAAGACCCGCGATGACCTCGGCAGGGAGGAGTTCCTGCGCCGGATCTGGGACTGGAAGGAGGAGCACGGGAACATGATCCTGCGCCAGTTCAAGAGCCTCGGCTGCTCGTGCGACTGGACGCGGACGAAGTTCACCATGGACGAGGACATGTCCCTCGCCGTGCGCACGTCCTTCGTGGACCTCTGGGAGAAGGGGCTCATCTACCGCGGCGCGAGGCTGGTGAACTGGGACTGCGTGCTCCAGACCGCCGTCAGCGACGACGAGATCGAGTACGTCACGAAGAAGGGCAAGCTCTGGCACCTGCGCTACCCGATCACGGGGCGCGACGGGGAGTTCCTCGTGGTCGCCACCACGCGGCCCGAGACCATGCTCGGCGACACCGGGGTGGCGGTGCACCCCGACGATGATCGCTACCGGGACCTCGTGGGCAAGACGGTCCAGTTGCCCTTCGTGGACCGCGAGATCCCCATCGTGGCGGACGACTCCGTGGACCCGGACTTCGGCTCCGGCGCGGTGAAGATCACCCCCGGCCACGACCCCGCTGACTACGAGCGAGGCCAGCGGCACAACCTCCCGATCATCAACCTGCTCGAGAAGGACGGCTCGCTCAACGACAACGGCGGCCCCTTCGCCGGCCAGACGCGCGAGAAGGTCCGCAAGGACCTGGTGGCGCAGATGGACGAGATGGGTCTCCTCGGCGAGGTCGAGGACATCACGCACAATGTGTCCACGTCGGACCGGTCGAAGTCGCCGGTGGAGCCGCTCGTCAGCGAGCAGTGGTTCGTGAAGATGGAGCCGCTCGCGGAGCCCGCCATCGGCGCGCTGAAGAAGGGCGACCTGAAGTTCCGGCCCGAGCGCTGGGGCAAGGTCTACCTGCACTGGCTCGAGAACGTCCAGGACTGGTGCATCTCCCGCCAGCTGTGGTGGGGGCACCGGATCCCCGTCTGGTACGACGAGGACGACGTGGCCGTGGCCTCGGTCGAGGGCCTGGAGCTCGGAGATACTCACCCCAAGACCGGTAAGCCCATCGTTCGACAGGACCCCGACGTCCTCGACACCTGGGCCTCGTCCTGGCTCTTCCCGATCGCCACCCTCGGCTGGCCGGACAAGGGCGCCGCGGACCTGGCGCGCTTCTACCCGACGCAGTTCCTCTCGACCGCCCAGGAGATCATCTACCTGTGGGTCGCGCGCATGGTCATGGCGGGCTACGCCTTCATGCCGGAGCGCCCCGAGGGCGAGCGGAACCCGTTCTCGACGTGCTACATCCACGCGACCGTGCTCGACGCCAAGGGCAAGCGCATGAGCAAGTCGGCGGGCAACGGCATCGACCCGCTGGACATGATCGAGCAGTACGGCGCAGACGCCGTGCGCTTCTCGCTCGTGCTCCTCACCAAGGAGGGGCAGGACGTGCGCCTCGCGCCCGACCGCTTCGAGCAGGGCAGCCGCTTCTGCAACAAGGTCTGGAACGCGGCGCGCTTCGTGATGCTCAACCTCTCGGGCGATCGCTCGGAGGAGGCGTCCACGCGCTTCGAGGACCGCTGGATCATGAGCCGCCTCGCGCGAGCGATCCGCGAGGTGTCAGCCGCGCTGGACGAGTACCGCTTCAATGACGCGGCCTCGATGATGTACCGCTTCGTTTGGAACGACTTCTGCGACTGGTACGTGGAGCTCTCCAAGCACCGGCTCACGGGGGACGACGAGGCCTCGGCCAGGGACGCCCGGGCGACGCTCGCGCGGGTCCTGAAGGACACCCTTGGCCTCCTGCACCCCTTCACCCCCTACATCACCGAGAAGCTCTGGGAGGCGCTCCATGAGACCCTCGGAGCCACACCGGAGCACATGCTGGCCATGGCGCCCTGGCCGACGGGCGAGGGCCTGTCCGTGGACGAGGAGGCCGAGAGCGAGATGCAGGCGGTCCAGGACCTGGTCGGCTGCGTCCGGCAGGTGCGGGCGCTGACCATGGTGGCCGAGCGCCGCCCGCTGCCGGTGATCGCGAACGTGACCCGTGACGACCTGCGCGAGGTGCTGGAGCGCCACCAGGGGGCCGTCCGCTCCCTGGCCTTCCTGGAGTCGCTCACCCTCGACAGCGCCGCGTCCCGGCCCGACGCGAGCGCCGTGGCCGTTGCGGGCGGGATCGAGGCCTACGTGGTCCTCGGTGAGGACGTGGACTTCGAGAAGCTCAAGACCGTGCTCGAAGGGCGCGCTGCCAAGGCCGGCAAGGCGCTCATGGGCGCCAAGAAGAAGCTCGAGAACCCCGGCTTCCTCGCCAAGGCCGACGACGACGTGGTCGCCGCGGAGCGGCTTCGGGTCGAGGAGCTGGAGCTCGAGAAGGAGCTCCTCGAGCGGAACGTCGCGGGCTTCTGATCGGCCTCCCGCGCCGCCCCGTCCCCGTTGTGGGGCCATGGGCGTCCATGGGGGGGGCCGGTGCCGTTCCTGACGGGCAGCCGCGGACCGGTCTCCGCGGCCCCCGCGCGGCGTGGGTCCCCGCCCTGAGCCTCCGATATCGGGAGGGGGGGCGGGACCGAGGTCGGTGTTGAAGGGACCGGGCCCTCCAGCTGGGCCCTCCAGCTGGGTCCTTCTGCTGGGTCCTTCTGCTGGGCCCGCCATGGGCTCCGGTGCCCCAAGGACGCGACGGGTGAAGCCCCGGTGCCGGGTGGCCCGGGGCCGCGGCGGGGGGGGCAGCCGCAGCAGACCTGCGTCGGGCGCAGCGGAGGAGCTCTCGGTGGGGACGCCAGGAGCGGTCGGTCGTTCAGCGGGTCCCCCGGGGGGGCGGAGGTCCCATGAGCGTCAGGCCAGCGCGAGGGCGCGGCGCTTCTCAAGCCACGCCGAAGACTTGGCGTTCGACGCAATACCGAGGAGGTTCCCGGTGTCGTTCCCGAGGGCCGTGAGCGCGCGGTGGACGAGGACATACCAGTCGGGCGCGAGCCCCTCGAGGTCCACGAAGGGTGCGAGGACCTGCATGGCCTCCTCCGGGTTGCCCGCCTCGACCTCGATCTCGGCTGCGAGCAGCGAGCGAGCGAAGGACCAGGGCCCCTTGGTCTCGGGCAGCGCGGCGCGAGCGCTGTCAAAGCGCCCCTCTGCGAGGTACAGGCCGCTGATCTTCAGGCGGGACAGCTCGTCCGTGATCGCCGGGAGGACTGGCTGCGCGAAGTGCTTGCCGTGTGCCGCGATGACCCTCTCGAAGCAGCGGTGGGCCTCGGCGAGGTTCCCGAGGCCGGTCTGGGCGAGCCCCTCGACGTAGACGAGATTGGGGTGGAGGTCCGGGGTGAAGCGCAGGGAGTCTCGGACGGTCGCGAGCGCCTGAGCGTGGTCGCCGGCCTCGGTCTGAAGGAGGCCCAAGGAGTAGCCGATGCGCACCATGTTCTCGGCGAAGTGTCCCTCCGGGCGAGTCTCATTGCGCTCGAGGAAGGGCGCGAAGTGCCGCTCTCCGATGGCGCGCGCCTCGGCGGCGTCGCCGTCCTTGATGAGCTGGACCACGAGGTAGCCTGCGATCTCGCCGTCCGCCGGGTCGTCCTCCAGGCACATGCGCAGGAGGCGGGTGTTGCGGTCGTCCTTGCGGAGGCCGGTGCGATAGGACGGGACGTCACCGTAGTGGATGAGCGCCGCGCCGACCGCCACCGTCTCTCCGTGGCCGCGGGCATGGAGCTGGTTGAAGCCGGCGGTCAGGGTCTCGTGGACGCGCCGCTTGAAGCGCATCTCCGGGAGGTTCTTGAAGAGCCGCGGGACGAAGGCGAGCTCACCGAGCTGCTTCGCGCCGGACATGACCTCCTCGGCGTCCGCGTTCATCTGATTCGCGTTGTAGAGCGGGAGGCAGCCGATCAGGACGCGCGGGTTACGAGCCGCCTCCAGGAGGTTCTCTCCCATGTTCGGGGCCAGGCGCTCGTCCGCGTCGAGGATCAGGATGTGGGTCCCTGAAGCGAGCTCCACGCCGGCGTTCCTCGCCCTCGCGAAGTCATCGCACCAGGGGAAGTGGATCACGCTCGCGCCCTCGGCCTCGGCGATAGCGACCGTGTCATCCGTACTGCCGGTGTCGACCACAATCATCTCGTGGACCACGCCGCGCACGGAGCGGAGGCAGTCGGCGAGGAAGGCGGCCTCGTTCTTGGCGATCATGCACAGGGAGATGCGGGGGCGCGTCTTCATGCCCATACGGTGCCAACGGCCGAGACCTGATTCCATGAAGAAGCCCCCCCGGCGCCCGGGGGCGACGGGGGGGCTTCCCTTGGGCTCCGATCACCGGCGCCAGCCAGACCCGATGGCGCCGTTCTCGACGCGCATGCGGAGGCTGATCGGGATGATCCGGGACTTCGCCGTACGCCGGACCTTGGCATCGAAGGTCAGGAAGTCATGGGTCTCCTGGACCTTCTCCTTCACGGTGGCGCCCACCCAGACGGTCTTCTGCTCGGCCGACACTCCGGTCACCGAGGTGCGCTTGTTGTCCTTCTGGTCCTGGGCCTTCTTCGTGTTCATGGAGGCGACGTATTCGCCGGTCTCCGCGTCCATGAAGATGAGCAGGTTCTCGTTGAGGTCAATCTGACGCAGGAGGCGCTGCTCGGGGGTGAGGAGCTCGAGCGGCGTATCGTCCGAGATCTCAATGGGGGCCTCGTCATCCTCCGCCGCGCCGTCTTCACCCTCCTGGGCCTCCTCGTCGGAGGAGATGACCTTGCCCTTGCCGCGGTACGCGACGAGGTAGTTGCCGGGGTCGAGCTTGGGCTCCGCGAAGGGGATCGTGGTGGAGAAGTAGCCGAAGAGCACTGGGGCCACCCTGGAGGCGCGGTTCAGCTCGCCACCGGGGCTCAGGGCCAGCTCATTGCGAGGGGTGAAGACGGCGTACTCGTACCCGTCGATCACCGCGTACCCCTCGGGGCGGCTGCCCTCGACGTTCTTGGTCGAGTAGCGGTCGATGCCCACGGACTCGGTCGTGTCGAAGGTCTCGCCACCCTTCCGGGCGCCGGAGTTCCGGACGATGTTGCGCCAGACCGCGTCGGCGACATCGCGCCCGGGCATGGTGCTCGCGGAGATCCTGAAGCCGAGCCCGTCGGTGGTCTCGTTCCGCGGGGTCGCGCGGCGCGTCGTGACCCGCGCTGCGAGGAGCCCGAACTGGAAGGCGCCGCCCATCACCACGCGTTGGTTGGCGTTCCAGCGGGGCGCCGGCTCGAGGGTCTCCTTGCGGCCGCCGGTCTTCTTGATCTTGTACTTGTTCGACTTGAACTTGGGGTAGGCCGTGTACTTGCCGGTCGTCCACTCCCAGACGCTCCCGGACTGGTCCATGACGCCGTACGGGCTGGCTCCGTCCGGGAAGGAGCCCACGGTGAAGAGCTTCTTGCGGCGACTCTCCTGGGTGTGGGCGCGGCCCTCGGCGTTCCAATCGTCACCCCAGGGGAACCACTGGTCCTTGTTCGCACGGGCAGAGTGGATCCACTCCTGCTCGGAGGGGATCCGCATGCCAGACCACTCGCAGTACGCGGAGGCATCGCTGAAGTCGACGAACACCACGGGCGCGGCCTCGAACCCCTCGGGGATGGACCACTCGGAGTCCGCCCAGTTCTCGTCCCACCAGCGCTTCTTCATGCCGTTGTCCCACTTCTTGCGGACATAGCGCTCGCCGGCGTCGCGGGCGGCCTTGGCCTTCTCGGCTTCCTGGCGACCGAACTCCGTCTGGGCGGCGAAGATCGCCGCCTCTCCCCAGTGGGTGGGGGGGCGGTAGCCGGTGTCTTCGACGAATGCGAGGTACTGCTCGTTGGTGACCTCGAACTTCCCCATGTGGAAGGGGAGCACCTTGACGTCGTGCTGCGGGGTCTCCCCGTCGAGCGTCCGCGCGAAGCCCTGGTAGGCCTCGGTCTGCAGCAACTCTTCGACGGACTTCGGCTTCGAGCCCACGCGGGTGCTGCCACCCTTGACGGGGACCGTCCCCGGAGGCGCGACCTTGGAGGCCTCGACCATCGGAGACGAGTCGTCGCCCGTCTTCTTGTCCCCGAGGGGGGCGGTGGTCGAGAACCCGGAGGCCGGGGACGAGAAGGTGATGGCGGCCAGGCAAACGGAGGCTGCCACGGCCTGAAGGATTGTGCGCATCTGGTTCGACGTGGTGGAGGTCATGGGACCCATCAGGGGCCTCCGCGACCTAGCGACGGAGGTCGCCGGCGTTTCAGCAACAGACAAAAAAAGGACCGGGAGCGACGCGTCGTTCCCGGGGGAGGCCAAGGAGTTTAGCGGCGGATGAACCACCTCACTAGCCCCCTGGGCCGGATGGGCCCTGGGAGAGGGCCAGCAGCGGCCCCACGGTCTCCTCGGCGGTGGCTCCAGCAGCAGGCTCAGCAGGCAGGCTCAGCAGGCCGGCGCAGCAGCAGGCTCAGGGGCCATGGCCCCGGGGCCTCAGGTGCGGGCTGTCGCGCTGTGAGGGGAGCCCGTGGGCGCCGCCGGCGTCACCTTGACCGGCTGGACGGCCTCGGTGCCTCGCTCGGCGGGGACGAGCAGCCCCGCCGCGGCGAGATCCGCCCTGGGCGCCATCAGCCACTCCTCCCCATGCACCTCGAGGAGCCTCAGGAACGTATCGATGATGTCAGGCGCGAAGGCCCGGCCGGACTGGGACTCAAAGAAGTCGATCGTCTTCTGGAGGGACCAGGCGCCCTTGTATGAGCGGCGTGTGGTCAGCGAGTCGAAGACCTCCACGACGCAGAGGATCCGGCCCGGTCGGGAGATCTCCTCACCGCGCAGGCGGAAGGGGTACCCGAGCCCGTCCCAGCGTTCGTGGTGCTCCACGACGTACTGGACGACGCGCTTGAGCTGGGGGTGCTCGCCCAGCCGCTCGGCGCCGACGAGCGGGTGCCGCTGCATCTCCCGCCGCTCCGCGGGCGTCAGGGGACCCTTCTTGGTCAGGAAGCCGAGGTCGTCGAGGAAGATCTTGCCGTAGTCATGGGCGATGGCGCCCAGCTCGAGGTGCTCGATGGTCTTGCGGTCGAGCCCGAAGTCCTCGGCGACCATCTTGCAGTACTTGCGAGTCCGCTCCCCGTGCCCAGCCGTGTACGGGTCCACGCGCTCGATGGACTTGGCCACGAGCCCGGAGAGGATGTCCACGAGGTCCTGATAGGGGAGCTCCTCGGACCGGAGCCGCTGCTCCCGGACGGCGCGCTGGATGGTCGCGCCGAGGAGTTCCGGGTCGACCGGCTTCTGGAGATAGTCCACGGCGCCGACCTTCATGGCCTGAACCGCCGCCTCGACCCGCGGATAGCCGGTCATGAGCAGGCAGATCGCGTCGGGGCGGAGCCGGCGCGTGGCGGCGAGGATCTCCTCGCCCTCGCTCGTCCCGTCGAAGACCACATCGGTGATCACGGCGTCGAACGGGGAGGCCTCCACCGCGCGGATCGCGGCGGCGGACGTCGAGGCCAGGACCACGTCGAGGCCCTGGGCGGTGAGCGAGGCGCCCAGGACATCGAGGGTGAGCTGCTCGTCGTCGGCGAGCAGGACCTTCAGGGGGGGACTTCCTTCCATCGTCTCTTGGATAGCAGTCGAGAGGTCCCGATGGAAGCGGCTAGGCTCGGGTATCGTCCTTCCCCCGATGGATCCCATGACAGGCCCCACTCAACTCACCCTGGAGATCCCTGCCGAGCATGACGGCGCCCGCCTCGACGTGGCGCTGGCGGCGCTCGTCCAGGGACAATCGAGGAGCCAGCTCCAACGCCTGATCAAGGGCGGGGCCGTGCAGGTCGCTGGCCTCGAGGTCCGGCGCCCAAATACCCCGGTGGAGGGGGGGGCGCAGGTCGAGCTCACCCTGAGCGGTGAGAGGGAGGTCTCCACAGACGTCGGCGGCGCCGCCATCGTGGAGCTCGAGGTGATCCACGAGGACGAGTCGATCATCGTGATCAACAAGCCTGCCGGGCTCGTGTGCCACCCCAACCCCCGGCAGACGCGCGGGACCCTGTCGGACCTCGCCGTGGAGCGTTTCGGGCCGCTGCCGGAGGTGCAGGGGGAGAACCGACCCGGGATCGTCCACCGGCTCGATCGCCTCACCAGCGGTGTGATCGTCATGGGGCGGACGCTCCCGGCGCTGAACTCCCTCAAGGCGCAGTTCAAGGACCGTGAGGTCTCGAAGACGTACCTCGCCCTGGTCCACGGGATCCCGCGGTTCGATTCGGAGTGGCGGACCGGCGCCATCGGCGCGTCCCCCAAGAACCCCGAGCGCATGCGCGTGGTCCCCGCGGGGCTGCAGGACGACCTCGTGGAGCGCGGGGAGGCGCGGACGGCCGAGACGTTGATCGAGCGGGTCGAAGAGCTGGGGCCGGCCACGCTGGTGGCCGCGCACCCCAAGACGGGCCGGACGCACCAGATCCGCGTTCACCTGCAGGACGCCGGGCTCCCGATCGTGGGGGACCGCGCTTACTCCCATGGCGGCGCCCAGAAGTATCCGCTCCCGCGGAGCGTTCACGGGATGGAGCGACCGGCCCTCCACGCGCGCCGCCTCACGTTCCACCACCCCGAGTCGGGCGAAGAGGTGTCCTTCGAGGCGCC
Source organism: Planctomycetota bacterium (assembly GCA_965655435.1). Lineage (GTDB taxonomy): Bacteria > Planctomycetota > UBA1135 > UBA1135 > Saltatorellus. The sequence continues at coordinate 726 of CBFHHK010000147.1, read as the reverse complement.
GCTGCCCCCGGACATGGAGCGGTTGATCCAGGCGCTCCGAGAGGCCCGCTGAGGGCCCGCCCCGGGCAGCCCCTCCGCGGGCGGCCGCTGGCCACCGGGTCCTTTCGCCGGGGCTGGCATCGGCGAGGGGACCCCGATCCTACCGCCGGGTCCCACGGCCGATTCCAACCGCGGATTCCAACCGCCGACTCCAACTGGGGGGCGCCCAGCGGCGAGGGCCGCCTGCGCCCGAGCAAGGCCTGCGCGCCACCGCTCCCCGGGGCGGGCCTCCGCCCGCCGGATCCTGACGCGGCGCGCGGCCGTCGAGGCTACTCCTCGACCGGGTCGAAGCGCAGCCGGGTGCGGGTGTCCCGGCTCCCCTTCACGGTGACGCGCTTGCGCTCGGTGCGGCCATCCTGAGCCCGGGCCGTGACCGTGTAACGACCGGGGGGGAGGGGCCCGAAGCTCTGCTCCGTGGTGGAGACGCCCTCGCCGAAGGACCGGAAGAGCTCGGTCCCGACGAGTCCGCTGACCTCACGGCCGTCGCTGTCCACGACCGTCACCTCGGCGCGGACCGGGGTGTCATCCTTCTCAACGGTGCGGACCACCAGGCTGCTCGCGGTGTCGACCTCCAGCCGGACCTCGGTGTCCTGACCGGTGGTGACGACGACCCCGTCCACGGTCTCGGAGGCCTGGCCGTCGCCGCGCGCGGACACCACGTAGGTGCCGGGGTTCACCCTGGAGTAG
>CBFHHK010000146.1:0-11920 GCA_965655435.1 Planctomycetota bacterium | reverse complement strand
GCGCCAGCCCGAAGAGCCGCGCGGCGTTTTCGCTCGTGATGCGTGCGAGGTGGTCCACCGAGACCCCCCGCAGCTGCGCCACGAAGCGGAGCGTGTCCGCGCAGAAGGCCGGCTCATTCCGCTTACCCCGATGCGGCGTCGGAGCGAGGAAGGGCGCGTCGGTCTCCACCAGCAGGAGCTCCTCCGGGCACCGACGCGCCGCCTCCTGGTTCGCCGCGCTACCCTTGAACGTGACGATGCCGCTGAAGGAGATGTGTAGCCCCGCATCGACGTAGTGGGGGAGCTCGTCGGGACCCATCACAAAGCAGTGCATGACCCCGCGGACGCCTGGGCAGCCGCGGACCTGCTCCAGGGTGTCCTCGTGCGCCTCTCGGGAGTGGATGATCACCGGCTTGTCCAGGGCGCGGGCGAGGTCGAGGTGCCAGCGAAAGGAGGCGAGCTGGGCCTGTCTCGGCGCCCACTCCTTGAACCAGTCGAGGCCCGTCTCCCCGACGGCAACGCAGTCGGCTCGCTGGCAGAGCTCTTCGATGGACCGGCGGCTCTCCTCGTCAAACTTCGCCGCATCGTGGGGGTGGATGCCAGCGGTACCGTGGAGCCCTTCCTCACGGGCCGCGAGATCCAGCGACGCCATGGAGGTCTCGACGTCTGTCCCGACGACCACCATCCGCTCGACCCCTGCGTCGCGGGCTCGCTGGAGCACCAGGTCGCGGTCCTCGTCGAACTGGTCCCACCAGACGTGGCAGTGCGAGTCGGTGATCCCGCCGCTCATCGACAGTTGGACTGGATCACGACGTCGAGGAAGCGGGCAAAGTTGATGTCCGCCTCCCGCGCGGCGACCTCGTTGAGGAGCTCACACGCGGTCTCCTTCGGAAAGCTCGCGAGGACGGTCTGGGCGGAGACCCGCCGCAGGTACCCGTCGCCAGTGGACTCCACGAGGGTGGTGCGGATCGCGCCGCTGGCCCGCGGGTCATCGGCGTGGTCCCCCAGGGACCTCACCGCGATCACGCGGGCGTATGGCTCGAGCGCGTAGTTGGTGGCCACCTGCGCCATCATGGGGACGGGAGAGCGTCCGGAGCGTTCACAGGCCACACGCCAACCCTTGACGAAGAACTCGTCGTTCGGGGCGGTCTGCTGGGGCTTGCCTTGACGCTGGATGTGGGCCTCTGCCCCGGCGAAGAAGGTCTCCGGCGCGACCTCGGCGAGGAGCACGAGGGCCTCGGAGCGATCCTCGATGAAGTGCCCGTACGTGAAGGCGAGCTCCGCGAGGAGGGGCTCGGCCTCCTTGGGGGCCACCCGAGCGCCCAGCTCGAGCAGGGTCCTGCGAATCGTGTGGTGCCGCTGGGGATAGTTGGTGAAGGCGTGGAGGGCAGCCCAGCCGAGCTCCGGCCGGCCGCTGGCCTCGAGCCTCTCGACGAGGAGCTTGTTGTCCATGAACCAGCGGTCGTGGTGGTCGCTGGTCAGGGTCGGGTCGAGTGGTTGGAGGGAGCGGAGGAGCGCGGCCACCTGCGCGCGATCTTGCTCGGTGATCGGGAGGCCGGATGGCATGAGCGCGAGCGCGTCGATCTCGATGGCGTCCGGTGCGAGGCGCCGTTCCCCGACCAGCGGCTCGATGAGGTCCTCGGGGCTGATCGACGGGACGAAGTCGTCCGGCACCTCGGGGAGACTCGCGGTGGTTCCCTCGCGGTCGCCGCTCCCGGACCCTCCCGAGCAGGCGGCGAGGAGCGCTGCGGCGGCCAGAGCGGTCCACGCTCGCGCCCAGCGGCGACGGTCGCTGTGCGACATCGCACGGGCGGGTTCCGCTGGCTCGTGCGCTCCGAGCACGGAGCCGTCCGCAGAGTTAGGGCCCAGGAGGGCTGAGGGGGGCGAAAGGAAGGGCGGAGTGTCCATGCAGTTCGGGAGAGGCGAATCTCGGGCCAAGAGGATGCCAAACCGGGGGAGCCCCCGGGCGCGGACAGAGCAGGAAGAGGACTGGCAAACCGGGAGCCCTCCGCGCACTATGTGAAGCCTCCCCCCCTTTTTGACCCACCGGTCCAGGCTTCTCTGGCCGGCTTTCAGCATTCCGTCCCCGCGCGGTGCCCTCGCCGACGATCGCATCGTCGCGATCAACCGCCGGGCCCCACGCCGCCCCCCCGGCCTCGGCCGCGGGCAGGCGTTGACGGTCCGCCCCCCCGAATCACCGGGCCCCCCTAGAAAGCACCATGCGAACGCAGGCTTCCTCTGGCGATCGAGTCATCTCCGCACGCTCCTTCCTCCCCGCCGCCCTCACCGGGCTCGCGCTCCTCGCTGGATGTGGATCCGGCTCAGGCGATAGCGGGAGCGGAGGGGATCTGTCGATCCAGACCTGTTCCCTGAACTGCTCCGTCGGTTCGGGCGGCGACCAGGTCTTCTGCATCGTTCGAAACGTCACGGAGAACGGTGAGGTCTCAGTGACCTTCTCGGCACCGATCGACCCGACCACGCTGACGCCGTCGACCTTCCAGGTCACAGACGTCGGGAACGGCACAGCGCCCGATGGCCTCCGATTCCTGGATCCGCTCGACCCGCGCCGGGTCATCTTCCGTCCGGCGATCACCTTCGTCGGCGGCTCGGTGGCCTTCTCGCTGCAGCAGAACCGCAGCTACGAGATTCGCATCCCTGGGGTTCAGCAGGGGGACTCTGGCCCCTTCATCAGGAGCGCGACCGGCTCGGCCAACCAAAGCCGGATGCTCTGCACGATCGAGACCACCGAGGGCGTTGAGGACATCGTCCCCGGAAACCCGGAGGTCGCCGTGTTTGTCGACGTGGACGTTTCGGTCCCCGGCGGCCCCTTCACGACCCAGCGCACTCAGATCGGCAACAGCGTGCAGAACGCGGTTGAGAACGTCGCGGCGACCTCCAAGGTCTACTTCGAGTTCAACGAGCTGATGAACCTGCCGACCGTGGCCAACGTGGTCACGGGCGAGTCGCTGACCATCTTCGTCGAGTTGGATACTGACGGCGACATCTCCACCTCTGGAGCGGATCGGATCCCGATCCCCGGAAGCTTTGAACTCGAGGTGGATCAGTTCACCCTCACCACCTCGGCGACCTTCACGCCCTTTGGTGACATCCCCTCGGCGGGGCAGAACCAGCGGCTGCTCGTGGTGCGAGTCACCACGCTCGTCAAGGACATCGCGAACAACCCCGTCACCAGCGCGAGCGGTGGCGGCGTGCTCGTCGCGATTCCAGAGGTCCTCAACTTCACGCAGATCGTCCTCCCGGACGCGGACGGGGAAGGGTTCACCAACACCGACCTCGAGAACGACGCCCAGACGGGGGCCGCCTGGGGCGGCGGCCGGCTCGCGGTGGGACTCACCGGCGGCTCGGGTCGTCTCGGTGCCATCAGGATCGCCGCTGGCGAATCCCTCGTCCTGAACACGGACAGTCAGGCGTTTCCGGCGACTGGGATCGCCCAGATCGACGTGCTTGGCAACAACTCCGGCACGCCCGGAGCGCCGGTTTACCCGAACGCCGAGACGGTCACCGATGGCGTCTTCGAGCTCTCCTCCCTGGTCATTGAGCCCACCGGCACGCTGGTGCTCACTGGCTCCAACCCTGCGCGTCTTCTCGTGAGGGGGCGGTGCGACCTCCAGCCGGGGTCGGTGGTGGACCTCTCGGGCGAATCCGCCCCGGAGCACGACTCGTCCACCGTGGGGGAGCAAGTGTCGAGCGCGACGGCGCCCGTCGGCGGGCCCAACGGAGCAGCGGGCGGTCTCGGTGCGGACCGGGCGGACCTGGGCGCGACGAACCTGATTGGCGCTGGGGCGATCGCCAACCCCGGAGCGAACCGCGACGGCGCCAGCGGCGGCGGCGTCGGTGGCTCGATCGTCGCGGCGGGCCCCGGCGGCGTCCGCTTCCCCGCCGCGCTCCCGCTGAGCTCTTCAGCCAACGCGGGTAACACCCAGGAGGTCGGCTACAACGTCGTCCCCGATCCGAGAGACGCGAGCTTCATCACCTGTGTCTCCCAGCAGCTCGGCGGCAGCGGGGGCGGGGGCGGCTACGCCCTCCCCGGTGCTGACGGGACGTCCCAGCCGGTCGGCCCCGGAGTCCTGACGGAGAACCCCGCGGGGTTCGCGCTCAGTCCGGGGAACACGCCGGGCGGCGACAATGGTCCGCTCAACCTCGTGACTCCGCCGGTCATCACCAACGCCAATTACGACACCCGCCTGCTTCGTTGGGAGGAGGGAGATCTCCGCGGCGGAAGCGCTGGCGGCGGCGGTGGAAATCACGTCTACGGCACGACGAACAACGCCGGCGGCGCCGGTAACAACCCGCCGCCGAACCTCTGCCTGGGCTTCTTCAACATCCTGGAGGCCGGAGATTGGATTGACCACAGCGGCGCCGGAGGCGGCGCTGGCGGCGGCGCGCTCGAGGTCCTTGCGGGTCGTGAAGCCCTCGTGTCGGGCTTCGTCGACGCCTCCGGTGGCTTCGGTGGTGGCGCCCTCTCGACGCCCGCGACTGCGGGATCGTTCGCCATGCCTGGCGGCGGGGCCTCCGGCGGAGCGCTGCGTCTCCGAGCGCCGGTGGTGAACATCGCCGCGACCTCGCAGATCAACATCAACGGCGGCCTTGGTGGGTTCGCCCCCTGGTCCTTGACGACCACGGGGACGCCGATCCAGGCCCGTGGTGGCATGGGCAGCCCCGGGCTGATCCGGGTTGAGGACTCGAGCTTGAGCGGTGCGCCCATCGCCTACGAGGACGTGAGGCAGCGGGTCCTTCCCTTCGACCCCCTGCCCGGGAACGAGCTGACGGCGCTGAACTACCTGAGCGTGCAGGCCGGCTACCTTGACGCAACGACGTTGGGCGATCAGCGCCCTGACACCCTCAGCGGTGGCACGTCCTGCTGGATCCGCCCGGAGGGTAACTTCCTCCAGCTGGTCTTCGAGGCGGACTCGGGGACCTCAGTGGCTGATCAGGGGTGGACCATGGACATCGAGCTCTCGAACGGGACCCTGCGTCCCTTCCGGGGCACGAACGCGTCTTTCCCGAACGAGTGGGAAGCCGTCTTCGGCAACGAGCTCGGCACCTCGCCGATCGTCGTGCGCTTCCAGGGCGGCCGCTCGCAGTCCTCGACGCTCGCGGATCCGTGCGACGTGGACGTGAACGACCCGTTCGGTGAGGTCCTCCCGGGCTCGCTGACCCCCTGGGTGGGTCACCCCGCCGAGCTCGGCCTGGTCACGACGCCGGGTGGAGCGACCTACACGCCGAACATGATTCGCTTCTGCGTCCTCTTCGACAAGACGAACGTGCCGGGCGACAACCCGGGGCAGACGCTGATCGACGAGACGGTCGTCGGGATCACGAACCTCAAGATCATCGCCAACCCCGACTGATCTTCGGATCCTCGGATGGCCAGAGGGGCCCGTCTGCGCCCCGCGCGGGCGGGCCCCTCTGCCATCTGTTCAGCGACCCCACGTCGAAGCGTTGAGCCCCCGGAATCAGACACTGGACCCAACCACTGGTGTCCTACGTGCGGGTGCCGTCGTGATCGACGCCTCGGACGTTCGCTTCAACGCAGCGGTCCGTATAGCCGGCGGGCGGATCGAGGCCATCGAACCTGCGCAGGGGCTGACGCAGGACGAGGAGCAGACCATCCTCGCTCCGGGGCTGGTCAATGCCCACGCCCACCTCGACCTCGGCGCTGGGCCGCCAATGGAGCCTCCAGTCGGTGGATTCATGGGCTGGGTCGCAGCGGTCATGAAGGCCCGAGGGTCGACGACCGAGGCTGGGGTGCAGGCCGGCGCGCAGAGCGCGGCCAGCCGGCTCCTCGCGACCGGCACCACGACGGTGCTCGACATCGACGCCTCTGGCGCCGGGCGCGAGGCGCTGGAAGGCTCGCCCCTGCGCCTCGTGTCCCTGCGGGAGGTGATCGACGGGTCGCCGTCCTCGCCGAATGACCGCACCGAGGCAGCCCTCGGACTTGCACGTGAAGCCGTCCTCCGACCGAGGACCGAGCGACGGGCGTCGGGGCTCTCGCCCCACGGGGTCCACACGGTGAGCGACGCGCTCCTCGAAGAGCTCTCCCGGTTGTCGAGCGGGGTCCCCGTGGTGATTCACTGGGCTGAGACCCCTGAGGAGACTCGCTGGATGATGGAGGGGGAGGGTCCGTTCAGCGACTGGCTCGGCCCGTCGCCTCGCGTCTCGGGAGCCGAGCGCCTCCGGCGGGCGGGGCTCCTCCACGGGGCCGTGCTGGTCCACGGCAACCACCCCGCGTCGGGGGAGCTCGAGTCCCTCGCCGGGTGCGACGTCGCCGTCGTCCACTGCCCGGGCAGCCATCTGTACTTCTCGCGGCCTCCGTTCGCGCTGGACGACTTCCGCGCAGCCGGGATCTCCGTCGCCCTGGGGACCGACTCGGCCGCCAGCAACGCAGACCTCAACATGCACCGTGAGATTCGACTCGCTCGGGAGACCCTCGGTGTGAGCGGCGCCGAGGCTTGGAGGATGGCGACCGAGGCGGGCGCGCGGCTCGCTCCCTGGGCCCATGTCTCCGGGCGGCTCGGGCTCGGGGACGCCGCCGACCTTCAGCGCCTGCGCCCCGCGGCGTGGTCTGGGGTGGCTCGATGCGAGGGGGCCGCCCTGCTCGACACCCTCACGGCCGAGGTGCCCGTTGTGGAGGGCGTTTGGATTGCGGGCGAGCGAATCGAGCGCTGAAATGGGGCAGGGGACGGAGAATTCCTCGACGGGGCGCTACAGGTAGGCTGTCTGCGCCGAATGCACTGTTCCACATGAGCACTCCCCGAACCGAATACCAGCCGCCTGAGGCGACGACCGCCCAGCTCGAAGCCGTCGAGCTCCTCCGCTCATCGGAGCGGGTTCTCCTGACGGGGCACGAGCGCCCTGACGGCGACTGTCTCGGTTCCCAAGCGGCGCTGGCGCGGGTCCTCAACGCCAGGGGGCAGAGCGCCTTTGTGCTGAACCCTGACGCTCCCGAGGCTCGCTACCGTGAGGTGACCGAGCTGGCGGAGTTCCTCGTGGACGATGGGGGGGCGATCCCCGATCACGACCTCGTGGTCATGCTGGACGGGGGAGACCTCTCGCGGACGGGCCATCTGGCCGAGCGCCTCGAAGCCGCGCCCTCCCAGAAGCTGGTCGTCGACCACCACCTGCATGAGGGCGGGGAGTGGTGGGACGGCGCGTTCATCGACACCACGGCCTCCGCCACCGGCGTGCTCGTGCGCCGCATCGCCGGGCACCTGGGCGCGACCATGGACACCGGGATGGCGCGCGCGATCTTCACGACGCTCGTGACGGACACGGGGTGGTTCAAGTACTCGAACACCGACGAGGAGACGATGCTCATCGGGGCGGAGATGCTGCGCGCGGGCGTCCGGCCTGCGCAGCTCTACAGTGATCTCTTCCAGCGTCAGGCGCCCGAGCACCCGCGGAGCCTGGCCGCGGCCTTGACGCGAACCGCGTACTTCGCTGACGGGGCCCTCGCCGTGATCGACCTGCCCCTCGGACCGGACGGCCGGTCCTCGGCGGCTGACGGTGATGTGGCCCTCGACATTCTCCGGTCCGTGGAGCAGGTCGAGGTCGCGCTGGTCGTCAGAGAGATTGGCGCTTCTCGGACCAAGCTCTCGGCGCGGAGCAAGGGGGCCTTCAACGTGCAGAAGCTGGCGCACCGCTTTGGCGGGGGCGGACACGCGAAGGCAGCCGGAGCCACCATCGAGCAGCCGTTATCCCACGCGCGACTGGACCTGGTGGAGGCCGCCGTGGAGCAGTTGGCGGGGACGAAGGACCGGCGCGCCACGCCCCGCTCGGCGGCGGAGGCGGAAAGGAGGCACCGAGGAGCGTAGACTCTGGGCACCTTGAAGCTGGCCATCGTCTCTGACCTGCACTCCAACATGGAGGCCGCTGACGCGGTCTTCGCGCACATGCGTTCCCTCGGGATCGAGGGGATGTGCTGCCTCGGGGACGTCGTCGGCTACGGGCCGGACCCGGCGCATTGCGCTGACCTGATCCGCGGTCACGCGGACTTCACCGTCATGGGGAACCATGATGAGGCGCTCTTTCACGGGGCGGAGGACTTCAACCCGCACGCCCGCACGGCGATCGACTGGACCAGGGCGCAGCTCCGGCCGAGGTGGTGGAGCTCCTCCGAGGCGAAGGGGCGCTGGCGTTGGCTGCGCGCGCTCCCGTTGGAGCACCGGATCGGCCGCTTCCACTTCGTCCACGGATCCACCAGAGACCCGGTGAGGGAGTACGTCCTGTCCACCGACGGGTTCTTGAACCCGAGCAAGCTGCGGGGGATCTTCGAGTCCTTCGAGGGCATCACCCTCTGCGGGCACACGCACCACCCCGGGGTGCACACCGAAGACCTGGGCTTCCTCGGCCTCGAGGGGGCGGGCGAGCTGACGATCGAGCTGCCCCCTGACGAGAAGCGGATCATCAATGTCGGGTCGGTCGGGCAGCCGCGCGACGGCGACAACCGGGCCTGCTACGCGGTGCTGACCGAGGACTCGCTCACCTGGCACCGTGTCGCCTACGACTACCGGGCGACGATGGACAAGATCCTCGCCAAGGGCGCTCTCAACGAGGTCCTCGCTCGTCGCCTGGCCCTCGGGAAGTGAGTCTGCGGGCGCCTCAGGAGAGCCTGAGCGTGGCCTTGATGAGGTGCCGCAGGATCTCGGGGTTCTTCCGCAGGCGCCGCTGGCTGTAGGCGCGCCACTCGGGGCCGTAGGGGACGTAGGCGCGGACGCACTTCCCGCGCTCCTTCCACTCCGCCCAGAGCCGCTCCTGGACGCCCAGCAGCACCTCGAAGTAGGTGCGCTCCTCGGCGACCCCGGCCGCAGCCTGTCGCTCGAGGACCGCGTTGGCCATCACCCCATCGTGGGTCGCGACCGCCACCGTGTGCCCGCCCTTGAGCAGGGTCTCAGTGAGGTCGACGAACGCCTGGCGGATCGGCTCGGGCTTCGTGTGGGCGATCTCCGCGGGCTCCAGGTAGATCCCCTTCACCATGCGAACGTCGCAGTCGTCGGGCAGGGCGTCGACGTCGGCGGGTGTTCGGAAGAGGCGTGACTGGAGGACGATGCCGACGTTGTCGAACCTCGCGCGGAGGGCGTGGAAGATCTCGAGGGTCTCGTCCGTGGTGGTGTGGTCCTCCATCTCGACGCGCGCGAACACGCCGATCCCTGAGCAGTGCTGGAGCAGCTCCGCGTAGAGCTCCTCGCAGAGGTCCCTCGAGAGGCGCAGGCCGAGGTGGGTCGGCTTCACCGAGACGTAGCTGTCGAGGCCCGCCTCGGCCGCCGCGGTGGCCGCCTCCTGGTAGGTCCGCAGCACGTCCCGCGCCTCGGCCTCGTCTGCCACGTCCTCTCCCAGGATATCCAGGACTCCCTGGTAGCCGCGGGCCTGGAGGCCCCGGAGCTTGTCGAGGGCCTCCTCGATCGTCTCCCCTGCGATGTATCGGGCCGAGAGCTGCCGCATGAGCGGCCGCGGGATCGCGGGGAGGGCGGAGAGGACGGCGCGTTCGAGGAGGTTCACTTCAGGTGCGCTCTATGAAGAGATCGGACGTGGGGGAGGAAGCCAGCCCGGCCATTCGCTGACCCGGCTGCCTCCGGATCATAGGATCTCCAGGGAGGACGCTCACGATGGTGAACAAGGAACGAGAAATCGTGCTGGCCCTGGCCACGTTTCCTGGCGAGGAGGCGGCCGCGGGGCTGGCGCAGCAGCTGCTCGCAGAGGGCCTCGTGGCCTGCGTGAATATCCTCCCGGGCGTCCGGAGCCTCTACCGGTGGGAGGGTGAGATCCAGGATGAGCCCGAGGTGCTGGCGCTCATGAAGACCCACCGCTCTCTGGCGGACAGGCTGGTGGAGCGGGTGGTGGAGCTGCACCCCTATGAGACCCCCGCAGTCTCGGTCCTCTCGCCTCACGTCGTCGCGCGCGATTACGGCGCCTGGGTCACGGCGGAGCTGTGCGGAGGGGAGGACCGATGAGCGTCGCAGGGGAAGAGCGGAGCGGCAAGGCCGCGAGGCGCGCCGGTCTAGGGCTGGGCGCCGCCCTGTTCCTGGGGCTGCTCTTGATCCCCGGGCTGCCCCTCGACCCCATGCAGCGGCGCGTCGCGGCCGTCACGGCGCTCACGGCATCGCTCTGGCTGAGCGTCGCGATCCCCGTGGGCGCGACCTCCCTGATCCCGGCAGCGCTCTTCCCGCTCCTCGGGGTGCTCGACGCGCGCGAGGTGGCGCCGATCTACCTGCGCGACCTCGTGCTGCTCTTCCTCGGCGCCTTCATCATCGCCCTCGGCCTCGAGCGCTGGAACGTCCACCGGCGCCTCGCCCTCGCCGTGATCCAGGCCGTGGGCTCCTCGCGCCGACGTCTCGTGCTCGGCTTCATGGCGGCCGCGGCCTTCCTCTCCATGTGGATCAACAACACGGCCACCACGCTCATGATGCTCCCGATCGTGACCGCGGTCCTCGGGCGGGTGGAGGAGGACGACGACGCCGCGGGCCGTCCGTCGGATGGCGGGCGGTTCGGGTGGTGCCTCCTGCTCGGGGTGGCGTACTCCGCGTCGGTCGGAGGGATGGCGACGCCCGTCGGGACCGCGCCGAATCAGGAGTTCCTCGGGCAGTTCGGGACGCTCTTTCCAGACGGCCCGAAGCTGACCTTCGGAGAGTGGTTCATCGCGTTCGCACCCCTCACGGTGATCTTCGTGCCCCTCGCGTGGCTCCTCCTCACGCGCGTGGTCTACCCGATCCCTGATGTGCCTGGATCGGGTCGGGAGGCGGTCGCGGAGGAGCGGCGGCGCATGGGGCCGATGACGGTCCCACAGAAGCGAATGGCGCTGCTCTTCGCGGCGACCGCTGCGCTGTGGGTCTTCCGCGCGGACCTGCGGATCGGCGCGCTTGAGATCCCGGGCTGGTCGCGGCTCTTCATGGGGGCGGACGCCTCCGATCCCGTGTGGTACGCGCGGCACAAGAACGACATCAGCGACGCCACGGTCGCGACGCTCCTCGGGATCCTGGCCTTCGTGATCCCGTCGGGGTGGCGAGAGGGGCAAGGCGGCGGCGCTCAGTCGGCGCTGAAGGACGACGGCGACCGGCGGTTCCTGATGGACTGGCGTACGGCGTCGCGGCTCCCCTGGGACGTGTTGCTGCTCCTCGGTGGGGGCTTCTGTCTCGCGCACGCCTTCAAGGTCAGCGGACTCGACGCGGTCCTCGGCGGGGCGCTCGCGCCGATCCTCGAGGGGCAGTCGAGCTGGCTCGTCGTGGCGGCCGTCTGCGTCCTCGTGGCGGGGCTCACCGAGATCACCTCGAACACGGCGACGACCGCGGTGCTCCTGCCGGTGATGGCCTCTGCCGCCAGCACGGCGGGCCTCGACCCGATGGTCGTGATGCTCCCCGCGACCCTCGCCGCCTCCGCGGCGTTCATGATGCCGGTGGCGACGCCGCCCAACGCTGTGGTCTTCGCCTCACACCGGGTCCCCATGACCCGCATGGCCCGCGCAGGGATCTGGATGAACCTCCTCATGGCCGCGATCATCACCCTCGTGTTCCAGCTGTGGTCCAAGGGGCTGCTGGGTGTCTCGGGGTCCGTTCCGGACTGGGCCCGGTGAGGCGATGATGATCAGCACGGAGGGCAGGTGAGCGAAGCCCAACAGCAGACCGGCACGCGATCCGCGGCGCCCGTGACCGTCCCGGCGGCGATCGCCGGGCTGGCGCTCTGCGCCATGATCCTCACCGGGGTGGAGGGCGCGGCGCGCTCGGCGCTCGCCGTACTGATGGTGCTAGGCGGCGGGGTGGGTCTTGGGCCGTTGCTCCTCCTCACGCCGGTCGAGCCCTCCGCGCTGAAGCTCTGGCTGTTCTCCTCGCTCCTGGGCCTGCCCCTGGTCGGCGGCGCCTTCGCCCTGGCCAATGGCGTCCTGGGAGCGGATGCCGAGGTCGCCTGGGCGCTCCCGTTTGCGCTCTCG
>CBFHHK010000145.1:0-11995 GCA_965655435.1 Planctomycetota bacterium | reverse complement strand
GCCACGGGGTCCTGCGCCCGTTGAGCGCGCTGACCGCCGCTGACCTTGATGGGCATGCCCTGGACCGTGGCCGGGAGGAAGGAGCTCCCGTAGTTCTGGGCGCCCCCCTGGTTGCGGGGAGGATTCAGGGTCACGAAGCCGGGGAGGTTCTTGTTCTCGGTCCCGAGCCCATAGAGGGTCCATGCGCCCATGGAGGGACGCACGAACTGAAAGCTGCCGGTGTGGAGCTTGGTGGTGGCCTGGGCGTGGGCCGGGACGTCGGTGTGCATCCCGTGCAGGAGGCACAGGTGGTCGGCCTGCTTACCGATCTCCGGCAGGAGCTCCGAGATCATCAGGCCGCTCTTTCCCCCGGGCTTGAACGCCCAGGGTGAGCCCATGAGCTTGGCGCCGCGACGGAAGCCGGAGAGGCTGGCGCCGTCCCGCTTGGTGAGCATGGGCTTGTGGTCGAACGTGTCCACGTGCGACGGTGCGCCGGTCATGCACAGGAAGATGACCCGCTTCGCGCGCCCGGGCAGGGCAGCGGAGGCCAGCTGGCGAGCCTGGGAGGCGGCGAGGCCGTTCAGGGCGAGCATGCCGAACCCTGAGGACAGCATGCGCAGCGCGTCGCGCCGGCTCGGATGGGAGGACGGGTTCATGTGGTGGTCCTGCTGGTGGATGTCCTGCTGCTGCGCGTCGCCTGGCGGAGGCTCATCAGTAGAGGGTCCGGAACTCGGCGGTCTGGAAGAGGGACTGGGCGAAGGCGGCCCAGGCGGCGTGCTCAGGGGAGCGGGGAGCGAGCCTGTTGGAGTCGGTCCGGTCGGACGGGCGGGTCCTGCGACGGCCTCTCCGCTGGCGCGTGGGCTCGGGCAGGGGCGTCAGCTCCTCGTATTGCTTGAGGAAGCGCGAGATGGCCGGGGTCTCGGAGGAGGAGGGTTTCCGACCGAGCGCCAGCCTGTAGGCGAGGGTGATGCGCTCCCGCTCGGTGCCATCGAAGGCCAGCAGCCGCGTGGCCATGGCGTCTGAGGCTTGCAGCACGTCCTCGTTGTTCATCATGAACAGGGCCTGGGTCGCGACGCTGGTCTCCTCCCGGTCGCCCTCCACGGTGGCCGCGTCCGGCGCGTCGAAGACACCGAGGGCATCGATCGTGGCGCCGCGTAGGTTTGGCAGGTACACCGACCGGACGGGCTGTTCGGAGGTGAGCAGCTCGGCCAGCTGCTCGCGCCGCAGGACCCCCTCGACCATGCCGACTCGAGATCCCTCCGGACGGCTGCGGTCCAGTTCGCCGGCGGCCTGGAGGATGGCGTCTCGGATCGCTTCCGCCTCAAGCCGCCGATCGGGCATGCGCCAGAGCGTGACCACGTCGGGGTCCACCCGGTGATTGGAGGTGCTGTGCTCGCTGTCCAGTCGATAGGCGTGGGAGAGCACCAGTTCGCGCACCAGCGACTTCGTCGACCAACCCGAGTCCATGAGCTCCGCCGCGAGCCAGTCCAGGAGCTCAGGGTGGTCGGGGCGCTGCCCGCCGCTCCCGAAGTTGTCAGGGGTCCGGACGATGCCGCTGCCGAAGAGGTGGAGCCAGATCCGGTTGACCCAGACCCGGGCGGTGAGGGGGTTCTCCTCGGACGCGACCCAGTTGGCGAGCCCGAGGCGCCCGCTGCCCTCGCCGATCTCGATGGCGTGGTCGAAGACCTCGGGGATGCCGCGCTCCACGACCTCGCCGGGCTGGTTCAGCTCGCCTCGGCGCAGGACGGCGATGTCCCGCGTCGTGCCATCGGCGGCGCCCATGGTGAGCCGGTTGCTGTCGAGCGCGCGGCCGTCCTCATCGAAGCGGCTCAAGAGGTCCTCGACCATGGCCACCTGCTGGCGCTGGAGCCGCTCCCTGCGGGCGGCGGCTCGCTCGTCGGCGCTGAGCTGGCCGCGCTGCATCCGGCCCCCGGCGCTCATGGGCGGTTCGGGCTCGGGCTCGAGCCGGCGGACGAGCCGCTCGAGGGTGCGCTGGATCTCCGGCGTCAGCCTGGGCCCGTTCGGGAGCTCCGCTCCATCGGGGAGCGGGAGCAGCTCGGAGGTGTGGTTGTTGCCCGGCCCCGGGTAGGTGCCGAAGTGCGTCTCGGTGCTCAGGAAGATGCCCGCGAGCGCGTAGTAGTCCTCGATGGGGATCGGGTCGAACTTGTGGTCGTGGCAGCGGGCGCAGGACACCGTGAGCCCGAGCATCCCCTGGGACATGGCGTCGATCTGCTCATCGACGACGTTCAGGCTGAACTCTCTGGGATCACGGCTGTTATGACTCTTTGGCCCCAGCGCAAGGTAGCCCGTGGCCACCAGGTTCTCGGCGCGCTCGTTGGGGCCCGAGGCCTCGAGGAGGTCCCCGGCGAGCTGCTTCTTCAGGAACTCGTTGAAGGGCATGTCGCCGTTCATGGCATCCACGACGAAGTCGCGGTAGCGCCAGGCGTGGGGGTAGAGGACGTTGCTGTCCATGCCGCTGGACTCCGCGAAGCGGGCCACGTCCAGCCAGTGGCGGCCGAACCGCTCGCCGAAGGCCGTGGACGCCAGGAGGCGGTCGACGACCTTCTCGTGGGCGTCGGAGGACCGATCGCGCTCGAAGGCCTCCTGCTCCTCGGGCGTCGGGGGCAGTCCCGTCAGGTCGAAGGTCACGCGCCGGAGCCAGGTCAGCCGGTCGGCGTCCCCGACAGGCCGCACGCCCTCCTCGTCCATGGCGGCGCGCAGGAAGCGGTCCACCTCGGTCCAGGACCAGCGGTCGCCGTTGAGCCGGGGGGCCTCTGGCCGGGTGATCGGCTGGAAGGACCAGAACTCGCGGGCCTCCTCCATGTCGATCTCGCGCTCGAGGGACTCGCCGCCGGCGGAGTCGCGCACGGAGACCATGGTCATCGAGGGCTCCGCCCCCTCGGGCCATGGGGCGCCCATGGCGACCCAGCGCTCGAGGTCGCGGATCTGGTCGTCGTCGAGCTTGCCGCTGGGGGGCATGGCGTAGGTGAGGTCCTCGTAGCGGATGGCCTCGATGAGGGCCGAGCCGTCCACGTCGCCGGGGATCAGCGCTGGACCGGACACCCCGCCCTCCAGGAGCCCCTCGAGGGAGTCCACCTTCAGCCGGGCGCGGATGCGCGGGGAGGTCTCGGCGTGGCAGGAGTAGCAGGCCTCGGCCAGGACGGGCCGGACCCGGGTCTCGAAGAACTCGACCTCCTCCTCGGTGGGGGGGCGCTGCTCCGTCGTGGGGGGCGCGGGCGCCTCGGCCTCGTCGGCGGGGTTGAGGTCCTCCCGCGAGATGAAGCCGTCCCCGTTGCGGTCGAAGCGCCGGAAGCTCCGGGGGGGGCGCGGGTACTCGTCCAGGTCGATCTTTCCGTCGAGGTTCTCGTCGAAGCGCCTCAACATTTGCTCGAGAGCCCGGGTTCGATCCTGCTGGGGCGCGGCAGCGCTGAGCGCCACGGGGGACAGCACAAGGAGCGCGGCGCCAACGCGCAGGGTGGTCCCCAGCGTGGTGCTCCGAGAGGCTCTTCGGGAAGGGGTCATGGGCGTGGTCTTCACAGGGGGATCTTCGGACGAAACGCGCTCAGCCCTCCACCTCTGGTGGCCGGACACTCCGCGAGAACCCACTAGTCAACACGAAGCCGTGAACGAGGTTCCTACTGTTCTTGTCCCGCGTCTTGTCTCGTCCGTAGAATCGCACCCCGCGGCCTCCCCCCTGGATGCCGCG
Source organism: Planctomycetota bacterium (assembly GCA_965655435.1). Classification (GTDB taxonomy): domain Bacteria; phylum Planctomycetota; class UBA1135; order UBA1135; genus Saltatorellus. The sequence continues at coordinate 8,310 of CBFHHK010000145.1, read as the reverse complement.
CCCCGGGTTCCACGCCCGAACGCCGCATGACGCAGGATGATCAGAGGGCGCCCTCGGCGCGCGGCGCCGAGGTGCTCCGACAGGAAGCCGAGGCCATCGCCCGGCTCGCAGAGCGCCTGGCCGGCGATGTCGGTGGGGCTGGCGACGCCTTTGGCGCGGCCGTTGCCATGATCCACGCCTGCGAGGGGCAGGTGGTCGTGACGGGCATGGGAAAGGCGGGCCTCATCGGTCAAAAGATCTCAGCCACCCTCGCCAGCACCGGCACGCCCTCCTTCTTCCTGCACCCCGCGGAGGCCCTCCACGGGGACCTTGGCCGGGTCCGGCAGGGCGACGTGGTCCTCGCCATGTCGAACTCGGGTGAGACCGCCGAGGTCAACATGGTCATGGGAGCGGTGCGCAAGCTTGGGATCCCGCTGATCGGCCTGACCGGCCGGGCGGACTCGACCCTCGGGCGCTACGCCGACTGCCTGCTCGACATTGGCCGCGTGGAGGAGGCGGGCCCCATGCGGCTCGCGCCCACAGCCAGCACGACGGTGATGCTCGCCCTGGGAGACGCGCTCGCCATGGCGGTGCTCGAGGAGCGGGACTTCGGACCCCGCGACTATGCGATCTTCCATCCTGGGGGCAGCCTCGGCCGGAGCCTCCTCCGCGTCGACGAGGTCATGCGGAAGGGGGAGAGCCTCCCGCTGGTGACCGCTGGGACCAGCGTCGCGGACGCGCTCATTCAGACCTCGAAGACGCCTGGGCGACCGGGGGCCTCCCTGGTCATCGACGCCGAGGGGCGCCTCGCGGGCATCTTCACGGACGGTGACCTGCGCCGGCTCCTCGAGCGCGGTGACTTCGGGCACCTCGAGCGGCCGATTGACGAGTTCATGGCCAGCGAGCCCAAGGTCCTTGGACCGGGCGACCTCGCGGTGGACGCCCACCGGCTCCTGCGAGAGAACCGGATCGACAACGCCCCCGTGATCGACTCCGAGCGGCGCCCTGTTGGCCTGCTCGACGTCCAGGACCTGATCGAGGTCGGGATCTGAACCGGTCGTGCGCCGACTGATCATCTTTGCCCTCGTCTTCGGCGTGGGCGCCTCGCTGCTCTGGTACCTCGAGTCCGAGCGGCTGCGGCTGGACTCGGATCGAGCGGGTTTCCGTGAGGTGGAGCGACCGACCGAGACGTCGATCCCGCCCTTCGTGCCGCCCTCGGAGCAGGCGTCTGTCGGCGCCGGGACGGAGGATGCGGGGACCGAGGGGGCGGAGGAGCCCTCCGCTGAAGATCGCCCCACCCTCCTCAAGGGCGAGCGCGTGGTCACGAGCGGCGCCCAGCGCACCAACCTGCCCCCGCGGCGGGCAGGTGAGCCCCGGATCGTCCTGGTCACGTCGGACATGCAGCCCACCGACGACCAGGGCACGCAATACGAGTTGACCGGCGTTCAGGTCGACTCCTATGTCGTGAACGGGGCGCCCCGGAGCGAGGAGCCGAAGAGCAGCAGCATCGTTGCAGCGAAGGGATACCTGGAGCTGGTCACAGAGGACCTCGGGCTCGAGTTCGACGACGACATCAATGTTCTGCTGGAGGGCGTCGTCGTCCAGCAGCTCATGAACACGCCCCTGGCTCCGTTGACGCTCGAGGCGGAGCGGCTCGACGCCAAGCTCGCGCTCGAGGAGCTGCGCTCGGTGGACGATGACCTGGTGAGCTTCGCCTCCCGGGACTTCCGTGGGACAGGCCGCGGGCTCGTCGGGCTGGGGGGGATCGGGAGCCTCTCCTTCGAGGGCGGGGCGGACGTGATCGTGGAGCTCGGTGAGCAGCGGACGGCCCGGATCCGCTCGAAGGAGGGCGGGCAGCTCAACGTCGTCTCTGTTCCCGGGGCGGACGGCATGGACAGCCGCGTGGTCCGGGTGCGCGCCGAGGGCGGCGTGCTGCTGGTCTTCGGCGATGCCTCCGGTGAGACCGCCGACGGCGACTCGATCTCTGTCGAGGCCGGCTCGGTGGATGTGGACATCGAGCTCGGGGGCGAGGGCGGCGTGAACCGGATCCTCGACGCACGGGCTGCAGCCGGCATCGAGGTCCGGCGGGGACGCGACCGCTTCCGTGGACAAGACGGCCGCATCGACTTCGACGGCGCCCGCCCACGGCAGGTGGTGCTGCGTGGGGAGCCGAGCGTCGCCTATGTGGTCAAGGACGGGGACGAAGAGCTCCGGCTGGAGCTGAATGGCGCCGGTCCCGTCACGGCGAACCTCGAGCTCGCCGCGGGAGCCCCTGACGGGGGCGGAGCTCAGAGCTTCGTCTTCCTCGGACCCGGCGCGCTCTCCGCCGTCGACCGAGGCGGCGCCATCACCTTCCAGAACGAAGCGCAGGGTCGCGCGCTGGCAGACCGGTCGAGCGCGGTGATCCTGCTCAGTGGCTCGGTTCGTGCCGAGTCCAGGGAGGGCGAGCTGGAGTCCGAGTCCGTCCTCGCGACCTACACCGGGGAGCGAGGGGTTCAGCTCGCGACCGAAGGCCCCTCGACGCTCAGGGCTCGGCGGGCGGACGGGGTGTACAGGGCGGAGGCGCGGGGAGGGCTCTCAGCCCGCCTCGAGGGAGAGCTTTGGTTCATCGATGAGGCCCGCGTCTTCGATGCGGAGGCGCTCGGCGAGGAGCCGCACCGGATCACCGCCGGCGTGGTGCGTGATCTGGATGTCGCTGGCGAGACCATGGTGGCGTCCGGCGGCGTTCGCTATCAGTCGCTCTGGGGCGAGGCTCTGTCGGCCGGGGCGACGCTGCGCGATGGCGCCGAAATCGATCTGGAGGGCTCCGCCGAGGAGCCGGTGGTGCTCAGCCTGGTGCCCGAGGGGGTTGAGCTCCAGGATCAGGCCGAGGACGCCGCCGGCGTCCGGGCGGGCCTCGTGAGCGCGATCTCGATGTCCCTCTCCCGTGACGCCTTCACCGCGGAGGGGGAGGCGCGGGCCGAACTGCAGGGCTCCGAGGGGCAGTGGCGACTCGACAGTGATCGGATCCGGGGCCTCAGGGAACTCGCCGGCGGCGACGGCGCGTCGCCCTACCAGTTCGAGGTGGCGGGGGTGCGTGAGCTGCGCTTCGAGACCCTCCTTGAGCGCTCAACCTTCTCCGCGAACCAGGTCTGGGTCGACGGGGTGGTCCTCGGGGAGCCCGGGGAGAACCTGACGATGGAGAGGGCGAGGTCCATCGAGGTCAGGGCCGAGGGCGACGTCCGCGCCAAGATCGAGAGCCTCGCGCAGGAGGGGCCCCTGGAGCTCCTGGCCTCGTGGAGCATGGAGGCGGCCTCCGCCACCCTGCAGCGGGGCGCCCAGGGCGACGACCTCCGGGCTCCGTTCACGCTCGTGGCCGAGCAGGTGGAGCGCGGTCACTACGAGGGGGCTGGAGTGAGCGCCGACCTCTCGGCGGACCAGGTCGAGGTGGATGGCATGGTCGGCTCGAAGGCGTCGCTCTCGGCCGAGGATCGGGATGAGGCCCTTGTCGGCTCGTCCCTCACGGCAACCGGGAAGGTGGAGGCCACGTTCGTCATGAACCCGGCCCGGCCGCCCATCCAGGGGCGCGGGGATCACTTCCTGCTCGTGGATGGACAGCGCGGTCAGCTGGGCGCCGACCCGGGCAAGCGAGTGCGGGCGAGGGGGGTGCTCCCCGAACGAGAGGATCCCTACCTGCTCACGGCGCGCTCCATCGACTTCTCGCGGGTCGAGCTCCGAGCGGTCGAGCCCGTGCTGGAGATCCAGGGCTCGAGGCCGCTGATGGACTTCGGCGGCCTTCGTCTGCAGCAGATCTCAGGTGAATACCTCGAGGCTACCCGGGAGAGGGCGGTGCTCTCGGGCTCTGCGGAGCGTCCCGTGCTCGGCACGGGCCTCAACGACAGGGCCGAGGCCGTCTCCATTCGCGCCCGTCGTGTCGAGATCCCCCTGGGGGAGCTCGGTGGGCTGGGCCAGCCCGAACCTGACACCGGTGCACCCCGCTCCACCATCGGACCCTTCGATCCGGTGCCCGTGGTGCAGGCGGATGAGGACGATGAGGTTGAGATGGTCGGCTTCGAGCTCAACTTCGGTGGCGGGCGCCTCCTGAAGGGCGACCTCGGCGAGTTCGACGGCGACCGCCTGAGGGTCGAAGGGCGGCCAGCGGTGATGCAGATCGCCGGGTTCGAGGTCACCGCGCAGTTCATCGAGGTCGACCTCGTTGACTACCTCCTCCACACCGGGCGCGGGTCGATCCGCGGCCTGGGTGTTGAGGGCGAGGCTCCCTACTCGGTCGAGTTCGCGGGCATCGAGTCCCAACCGGTCGGCGACGAGGTCCTCATCACCGTCAACGGCCCGTCGTTCTCCTCCGGCGCCGATAGCGCCCGCGCGGACTTCGTCGCCCTCTTCCTCGACCGCGCTCGCTGGAAGGCACGCGGCGACAGCGCCTATCGGGGGATCCCCGAGCCCGAGTCCGCGGCGCCGCTGGTGCCGGGCTCGGCGAGCAAGCCGAACTTCCTGGCGGAGCTCTTGTTCGAGCTGCAGACCCGCGAATTCGGCAAGTACCTCCGCTCGCTGTACATCGAGGGTGGCTTCGAGGTGGTCCGGGGGGACAACCGATCCGCCACCGGCGAACGCGTCTATATCGACCTCCCCCGTGCGGTGGCATGGGCGGAAGGCTTCGAGCTCTCCTACCCCCTCGAGACCCGGGGGCAGAAGGTCCCACTGAGGATCAAGACGGACCGCCTGGAGTCGACCGAGGAGGGCGCCCTCGTGGCCGATGGAGCCACCCTGACGACGTGCAGCCATGAGCAGCCGCACTTCGTGGTGCGCACCAGGGAGTTCGCGCTGCGGCCCCGCAATGACGGCCGCTGGCGCTTCGCCGCGCGCGGGAACCGGATCAAGTTTGAGGGCGGCTTCGGGATGCCGCTGCCGTCCATCGGCAACGTCGTGCTGGACGAGGAGTTCGGGGTCGAGGGGTTCGAGGATGAGGCCGGAGAGGTCACCCCCCTCAGCGACATCGCCGTGGCCCAGACCGCGCGCTTCGGCGCGACGTTGGGGGCGGCCTTCCGCTTCGATGTCGGTGGCTTCGGCTCATGGATCGGCGAGCGGCTGGGCATGAACCCGGACCAGATCAAGGGTAAGTGGGACACCTCGGCGAGCTACCTCTGGGACCGGGGCCCGCTCCTTGGGCTCGGCCTCAGCCTTCGGGAGCACGAGCCCGGTGATGATCCGGGGGAGGACTTTCGTGTCGACGCCTTCGTCGGGGGGATCCCGGACAGCGGTATGGACCGGGGTACGGTCCGCGTGCCGGAGGACGAGCGGGACACCCTGCGCGTCTTCGGGTACTTGCGGAGCCGGTACCCGATCGTCCGCGGTGAGTGGGTCGATGTGGCCGTCGCCTCGCAGACCGACGCCGGCGTGCAGTCAGAGTTCTACGAGCGGGAGTACCAGACCTTCGACCAGCGGGACACCTTCGTCCGCTGGCGGAAGTCGATCGGCGCCGACTATCTGGCCGCGGGGGTCCAGAAGCGGATCAACTCCTTCCGCAGCCAGAAGGAGGAGCTGCCCTCGTTCCAGGCCTACCGGGGTGAGCGCGCTGTGGCTGAGATCGCGGGACTCCCCCTGCTCTATGGCGGGTCGTTCGAGGCGGGCTACTTCCGGCGCCGCGAAGGCGTGGCCAAGGAGGACCTCTTCTCCGAGCTCCCCGGTGGCGCCCAGCTGGGTATTGGGGACGGCGAGGCGGGTCGTGCGGATCTGATCCAGCGCGTGGCGCTCCCCATCCGGACAGGCATCGGCGGGATCAAGGCGACGCCCTTTGCCGAGGTCAGGGGCACGGCGTGGACCGAGTCCCTGGACGACGATGGCGAGGACCCCCTTCGGGGCGCCGCGATCGCGGGCATGGAGCTCTCCACGACCCTCCATAAGGTCACCGACAGCGGATACCTGCACGCCTTGGCGCCGCGCATCTCGGCGGCCAGGGACCTCTGGTACGAGGAGAGCGGCGGCGAGCTGATCCCCTTTGACCGGACCGAGGAGCCGATCGACGGAGACCGCTATGAGGCGGGCGTGCGCGCGCTGTGGCAGCGGCCGGACACCTTCGAGACCTTCGATCTCGACGTCCGCGCGACGCTCCTCAAGGACCGCTCGGGTGACCTGGAGGACCTGAAGCAGGTGGGCACCCTCGGGCGATACATCACCGGCTACGGCAGCGGGGAGGGCCTGATCGGGATCCTTCATGACGCTCGCTACGACGTGGAGAACGCCGAGACGACCTACACGCGGAGCACCTTCGCGGTGCGGCCCAACGACGTGTTCCTCTTCGAGGTCAGCTACGGTCAGGCCCGGGCGCTCGACCGAGCGGAGCTCTATGAGACCGCCGGGGTCGGCGGACGCTGGCTGGTGGATCCAAAGTGGGAGATCGAGACGCGCTACTCCCGGGATCTGCGCGAGAGCGAGTCACTGCTGACAGAGCTCGTGCTGCGCCGCTTCAGCCATGACTTCGTCCTCGACCTGATCTTCCAGAATCGCGCAGGCGAGGGTGGACCCGCGATCGGCCTGAGCTTCAGGCCGCTCCTCGGCTGGAGTCGAAGCCGCCTTGGCCTGCTGGACCGGCGCTAGCCGATCAGTTGCCCACGGGGGTCCAGGTCATGCCGTCCTGGGCGGTGAAGCCAGAGGCGGCCAGCGCCACCTCCGAGCTCATGTCGCCGCTCTCCGAGAAGGCGGCATCGAAGTCTGGTGAGCGGTTGAGGCCGTCGTAGGGGCCGCCCATTTCGCCCACGGTGTTCCTGGTGGCCACGACGTCGCCGACCTCGTTGATCATGAAGGCGCGGCGGCCGGTGCGGTTGATCTGCTTGGGCCAGGCGTAGCAGCACCAGATCAGCTCGCAGTTCGCGCCGTTCGGGTACGCGGCCGGATTAGCCCCGCCAGTGTCGCGCTCGGGGATCCCGCCAACGCTGCCGCCCGCGCCGCGGTCCGGGAGGAAGATCTTGAAGAAGTAGCCGTTGCGCTCGATGGCCCCATCCCCGGAGTCCGAGAAGACCTCGGCGAACTGCTTTGAGAGGAAGGACGGCTGCGCGCTGTCGCCTGCGGCGCCGAGGCCGGTGCCGAGTGAGGACCAGACGCGGACCGGCGTCGCCCCTGAGAGCTCTCCGAAGTAACCAGCCTCACCGCCGCCGTCGCGGTCGGTGTCGATGGTGACGCTGGAGATCATGTTCTGCTGCGCCGTCGCGATGGACCGGAGGGTCGAGATCGTGGCGTTCTCGTTGGCGGAGATGCGCGCGCTGACAAGCTTCGGGATCGCGATCGCGGCGACGATGGCGATGATCGCGACGACGATCATCAGCTCGATGAGGGTGAAGCCGGACTGCTTGTGTGGACGGGGCATTGGAGTCGTTCGCGAGGGCGGCGCGCGGGGCGCCGGTTGAATCGGCCGGCCCAGTGCGGACCTGCAATCGGCCCTATCGGCGCGATCTCTTGATTCCTTGAGGAACCGGTCGGGTGACCGATGGCGTCCCTTCAATCCACCCTACGAAGGCGCATTGACGCCCCTTGGAGGGCGGCTGACGGACGTCCTCGGCCTCCCGCGGCCCCCCGACGCTCTGCTTGAAGCTCGGGTTGATGCCAGCGGGAGGCCGTGGAAAGGAACGGTCCGGGGTGGGTCTAGAACAGGCCGAGGATCTCGCCGTTCTCGTCGATGTCCACCTGCTTGTAGGCGGGGGTTCGACCGAGGCCGGGCATGGTCATGATCGCGCCGGCGTACACCACGACGAAGCCCGCGCCTGCTGCCAACCGCGCCTCGCGCACAGGGAATACAAACCCCTCGGGGGCGCCCTTGAGCTGGGCGTCGTGGCTGAGGCTGTACTGGGTCTTGGCCATGCAGATGGGGAGCTTGCCGTAGCCCTGCTCCTCGAGGCGCGCGAAGGTCTTCTTCGCCGCAGCGGAGAGCTCCACGGACCCGGCGCCGTAGATCTTCAGCGCCAGGGCCTCCACCTTCTCGGTCAGGGAGGCGTCATCGGCGTAGAGGAGCTTGAAGTCCGACTCGCCGGACTCGGCCGCGTCGATGATCGCCTGCCCGATGGCGGCGCCACCCTCGCCACCCTTGGCGTGGACCTCGCTGACCTCGGCGGCGCGGGCGCCCGCGGCGAGGGCGCGCTCCTTGACCACCGCGATCTCGGCCTCGGTGTCCGTCGGGAAGCGGTTGATCGCCACGACCACGGGCACCCCGTAGCTGCGGACGTTCTTCACCTGGGCCTCCAGGTTCGAGCACCCCTTGAGGACCGCCTCGGTGTTCTCCTCGAAGAGCTCATCGGGGAGCGGCCGACCCTGGCGCGTGGCGTAGTCCCCGGAGTGCACCTT
>CBFHHK010000144.1:8369-12084 GCA_965655435.1 Planctomycetota bacterium | reverse complement strand
GCCAGGCCCGTCACGTTGATCGTGAAGGGCGACGGCGCGTTCACGGCGTCGTGCTCCACGTCCAGGGTGGCGCTCTTCACGCCCGCGCCGCTGCGGGGCGCGAAGCGCAGGCGGTACTGGATGGTGTCCCCCGCCTGCATGGTCGCGTCGCCCAGGCAGCTGGCGTCCACCCGGCTCCGCATGATGTTGGAGACCTGCGGGTGGAAGCGGAGGTCGATGCTGTTCATGCCACCGCACGCGTGGCAATAGCTCATCAGCGTGCCCAGGCTGCAGGTCGTGCCGCCGGTGCAGTTGGTGGTGCAGGTGTCGATGGGCGGGCAGTACTCGTGGGTGTGCTCGGCGCCGAAGTTGTGCCCCAGCTCGTGGGCCACGACCACGAAGTCCCACGTGAGGCTCCCGGAGTTGCCGGTCCAGCTGCCCCAGTCGATGTTGCCGTTCATGTTCCCGCTCACCCCGTAGGCGAAGTTCGGGCTGCACAGCACGTTCACATACGCGATGCCGCCGCCGAGGTCCGCGCCGGACATGAAGTGCGCGAGGTCAGCAGAGACGGGCCACCCCGAGCTGTTCCAGCTGCTCCGGAACTCGCTCAGCAGCGCGCCGGCGCTGGCGCCGACGTCGGGCGCGTTCCAGGGGTCGGCGGAGGTGGAGTGGAGGCCGAGATAGGCGATCGTGAGGGTCGTCTGGACGTGCTCGAAGTACACGTCACTGACGGCAGCGATGAGGCCCGTGACGTAGGCCGTGGCGTCGGGCGCGTTCCCGAACTTCTGGAAGAACTGGAAGTCCGTCTCGATGGCGAGGCGGCACGCGGCGACGGTCACCAGGCCCGAGGTCGGCGGGTCCTCGCCGCCGGGGGGGGCGCCGGGGGCCGCGCTGCCGGCTCCCTGAAAGGCGGATCGTGAGGGGAGCTGTGCGCCGGGCACGAGCTCCATGCCGCTGCACAGGGGCGGGCGGGCACCGGGAGCGAGGGCCAGCAGGTCGTCCTCGTGGATGAGGCGGCAGGTGGCAGCGGCCTCGGGGGTGGCGACGGTCTCGGTCGTGAGGTGAATGAAGCGCCCGTCCTCAAACGGCAGCTCGATCCAGCCCTCGGGGCCGGCCTCGCGCAGGGCGAGGAAGACGCGGCTCCCGGGGAGCTCGAGGGCCCGTCCGCCCCAGGTCGAGAGGTCCTCGAGGGCGGCGTGGAGGCCGCCCGCGACCGGCGCGCCGTCGACGGCGAGCACGGCGTCCCGCGCGATGGGCAGGGGGATCCGGTCGAGCTCGAGGGTGACGTCGCCGCCCCCTGGGACCGGGAAGCCGTGCAGGCGGACGTGGTCGAAGTACTGCAGGTCCGCGAGGCTGGCGGCGTCCACCAACACCTCGACGCCGGGGCGCGCCGTGGCAGCGGACAGCCCGAGAGCGGCAGCGCGTACGAAGGGCGCGGCCAGGTCGACGGTCTCCCCTGGGGCAGACATGGACGCCACGACCATCTCGCCGCTCTCGAAGCTGGCGGCCTCGATCTCCAGGGAGAAGTCGGTCGGGTCCGCCCCGCCGAAGGTGGGCTGCCCGAGGAGCATGTCCGCGCCGCCCTGGTTCGCGAGGACCATGAGGGTGCCGACGCTCGCGCCGCCCTCGTTGGGCATGGTGCCGAGGTCCACGGTGTCTCCGGACACGAGAGTGGTCTCGACCCCCGTGGTCGGCCCGTGGCTCGCCCCGAAGAGGGGGGTGGGTGCCCCCTCGTCATCGACGATCGTGAGCACGTGCTCGGCGGGGCCCGCCATGGTGAGCCGGGCGAGGTCGCTCCCCGAGAGGCTCAGGCGCACCGTCTCCGGCCCCTCAGAGAGGGCGTCATCGAGGACGTCCACGGTGACGGTGCGCGTGGTCCCCGAGGGGGTGCCCGCGCTGTACTGGACCGCGGCGGGCGCGACCGCCTGGTAGTCGGCCGTGGAGGTCGCGCTCCCGGCGCCTCCGTCCACGGCGAGGAGGTCGATGTCGAAGGCCAGGGTCGCGCCGCCGGAGAGGACGAGCTCCACGTCCATGCTGTAGCTCGCCGTGGCCTCGTTCGGCGTGAGGCTGGCGGCCTGCACGAAGCGCACGTCGGCGCTCTCGGCGTCGATGAGCCTGAGCAGGGTCTGGTCGGTGCTCCCGAGGGACGCTCCCGACGCGTCGGTGAGGATCAGCTGGACGGTCTCGGTCGCGCCCTCGGCGAGGTCGTCCCCGAGAGCCGTGACCTGCACGAGCGCCGTGGCGCCGCTCGTGGAACCCGCGGGAAAGACCACATCCGTGGCGGCGAAGGGCGCGTAGTCGGTCCCGCTGGTGGCGGAGCCAGACTGGCCGTCGGAGACGGTGACGGAGACCGGCTGGGGGAGGGCGTTGAGGTCGGTGGTCAGCTCGACGGCGATCAGCAGCGCCCCATCGTCTTCCCCGTGACTGGAGGACCCGGTGACGAAGCCCACGGTCGTCTCCGGTCCGGAGACCTTGAGGCCCTCCATGCCGCACGCCGCGAGCCCCAGGGCGCCGGCGGCAGCCAGGATCCAAATTCGATGCGACATACCAGTCCCCCGTCGGATGGAGGGGCTGGCGCTCTGAAGCCCTCCGGCGGAGAGGCCTCAACCTGAGAGCGATTCCAGTCTGGCGCGACCTTGGGCCGCGTCCGGGGGTCAATCCACGTCGAGCGCCTCGGCCTTCATCTCACCCAGCCGCGTGGCCAGGCGGGCGATGCGGGCGGTGTGCTCTGGGGCGCCGAAGACGTTCGTGAGCTCGTCGGGATCTTCCTGGAGGTCATAGAACTCCCACTGGTCGATGTCGTGGAAGTACATGAGCTTGTAGCGGTCGGTGCGGATGCCGTAGTGCTTGGCGACCTGGTGCGGACCGGGGAACTCGAAGTAGCGGTAGTAGATCGCGTCGCGCCAGTCCTCGGGGGTCTCGCCGCCGAGCACGGGGAGCAGGGAGCGACCCTGCATGTCCGCGGGGATCTCGGCGCCGGCGGCCTCGAGGAACGTGGGGGCGTAGTCGAGGTTCTGGATCAGGGCGTCCGACGTGCCCCCCGCGGGCACGACGCCCGGCCAGCGGATGACGAAGGGCATCTCCAGGGACTCCTCGTACATCCAGCGCTTGTCGTACCAGCCGTGGTCGCCGAGATAGAAGCCCTGGTCGGAGGAGTAGATGACGATCGTGTTCTCGTCGAGGCCGTTCTCCGCGAGCCAGTCCACCAGGCGCCCGACGCTCTCGTCTACACCGCGCACGCAGCGCAGGTAGTTCTTCACGTAGCGCTGGTACTTCCAGCGAACGAGCTCCTCGCCCTCGAGGTCGGCCGCGCGGAAGGCGGCGTTGCGCGGCCCGTAGGCGGCGTCCCACAGGGCCCGCTGCTCCGGCGTCATGCGGTCCAGGTTGCGCTGCCCCGAGGCGTCCAGGGAGCCGCCCTTCTTCGGATCCGCGCCCTCCACCGGCGGTACGAAGAGGTCGTAGAAGAGGTACATGTGCTCCGCGATCGTCATCTCGGAGCGAGCCGCAGCGCTCGAGTTGTCCGCGTGCTCGTCAAACAGCGTGTCGGGCACCGGGAGGTCCATGTCGGCGTACAGGTCCAGGTGCCGGGCGGCGGGCATCCACGTGCGGTGGGGCGCCTTGTGCTGGCACATGAGCAGCCAGGGCTGCTCGCTGTCCTTGTTCCCCTCGAGCCACTCGAGGGCGAGGTCGGTGACGATGTCCGTGCAGTGCCCCTCCACGACGCGGGGGCCCTCCG
>CBFHHK010000144.1:0-8271 GCA_965655435.1 Planctomycetota bacterium | reverse complement strand
GCGCGCTTGAGGCGCGGGTTGTAGTAGGCCCCCTGACCGGGGAGCACGTCCCAGTAGTCGAAGCCCTGGGGGTCGCTCCCCAGGTGCCACTTGCCGATCATGGCGGTGGTGTAGCCGGCCTCCTTGAGCATCTTCGGGAAGGTCGGCTGGCCCCCGTCGAAGCGGTTCCCGTTCTGCTCGAACCCGTTCACGTGGCTGTGCTTGCCCGTGAGGATCACGGCGCGGCTCGGCCCGCAGATGGAGTTGGTGCAGAACGAGCGCCGGAAGACCATGCCCTCGCTGGCCAGCTGATCGATGCGGGGCGTGGGGTCCACCCCCGCGAGGCGCCCGCCGTACGCCCCGATGGCGTCGGTGGCGTGGTCGTCGCTGAAGATGAACAGGATGTTGGGCCGGCTCCCCTTGGGGCCGCGGTCCTGCGCGGTCGCGGTAGCGGGGGAGGCCGCGGAAGCGGCCAGGAGCAACACGAGGGAGGTGATCAGGCGGGGTCGCTGGGAGGGGAGCATGGGCACGACCCTACAGGGATCCGCAGATGTCGTCCAAGCGCCTCGGGCAGCCCAGCCCATGATCGCAGCCGGCTGCCCTGGGCGCTAAGTTGGCCCCATGAGCGCTTCCAAGAGAGCCGCGGGTCGCCGCGCAGCAGACGTGGTCGAGACCGGGCAGGACGTTGGGCTGGGGACCGGCTCGACCGTGTTCTTCGCCCTCGAGCGGCTCGGCGAGCGGATCCGGGACGAGGGCCTCGTGATCCGCGGCGTGCCGACGTCGGTGGACACCGAGACCAAGGCCCGCGAGTTCGGCATCCCGCTGGCGACCCTCGACGAGGTCGAGCGCTTCGACGTGACCATCGACGGGGCGGATGAGATCGACGGGGACTACGCCATGATCAAGGGGGGCGGCGGCGCCCTGCTGCGTGAGAAGGTGGTGGCGGCAGCCACCGAGCACATGGTGGTCGTCGTCGGGCCGGAGAAGGTCGTGGGCACCCTGGGGACCACGTTCGACCTCCCCGTCGAGGTCGTCCCCTTCGCGCGGGCGGCGGTGGAGCGCGGGATCCGGGCCCTGGGCGGGGCGCCAAAGCTGCGCGAGGCGGGGGACGCCGCCTACCTGACGGACAATGGCAACCAGATCCTCGACGTTCACTTCGAGAGCGGCATCTCGGACGCCGCTCAGCTGGAGCTCGCCCTCGACGCGATCCCTGGAGTCGTGGAGTCCGGCCTCTTCATCAACCTCGCGCGCACGCTGGTGATCGGTCACGACGACGGGTCGGCGGACCTGCGAAAGAAAGGGGCGTAAGGACTTTCCGGGGCCGGAAAGGTCTTCCACCTGATTGTGGCCGAGACCTCGTTCACGGCCCCGCGGCGCGCTTGGCACGGCCATTGCTCCATGGCCGTCGATGGAGTACTTGAAGTCCCATTCGAGTCTTCGTTCCATGGATATGGAAGGGCGGGCGCTCGGCACGGAGCGGCCGCCCACGTCCACCACCCCTGGAGCGGGCAACCCGGCCGGCACCCCCGCTGCGGGGAAGTTCTCGGAGTACCTGGAGCTGAAGTCGTCCGAGGGGACGACGACGCGACAGTCCCGAGAGGAGGTAGAGGACAACGTCGCCGCGCGCATTCGTGACGGACGAACGGACTCCGCCAAGCAGGTCCGGCGCCGCGAGTCGGCGGTGCGTGATGACCAGCAGGTCCGCGATGCCCGGTCGGACGCCCAGCGCAATGACGCCGCGCGTCAGGCGGAACGCGCCACCGAACAGTCCGGGTCGAGCCGCCGCAGCGCGGAGTTCAGGGGGGGGCAGAAGGCCGCCTCCGGGCGCCACGGTGGCAAGCTCTCCGGTCAGGAGAAGGCCGCCGGGTGGACCGACGCCGGTGACGCCCATGGCACGACCATCGAGCCTGAGGACGTCACCGAGGCGCCCTACGGCCCGACCCTCGGGGCCCAGCCCCAACAGCCCACGGGTCCGATGACGCTCTCCATGGGAGCCTCTGCTGGACCCGCGCCGGCGATCTCGGGGGTCTTCAGGGCCCCTGGGACGGGCCAGCCTCTGCCCGGGGTGGCGTCTGGTGGCAACCGCCCACCCGCCGCCGCGACCGCCGCGGGGACCCGGGTCGAGACGGCCGCGGGTGCACCCACGAACAAGACGGCGCCGGCCAAGCCCGCGTCCTCCATGCAGCGCGCGGAGGCCATCCTCGAGCAGCTGAAGGTGCGCATCCAGGGCGGTGATCGGGAGGCGACGATCAACCTGAACCCCGTCGACCTCGGTCGCTTGCGGCTCCACGTGAAGGTCGATCAAGGCGCCGTTCATGCGTCCATCGCCGCGGAGAGCGCCGAGACGCTGGCTGTCCTGGAGGCCCATGCCCCCGAGCTCCGGGCGTGGCTCAGCCGCGACGGGGCCGAGAGCGTCGAGCTCAACCTCGGCTTGATGACGTCCGCCGAGGCGGACGCCCAGTCTCGCTCCGAGCAGGGAGAGCGCCACCAGAGCTCCGGCTCGCGCGATGCCCAGCGCGGAGATGAGGCCAGCCCCATCGCCAGCCCCGAGGCGCTCCTCCAACAACTCGCTACACGCACCGCCGAGGGCGGTGTGGACCTCACCGCCTGAGACTCAAACCACACCAACAGGCAGCCATGATTGACGGAATCGGAATCCAGGACGCGCAGCGGAGCTTCTCCAATGCGACGGCCAACCAGCAGCTCGACAAGAACGCGTTCACGCAGCTGCTGGTCACCCAGCTTCAGAACCAGGACCCCATGTCGCCTCAGTCGAATGAGGAGCTCGCCGCCCAGCTGGCGCAGTTCTCGTCGCTGGAGCAGATGGAGCTGGTCAACGAGAACCTCGTCGGGATGGCTCGTCTCCAGCAGGGCAACGCCTTGATGGATCAGCTCACCGGCGCCAGCGGTCTCGTCGGCCAGCGGGTCGGCTATCGTGACCCGGCCTCGGGCGAGATGATGGAGGGCGCTGTGGACTCAGCCCGGGTCCAGAACGGGGAGATCTTCCTCGGGATCGACGGGATCGATGTGCCCCTCGCGCGGGTCGCCGAGGTCCTCGGCGAGGTCGGGGACGGGGACGAGATCGTCGGAGAAGACGAGGGCGAGGGTGAGGGCGAGGGCTCCAGCGAGTCCTTCTGATCCACGCTCCCCGGCGCCTCCCTTCCAATCGAATCCACCACCTGAGCCAACCGTAGTCTTATGCCTTCATCCTTCTATTCTGCCCTCTCCGGGATGCGTTCACACCAGCAGTGGATCGACGTCATCGGTAACAACCTCGCCAACCAGAACACCCCCGGCTACAAGAAGAGCCGCGCGGTGTTCGCGGACAACTTCTCGCGCAACTTCAGGTTCGCGAGCGGTCCGCGCAGCGGCGTCGGCGGGATCAACGGCATGCAGGTCGGCTACGGCGTGGGCCTCGCCAGCGTCGACCAGACCTTCACTCAGGGGGCGCTCTCGGACACGGGGCGCGTCTTCGACCTGGCGCTCGAGGGCGGGGGCTTCTTCGCGCTGGACAGCGGCGACGGCCGCAGCTTCACCCGGGTGGGCACCTTCGGCCTCGACTCGCAGCAGAACCTCGTGGACCAAGGGTCGGGGATGCGGGTCCTGGACCCCAACGGCTCGGCCATCGCCCTCGATGTGGCCTCGCTCTTCCCCCCGCAGCTCACCACCGACGTGACCATGAAGGGGAACCTCTCGGCCGTGGTCGAGGGCCCCCTCGCCGAGCTGCTCTCCGCCAACTCGTCCTTCTCCATGGGCACCTCGGCAGAGATCGCAAGCGCCGGAACGAGCGGCACCTACAACGTCTCGGCCGTGGGCGGGGCGCCCGGCGATATCGTCGCCATGGAGCTCGTCGCGAACGGCGGCGTGCCCCAGCAGGTGATCGTGGCGAGCGACCCCGCGACGGGGGACGTGACCTCCACCGCGATCGCCGCGGCCATCAACGCGCTGCAGGACGTGACGGCCACCGTGAACGGCGCCGGGCAGATCGCGGTCACGACGAATCGCAAGGGGGGGTCCTTCTCGATCGACCTGAACCCGCCCGCGGGTGTCGCGGACCTGACGCAGCTGGTGGGCTTCTCCACGACGATCCAGAGCGGTACGGAGACGCCGATCCCCAGCGACCTGAGCACGGCGAATCTGAACGACCTGACGGCCAACCTCAGCGAGTACGTGAGCGGGGATCAGATCCAGGTGGTCGGTGAGGACACGGACGGCTCCCCGGTCTCAGGGACCTTCACCTTCGGCGCGGCGAACGACGGTACGACGATGCAGGACCTCGTGAGCTACCTGGACTCGCTCTACACGGACGCGGTCGTCTCGGTCGACGGCTCCGGGCGCCTCGTGGCCACGGCGCAGACCGCGGGGAAGGCGAACCTCCTGCTCTCGCTGTCCGATGGTGCGTCCAACACTGGCGGGACGGACTTCAGCGCCTACGCCATGTCGGTGACCACGGACGGGACAGGGCCGGACACGGTCACGACCTCGACCGAGGTCTACGACTCTGCCGGCGTGGCCCACTCGGTGACCATGCGCTACGAACGTCAGGCGGACCTGACGTGGAACCTCTACGCCGACCTCGACCCCAGCGAGGGCGTGGTCGGTAAGGGCAGCGCAGCGGACCCGATCACCGGGATCTCCTTCGCCCCGGACGGCTCCCCCACGGGGCTCGGATCCGTCGATACGCGGATGCAGCTGCAGTTCACGGGCCAGCCCGTCCAGGAGGTCGCCATCGACCTCGGGGCGGACGGTTCGGTCGACGGCTTGACCCAGTTCGGTAGCGCGGGGACGGCCTATGTCTTCGACCAGAACGGGTTCGGCGACGGTGAGCTGGCGAACATCACGGTCTCGACCACAGGTCAGATCGACGGCTTCTACTCCAACGGTCAGACGCGCTCCCTCGGCGCCCTGGGGGTCGTCACCTTCCAGAACGATGAGGGCCTGCGGAGCGCCGGAAACAACATGTTCGAGGAGACTCCGAACTCGGGGGAGGCGCGCTATGGCGCAGGCGACATCCGCAAGGCGGGCGCCGTGATCTCCGGCTCGCTGGAGAACTCCAACGTGGACACGGCGGAGCAATTCGTGCGCCTCATCGAGGCCCAGCGCGGCTACCAGGCCAACGCCCGGGTGGTCTCCACTCAGGATGAGGTCTTGGCCGAGACGGTGAACCTGGTCTGATCCAGGCTGACCCCTCCCAGGGGGCCCTGACCTGAGGAGAGAGGCGGGGGTCGGAGCGCGTCGCGCCCCGGCCCCCGCCCCTTGATCACCGCCGCCTCGCGCCCTGGAACGCGTCTCTCGCTAGAGTCTCTCCGTGAACCTCGAAGCCCGACTCCCCGACCTGGCAGGTGGCTGGGCCCGTCAGTCCCATGAGGTCTCGGCGGGCCTGGAGGTGGAGCTGTTCGTCCCCGCGGCACCGGACGCCCTCCTGGACGACGACGCGGTGGTGGCCAGGAACGAGTTCAATGACTCCATGCCCTACTGGGCCTGGCTCTGGGACTCGGCGCCTGCCATGGCGCGCCGCATCGCGGCCGCGCCGCCGGAGAGCGGCGCGCGCATCCTCGAGCTTGGCGCGGGACTGGGTCTGGTGGGGATCGCGGCCGCCATGGCCGTGGAGGGGCCCGCGGAGCTGACGCTGTCGGACCATGATCCCCTCTCCCTCGCGGTCCTGCCCATCAACGCGGCGCTCAACGGGCTCGACGGGGCGAAGACCTGGAACCTGGACTGGCGGGAGCTCGAGCGGTCGGAGGCAGGGGTCTTCGATCTGCTGGTGGGTTGCGATGTTGCTTATGAGGCCAGGCTCCAGGAGCCCCTGCTGGACGTCGTCGAGCGTTACATGGCGCCGGATGGGGCGGCGCTCTTCGCCGATCCCGGCCGGACGCGGCTCCCGGGCTTCCTGAGGCGAGCTCGAGCCCGCGGGTTCGCGGTGGAGACAGAGGACGTCGAGGGGCAGCCAGCGGACCCGGTGGCGGGTGCCTTCCGCCTGGTGCGGATCGTCCGAGGCCCGGAACATCTTTCCGGCGCTCGCTGACCCCCGACGGGAAGATCTTTCCCGATGGGCGCGGCTGAACCGCGCTCAGGGGCGCTGAGCGCGGTTGGCACCCCGCTTGCGTAGGGACCGGCATGAACGTCGGGCTCTATCGAACGGTTGCCGCCATGAGCGCCAACCAGCAGCGCGTCGAGATCATCAGCTCGAACATCGCCAACGCGGACGCGACGGGGTTCAAGCGGATGCTCCACGTCGCACACGGCGTGGGGAACTGGGCGGACGACGCGGGCCACACGCAGGTCGCCGCCGCCTCGCGCCTCGACATGAGCCAGGGCGTGCTGCAGAGCACCGGCAACTCGCTCGACCTCGCGCTGGATGGCCCGGGCTTCTTCGTCCTCGAGGGCGCTGACAACGAAATCCTGACCCGCAACGGCGAATTCTCTCTGACCGAGCGGGGCGTCCTCGTGAACCCCAGCGGGTTCCCCGTCCAGTGGGCCGGCGGGCGCGGGGTCATCGACCCTCTCAAGGGCGCCGTTCGGATCAACGGTGACGGGAGGGTCGTCCAGGACGGGCTCGCGCTGGGCCAGATCCGCATCGTGAACGTCGAGGATCCGCGCTCCGTCGAGCCCGACGAGTACGGCGGCTTCCGCCTTCGTGAGGGCGCGGAGTACTCCGACACCGACGCCACGCTGAACCAGGGTTTCCTCGAGCGCGCCAACCTCGAGACCATCGACGAGCTCGTCGAGCTCATCGCCGCCCAGCGGTCCTTCGAGTCCGCATCCCAGGCATTCAAGACCATCGACCAGAGCTTCAGCCGCCTCTATCGCTGAGGCCGGTCAGGACCCTAGCGACCCAAGCACCATGATTCGTTCACTCTACACCGCGGCCTCCGGCATGAAGGCCCAGCAGTTCCAGGTGGACACGATCGCGAACAACATCGCGAACGTGAACACGAGTGGCTTCAAGAAGAGCCGCCTCTCGTTCCGCTCGCTGCTCTACCAGACCTATCGCGAGCCGGGTCTGCCGCTGGCGAACAACCAGAACGACGTGACCGGCCTCCAGATTGGTTCGGGTACCGAGGTCTCGGGCTCCCGTAAGGAGATGCAGCAGGGCGTCCTCGAGCTCACGGGGAACTCCCTCGACCTCGGCGTTGAGGGGGCTGGCTTCTTCGAGATCGAGCTCCCGAACGGCGAGCAGCGCTACACCCGGAACGGCACGTTCCGGCAGGACGCCAACGGTCGCCTCGTGACCGCCGAGGGCTACCTGCTCAGCGACCAGGTTCAGATCCCCCCGGACAGCCAGGGCATCTCGATCTCCGCCGACGGTGAGGTCTACTCCCTCGGGGAGGGCAACGTGCAGAACCAGATCGGCACGATCCGCCTGCACGTGTTCCCGAACCCGACTGGCCTCCGGGCCATGGGCGGCAACTACTTCGCCGGTACGCCGTCCTCCGGCGACCCCGCAGCGACCCAGCCCACCACGGCCGGCGCCGGGATGGTCAAGCAGGGCTACCTCGAGCGCTCCAACGTCGAGACCGTCGACGAGCTCGTCTCGCTGATCGTCGCGCAGCGCAACTACGAGGTGAACAGCCGGGCCATCCGCGTCTCGGACGAGATGCTCCAGCAGGTCAACCAGCTCATCCGCTGATCCAACATGATTACCACGACACTACTCCTCTTCTGTGCCGGCGGCGTCTCCATCGTCTTGCCGTCCGAGGCCACCTCTTCCGGGATGGAGATCTCCGTCAGCGAGGTCGCTCGGGTGGAGGGCGACGACGCCGCCGAGGTCGAGCGGGTCCGGGCCGCGTCGCTTGGATACGCGCCGGCCCCGGGGTACCACCGCTTCCTGCGGGCGGACCTTCTCAAGGCCTCCCTGCGGCAGTCATTGCCGGATGTCGAGATCACGGTCACGGGCGCGCCCCGCTGCCGGGTGACCTCCGCCACGACGACCGTCCCCGGGACGCGCGTCACCGCTGAGGCCAGCCAGGCGCTCCGGGCGGCCCTCACGGGGATGGACGCCGAGGCGAGGCCGACGATGGACCTCCCTGACCTCGTCCTGCCCGCGTCGGACGACGAGCCGCGCCTGCGCACCTCGTTCCGCATCGACCGCGTCTTCCCCGGGAAGGTCCAGGTCCCCGTCGAGGTCTGGATCGGTGACCGGCTCTACCGCACGATTCAGGTGCGCTTTGAGGTCACGGTCTGGAAGCGCCAGGCGGTCCTCAGGCAGGCGGTCCCTGCGGGCACCGAGCTCACGCCCGGGATGTTCAAGGTCATCCGCGCCCAGGTGACTTCCGGCTCGGGGCTCCAGTC
>CBFHHK010000143.1:7257-12189 GCA_965655435.1 Planctomycetota bacterium | reverse complement strand
CGCGGCCACCTGGATCGCCGAGGTCGTCGCGCTCCGCCCGCGGTGGCCCGCAGCCTCGACCCGCGCGCTCTGCTCCTCGAGGAGCCGCGCAGGCGTCCTGAGCCGGAGGGTCCGCGCCGCCCGCGCGAAGCGACCCGTGCGGCCCTCCACCACGCGCTCCATCGCGTCGCCGAGGTACGCGCCCTGCCGCTCGATCGCCTCCATCAGCGCGGCCCGGTCCGGGAGCACCGTCTGGGCTGCGTCCGTCGGGGTGTGCGCCCGGTGATCGGCGACGAGATCCACGAGGGTGGTGTCGGACTCGTGCCCGACCCCGGTCACAACCGGGACGCTGCAGGCCCAGATGGCCCGGGCCACCACCTCCTCGTTGAAGCACCACAGGTCCTCGATCGCGCCGCCGCCGCGGCAGACGACCACCACGTCCACCCCGCTCTCGTCCAGCCGGCGGATGGCGCCTGCGACCTCGCGAGCTGCCGCCTGGCCCTGGACGCGGGAGTGCACGAGGCGTACGGGGTAGCCCGCCCAGCGCAGGGAACGGGTCCTGAGGAAGTCGCGCCAGGCGTCGGCGTCGCGGCTCGTGACGACGCCCACCCTGGCAGGGAACCTCGGCAGCGGTCGGCGCCGATCCATCAGCCCCTCCTCCCGGAGCTGCACCTTGAGCCGCTCAAGGTCCGCGAGCAGCGCGCCCATCCCCCGCGGCTCGATGCGATCGACGATGAGGCTGTGCTTCCCGTAAGGGGCGTACACGTCCAGGCTGCCGTGACAGACCACACGCGCCCCCTCGGTGAGCTTGCCCACTGACGAGAGAGCGCGAGAGGCGGCGGAGCGCCAGACCTTCGCGTCCAGCACGGCCGAGCCGTCCTTGAGCGTGAAGAAGACGTGCCCCGAGGCGACGGTCTTCGGCCGGCTGATCTCCCCCTCGATGGCCAGCCGCCCAAAGCCCTTGAGCGCCGAGTTGATCCGCGCGGTGAGCTGGGACACCGACTCCACCGGAGCCGCCCCGGCCCCAGCTTCTTGTCCCTGGTCCGCTCCCGCTGGAGCGGGCTCGCCCCCACCGTTCGCGGGGCGCGACGGCTCCACCGCCGAGCGCCGAGGACGCGATCCTCGGCCGCGGGTGCCGCCACGTGGGCGCCTGGGGACGTCGTCGAAGAGACTCACGGCCGCAAGGCTACCGGACCGACGAGGCGGGTTCCTCGATGATCTCCGCCGAGTCCTCCGCCGAGTCCTCCGTCCGGTCCCCCGGCCCAGCTCCCCCCGGAGCCGCCGGCTTGGCCTCCGGTCCGAGCCGACGACCGACCCGCCGCAGCGCCTGCCCCGCTGAGGGTGACCTGCTGATCTCCCCCCGCTGAGCGTTCCCGCTGAGCGTTCCCGCTGGGCTTTCCCGCTGGGCTTTCCCGCTGGGCCTGCGCGCTGGGCCTCGCCCCCACCCGCTCGCCCTAGGCGTCCTTCTGCTGCGCGGTGGACGGTGCCGGCGGCGGTGCCTCGGCGCGGCTCGAGGGCTGGCCCTGCTCACGGACCGGCCGAAGGGGCGGCGGGGCGATCCCTGGCAGCGCCGCCTCGCGCCAGTCCTCCGCGCGAGCTCTGGGCATGACGATGCGGTACTTGCCCCCAAGGAAGGGCGCGACGCGGGTGCCGCGGCGAACGGTCCCTCCCTCGAACTGCAGCTCGACGCCCCCGCTCGGTCGCAGCCGGATCCGCGCGCTGTCGGCGAAGACCCGCCGCTGAGCCCGCCCGGTGACAGGGTCCAGCTCGGCGAACTGTACGTCCCGCATGTCGTTGCCCCGCACGCCGCCGAGGCCGACGAGGCGCCAGCGCGGGTCGCCGGCCTGGGCGGCCTCGTGGAGCAGTCGGACCAGCTGCACTCGCAGGTCGTCGAGGTCCCAGAGCCCATCGTCGCTCCCCCTGGTGAGCAGCACGGGATCCACGAGCTCGGGGAGCGCCTCGATCCAGGGCTCGGGGTCCACCGCGCCGAGATAGACCCGGCGCCGGCCTCCGCCCATGGCTCCCGGCTCGCCCATCGCTCCGGGCTTGTCCATCGCTCCGGGCTTGTCCATCGCTCCGGGCTTGTCCATCGCTCCGGGCTTGTCCAGCCCGGCAGGCTCGGCGGCGCCTCCCTCGAACGCGCGCCGCACGCCGCCCCGCGACTCATAGCCGTCCTCGAGGATGACCGTGATGGAGCGCGAGGAGCGGCTGACCTCCAACCGCAGCCTGGCGGCCTTCAGCATCCCGACCATCCGGCCGCGCTCGTCGATCAGACGGGCGATGACCGGACCGGTCCAGACGCGCCCCTCGGACTCGTGTAGCAGGCCCACCTCGAGCAGGTCAAAGCCCCGGACGCTCTCCGCCCTCAGCAGGGTCCGCAGGGAGGCGGCCACCTGAGCGCCGCGTGCTCGGCGCGCGGCCTCGGCCCGCTCGAGGGCCTCGGCCGCCGGATCTCGCGGGGCGACCAGGGCCTCCGCCACGAAGTCGGGGGGGCTCGGCAGCGCCGGGATCTCGAAGCCCTGGAGCAATCGGGTGAAGGAGATCCACTCCTCCTGCCGCGCGAGACTGCGCGACCTCTCGGCCCTCAGCTCCGACTCCAGCTTCGCGATCCGCTCGAGCAGCTCACGCTCCCTCGCGCGCAGGCGGTCGAGCTCGGAGGTGGGCACGGGGGCGCCGCTATCCGTCGAGCCGACGGGCTCTGCCGGGACCTGCAGGCCCGCCACGAGGGAGAGCAGCGTGGCCGCGATCATCGGGCGCCCTCTGAACCTGAGGCAGAGCGCGCGCCCGTCCAGGCGACCGCCTCCGAACGCCGGCGGGCGTCACGAACCTCAGGGAGCAGGAGAGTGGAGCCCAGGCCAGGAACCCCCACCATCGGGGGTGAGGTCTCGGGTCCGGGGGCAGGCCCCCAGAGGATGAGGTCCTGTCGCTCCCCCACCGACAGCGGCGCGTCAGCCGCCCCGAGGAGGGCGTCGAGGACATCGACCCCGGCGCCGGCTTCCACGGCCTCACTCACGATCGGCGCGAGGCCAGAGACGGTGACTCCGGAGAGGGTGGAGACCAGCGGCGAACGGGGAGGGCGCGGGTCGCCCGACGAGGTTCCCTGAACTGGAGACGGCGGGGCGGAGCCCGCCTCAGCCACCAGGGTCAGACGCCAGGGCTGCGGGCCGCCGTCCTCGGCGGACACGCCGCCCCGCTCCAACCCCAGGCGCTCAGCGAGGACCTCGGCGTCGAAGGCCTGCCGTCTCGCGTCCGGGTGAAGAGGCTCCAGCCGGATCCGGAGGCGTGCCCCGTCCGCCGCCCGGACCATCTCCGCCCCCCATCCCCCGAGAGGAATGAGCTCGGCGAGAGACCCAGGGGCCACCGGCGGAGCGGACGCCCCGCCTGGGCCAGCGGGGAAGACCCGGTCACGGACCGCCAGGAAGAGGACCGTGGCCACCGGCACGAACAGCCACAACCCACCGCCGGCGAGACCGGCTCCGGCAGGTCGACCTGGGTCCCGGCGTGATTCGGTGGTCATGAACGGAGGGACGACGCGGCCGCGTCAGTCTTTCCCCTCGTCCCAATCCGCCTTCTTGTTCTTGTTCCACCACTTGCGAAAGACCAGCGCGTCCCGGGCATCGTGACCGGAGAGCTTCTGGAGGGTGGTCAGCATGGGCCCAGCGATCGTGTCGTAGCGGTCCTGAACGATCGGATCGGTCTGCCCCACATCGAGCGCGTTCTTCACCTGGGTGATGACATCGAGGACCTTCTTGAAGACGGACTTGCGGTCCTTCTGATCGAGGAACCCGAAGTTCCCCAGCGCCTGGGCGGCCGCCGCCTGAACCGCGGGCTCGTGGTTCGTCAGGAGGTCGACGAGCGGATCGACGGCGTCCTCATCCTTGGTGTTCCCGAGGCTCAGGATCAGCGTCCTGCGCATGTCGAGGTCCTTGACGAAGGCCTTGTGATCGACCCAGCCAGAGAGGTCCTTGACGCTCTCCGGCCCCATGCTCCCGAGGGCCTCCGCCGCAGCGAGGTGGAGCTTGTTGTCGAAGAGCTTCTCCTTCGTGAGCTTCCGCTTCGACTTGAGGCAGGCGTTGATGCCCTTCACGATCGCCTTGCGGTCCTTGGGGCCGCTCTCGGGGAACTCCGCCTTGAGGGTCGCGATGACCTGGATCGCTTCGATGTCCTCGGCCCCACGCTTGCCCACGTGTCCCTTCAGGGCCTTGAGCTCGTCTTTCACCTCATCACGCTTGTCCGGCTTCTCCTCATCATCCTGGGGGACGGCGAGCGAGAGCGGTGTGGGAGGGGCGGCGGCGGGCTCGGGCGCCACAGCAGGTGCGGCGGCGAAGAGCGAGAGAGAGAGAGCGAGCGAGGAGATCATCGGGGTCCTCCGTGGACGGGGGGCGGGAGATGGGCGTCGTGCCCCATGTTCGGAGGTCCGCCGGGCACCCGCAAGAAAGGAGGGCGTTAACGGCGGAATGCGGCCTCCGCCCCGGGACCTCCGCGTCCACGCCGCGGGCTCTGCTGCCCCCACGGAGGACTTACGAACACCGAGGGGGACGCCCCCAGAGCCCCTAGAGCCCCCAGAGCCAAAGGGGCGCCCGGCGGCGGTCAGGGCCCATCCTGGAGTGCGGATCCGCTCAACGCGGCGATCAGGGCCGAGGCCTTCAACATCGTCTCCGCGTCCTCGGCCTCCGCGTCCGAGGACCACGTGATGCCGCCCCCGACGTGGAAGGAGACCTCCCGGCGACCGTCCCCCTCCGTGCGGTGGATCAGCGTGCGGATCAGGATGTTGAAGGTGGCGCGACCCTGAACATCGATGAAGCCCATCGAGCCCGTGAAGAAGCCGCGCCCCTCGCCTTCGATGTCACCGATCGCCTCCATGCTCCGCAGCTTCGGGGCTCCTGTGATGGAGCCGCCGGGGAAGAGCGCCGCGACCACGTCCACGGCCTCGCACTCCGGCCGCACCTCACC
>CBFHHK010000143.1:0-7157 GCA_965655435.1 Planctomycetota bacterium | reverse complement strand
GTCACCTCCGTGACCAGGTGGTGCAGGCCTCGGTAGGTCTCGAGGCGCGGGAACTCGCCCACCGAGACGCCGCCTGGGACCGCGACCCGCCCGAGGTCGTTGCGCTCGAGGTCCACGATCATGGCCAGCTCGGCGCGATCCTTCTCGCTGCCCAGCAGGAGCTCCTTCTGCACGGCGTCCGACGCGGCGTCTGCTCCGCACGCGATCGTGCCCTTGATGGGCCGAGTCCTCGCCCGCCGCCCCTCCACGTGGCGCGCCTCCAGCTCCAGCAGGAGCTCGGGGCTCGACGAGAGGATCGCGCCCTCCGCGCCGTCCGGGAACATGAAGCCGAGGTAGCCCATGTACGGTGCGGGGTTCTGCTTGCGCAGCTCCAGGTAGAGGTCGAGGGGCCCCGTCGAGGCCGGCGCGGTCATCCTGTGGCAGATGTTGGCCTGGTAGATCTCCCCCCTCGCGATCAGCGCCCGGGCACGCTCGACCCGGGCCTGGTGCTCGCCCGACGAGACCTGGCGCCGGTGCGCGGTGGGCGACTGGGGCTCGGGCCCCCCCACTTCCCGCCCGAGATCCTCGAGCACGCTCGCAGCGCGCTGAGCCCCGTCGTCCCCGGAGCCGGCCCGGTCCGCCACGACGAGGTGGGCCCCGCGCACGGTCCCCGTCTCGTCGAGCTCGAAGACCAGCCAGTCGCGGTAGATCCCCCCGGTGATCGGCGGCTGAGGCCACGCAGCGGCGGGCAGCTCCAGCGCCTCGCCCGCGACTCCAAGGTCGTACGCGATCGCCCCGATGAAGCCACCGCTGAAGGGCCCCGGGGGCAGCTCGCCCTCCCATGTCACGCCATCGAGGACGCGGCGGAGGCCCTCGAGGCTCGCAGGTCGCGCCTCGGCGGCCGGGCCCGAACCAGCGGGCTGCGGGGGCGCGCCTCCCTGGAGCGAGGCCCGGCCACCGGGTGAGTGCGGGCTGAGGTCTTGGCGGTCGAGTCCCTCTCGGTCAGAGCCCATGCCGATGGGCTCCGGCTCGCTAGGGTCCTGCCCGCTGGGGTCCTGTCCGCTGGGGTCCTGTCCGCTGGGGTCCTGTCCGCTGGGGTCCTGCCCGCTGGGGTCCTGCCCGCTGGGGTCAGCCGGAGCAGCGCCCCACGACCCTGGACCAGGGACCTGCTCGAGCGGGTCAAACGCCACGAGGGACCAGCGCCCCGGCGCCCCGCTCGCGCTATCGAGGGCCACGAGACCAGGCCGGTGGGCGAGGCGCAGGAGCGCAGCGGGGACATCGAGCCCGCGGGCCACGAGATCCGCGAGGTCCTGCGCTCGACCTCTCAGGCGAACGCTCGCGGGTTGGGTCTGGACCTCTGCCATCGGGGCCGCACTCTATACCGCCCCGCGCGTTCCCGGAGGAACATCCACCATGAGTACCACCGCCCCCCAGTCCCCCTCTGGTCCCACCACTGGCCCCACCGCCGACCCCAACTCGGGCTCCCGCAAGGGCGTGCTGGGGCTCGTGTTCCTGACCGTGTTCCTCGACATGGTCGGCTTCTCGGTCATCTTCCCGCTCTTCCCCGAGATGCTGGACTGGTACGTGGCGGAGGAGGGTCCGGAGAGCCTCGTGGGGCGACTCGCGGGCTGGCTGGAGACCCTGGTCGAGGATCGCTTCGCGGTGATCGTCCTGTTCGGTGGGCTCCTCGGCTCCCTCTACTCGGGCCTGCAGTTCATCTTCGCGCCGATCTGGGGCGGGCTCTCCGATCGCCGAGGCCGGCGCTCGATCCTGCTCCTCACCTTGACGGGGACGGCGCTCTCCTACGTGGTGTGGTTCTTCGCGGGCAGCTTCGCTCTGCTGATCGCCGCGCGCCTGGCGGGCGGGATCATGGCGGGCAACATCTCGATCGCCTCGGCCGCGGTGGCAGACACCCACAAGAAGGCCGACCGCGCGAAGGGCATGGGCATCCTCGGCGCGGGCATCGGGCTGGGCTTCGTGGTGGGCCCTGCCCTCGGCGGGCTCGCCTCCGGCTGGGACCTCTCGGCCTCGTTGCCCGACATGCCCGGGGTCAACCCCTTCAGCGGCGCTGCGCTGATCGCTTTCGGGCTCGCGCTGATCAACCTCGTCTGGGCCGCGGCCCGCTTCCCGGAGACCCTGGTGGCCGCCGCGGACACCGCCGAGAAGAGGAGCATCAACCCGTTCGCAGCCCAGGGTGGCCTGACCTTCCCCGGCGTTCGCACGCTGAACCTCGCGTACTTCATCTACTTCGCGGCCTTCGGGGCCATGGAGTTCACGCTGGTCTTCCTGGCGGCCGAGCACCTGGGCTACGGGCCCCGGGACAACGCCTGGATGTTCGTCTTCATCGGGCTGACGATCGCCTTCGTGCAGGGCGGCATCGTCCGGCGCCTCGTGCCGCGGGTCGGGGAGCGACGGGTCGCGACCCTCGGCATGGCGCTCACCCTCCCGGGGTTCCTCGTGATCGCCGCGGTGACCAAGGCCGCCTCGCCCGCGATCCTCTACACGGGGCTCGCCCTCGTGGCGGTGGGAAGCTCGCTGGTGATGCCGAGCCTCAGCTCCCTCGCGAGCCGCTACGTCCCGGACGACCGCCAGGGGTTCGCACTCGGGGTCTTCCGGAGCTTCGGGAGCCTCGCCCGCGTGGTCGGACCCATCGCAGGCGGCTTGCTGTACTACGGCCTCGGGGCCCTCGCGCCTTACGTCGTGGGAGCGGTCCTGCTCCTGATACCGCTGGTGCTCTCGAAGAGGTTGCCCGAGCCCCCCTCGAACGCCCCCGACTAGACCGGCGCGCCCGCGGCGAAGGTCGGCCCCGCACGACCTCGGCCCCCCCCGGGCGCCCTGCTGAGGTCCCCGGAGTGGGCTCCTCGGCATCCCTGGGGCCCTGCCGGGACCTCTGGCCCCCCCCGAGCAATCCGCGCTTCACCCTTCGGTCCCCCCGGCCGATAAGGAAACCGTATGCAACGCTTTCAGACACCTGTCCTGTGCGCCGGCAGTGCGCTCCTCGCCACGCTCCTCTCCTTTGGATCGGGTCCCGCCGAGGCCAGCCAGGAGGACCCGAACAAGGTCCTCGCCCTGCTCCGCGCAGAGATCGCCGAACTCGAGCTCCAGATCGTCACCTGCCAGGAGTTCATGGTGCTGCAGGCCGCAGCCGGCAAGGACTTGAGCGAGGCCCTCGCCCGCTCGGAGGCCGAGGGCTTCACGGCCGGGATCAACCCGCGCTCCCGCGAGGTCCTCCTCGAAGGACTTCGGGCCCAGGCCAAGGCCATGCAGGCCGTGGAGTCCAAGTCAAAGGACGAGTCCAAGGACGACGACCGCCGCCGGGGCCGCCGCAAGAGCCGGTGAACGCCGCGGAGCCTCGCCAGCTGGAGTCCGACCTCTGGCCCCGGGTCGACGCCTTCATCGAGCGCATGCGCGTGACGCGCGGCGCCTCGGAGCACACCCTGCGTGCCTACGGGCTTGACCTCGCGGACCTCGTGGGCTTCCTCGCCGGGCGCGGCGTCACCGGGCACGCGACGGTCACGCCGCGCGCCCTGCGCGGCTGGCTCGGAGACCTCGACGACCGCGGCCTCGCCCGCTCGACGATCCAGCGCCGCCTCTCCGCCGCGAGGTCCTTCCTGAAGAGCCTCGTGCACGAGGGGCTCCTCGAGGTCAACCCGGCCACGGGCCTCCGCCAGCGCCGCAGCTCCCGCCACCTCCCCGGCGTGCTCTCGGAGGCGGAGATCGAGGCCCTCCTCGCTGCACCGGACGAGACGACCGCAGGCGGGCTGCGTGACAAGGCGATCCTCGAGCTCATGTACAGCGCTGGCACCCGGGCAGCCGAGACGGTCGGCCTGGACCGCGCGCACCTCGACCTCGGCCGCGGGGTCGGGCGGGTCCTGGGCAAGGGCCGCAAGGAACGGCTGGTCGCCCTCGGCCGCTTCGCCGTCGAGGCGCTCTCGAACCACCTCTCCGATCCCAGGCGCCCGGCCCCCACCAGCGCCGCGGGCGACGCGCTGTTCCTGAACCGCTCCGGCGGCCGCCTCAGCACCCGTAGCCTGGAGACCATCGTGGCCAAGCACGCCCTGCGCGCAGGCATCACTCGCCGGGCGACACCCCACACCCTGCGCCACTGCTTCGCCACCCACCTGCTCGACCGCGGCGCCGACCTGCGGTCCGTGCAGGAGCTCCTCGGACACGAGCACCTGGCCACGACCCAGATCTACACCCACGTCTCTGTGGCGCGGCTGCAGGAGATCTACGAGAAGGCCCACCCGCGGGCCTGAGCCGGCCCGGCCACCGCGCTGGTAGACCGGGTTTGAGGTCCGGGTCACCCCTGGGGCGCCGGCGCCATCGCCATCGAGCCAGCGCCGCCTGCGACGAGCCCATGTCGCCTTCGACGAGCCCGTGTCACCTGCGACGCGACGGTGTCACGCTCAAAAAGACGAGTCACCCTCAAGAAGACGGGTCACCCTCAAGAAAACGGCGCCGCCTTCAATGGGATCGGGGCCCGCTCCCCATGCCGCAGCGACAGCCCCAGGCGCCCCGGCAGGCGAGCGAGCCGCCAGCCAAGGGGCGAGGCCTGGGAGCCGGCCCAGGGGCCGTTGGAGCGGCCACGTTGCCGCCCCCGTGCCGGGTCGCCACTCCAGGGTCCGGAGACCCCGGCGCCAAGCCTGCGAGGCCCCACGCCCCTTCGGTGCGCGGCCAACCCGCAGCCCTTGCGGCCCACCCGGCGCGTCACCGTTCGAGTCTGACCGTGAGAGCCCCGACGATCTCGCCCGGGGACGCCCCGATCACACGTCCCAGCCCGGCCGGTCCTCGCTCTTGAGCAGCCCGGCTTCGACGTCGAACGCGGCCTTCCCGGCGTCCCACCTGGCCTGCCCTCCGGCGCGGTACGCCACGGTGGCCAGGAGCACCGTCTGGGTCAGCGGGCCCGAGTAGTCGAAGCTGCAGAGCGGGCTCGTGGGCGTCCCCTTCTCGATGGCGTCAAGCCATTCGACGTGGTGTCCAGGCGAGCTGGCGATGGACCGCGCGGGCGCCTGCCACTGCTCCGCCGGGTCCGTGAGCTCCACCTTCATGGAGGAGTAGTTCGAGACGATCCGGCCGCGGGTGCCGATGAACACGTGGCTGTCCCCCTGGGGGGCGCCCTCGGGCGCGGACCCGCCGTCCCACCAGTGCACGTCCACCGCCTTGCGGTCGCCCGCCGCCGCGTGTGACCACTTCACGTGCATCCACTCGGGGGTCCCCACAGGGTCCACCGAGGGCCCCTCCACCTCGATCGCCACGGGGGTCTTCAGGTCGAGCGCCCAGTGCACGAGGTCGACCCAGTGGCAGGCCATGTCCCCCACCGTCCCGGTCCCGAACGCCCAGAAGCGCCGCCAGTTGGCGGGGTGCACGCCGTCGCAATACGGCCGCTCGGGGGTGGGCCCAAGCCAGAGGTCCCAGTTCAGCTCCTTGGGGGCGGGCTTGGGCTCGGTGAACCTCCCGTTGGACCATGACTTCCGGCACACGACGTGCACCGTATGCACGTCGCCGATCGCCCCGGCGCGGATCGCCTCCACCACCCGGCGGTAGTTGTCGGTCGAGTGGATCTGCGTCCCCATCTGCGTCGCCACGCCCGCGGTCTTCGCCAGCTCCTGGAGTTCGAGCGCCTCGCCCACCGTTCGCGTCAGCGGCTTCTCGCAGTACACGGCGATCTTGCGACGCAGCGCCGCCCGAGCGATCGGCGCGTGCAGGTGATCCGGGGTCGAGATCACGATCCCCGCGAGGTCCTTCTCCTGGTCGAGGAGCTCACGCCAGTCCACGTAGGTCTTCGGGCGCTTCTGCCCGGCCGCCTCGACCTGCGCCAACCCGCGCGCCAGCATCCGGGAGTCCACGTCACACATCACCGCGACGTCCTGGGAGAGCACGCCGTCCACGTTCGCCGCCCCTCGGTTCGCGACCCCGACGGCGGCCAGCTTGAGGCGATCCCTGAGCGGACGGGTTCGAATGAAGGGCGCGGCCGCCGCGGACGTGGCGAGCGCAGCGGCGCTACGGAGGACTCGGCGGCGTGAAATCGGGGGGATGGGCATGGTGCAGATGCTATGGCAGGGGGGCCAAAGGCGCGCCCACTTCTCCACCAGCGGGCGGCGCCGCCCTGGAGGACCGAAGCCGAGCCGGGGCCAAGCCGGAGTCGGGGCCGGGGCCGGGCGGAGTGGAGGAGCGCCGACGAAGAGTCAGGCGTCCGCTCGGCGCCGACCCGCGAGCCGGTGGCGCTTCAGCCCGAACCCCTCACACCGCCGCACGTCGAAGCCTGCGGCATCCAGTCCGGAGCGCACCGCACCGGCAGCGGTGTAGGTCGCGAGGCTGGCCCCAGGCCGAGCGAGGCGCGCCAGCTCGGCGAACACCTCCGGAGACCACAGCGCGGGGTTACGGGCCGGGGCGAAGCCGTCGAGGAAGACCGCGTCGGCCCGCAGGTCGAGCTCTCGGAGGGCAGCCACGCCGTCCCCGAGGACCAACCGCAGCGGGACCTCATGGCCCCCGTGGCGCAGGAGCGCCTCCCCCCTCTCGAGGAGCTCCGGATACGCGGCGATGAACGCCGCCGTCACTCCGTCCGCTCGCCCGAGTCGCGCGTGGACCTCCGCCATGGCGGGCGCGGACAGCGGGTGCAGTTCGATGGAGGCGTGGCGCAGCTCGCCGCGCCCCGCCGCCACGAGCGCGCGCACGGCGGCGATCAGGTTCACGCCGAGCCCGAGGCCTGTCTCGAGGATGGTGATGGACTCGCCTCCTCCGAGGCGCGCCGGAAGGTCGCTGCCCTGCACGAACACGAGGTCCCCCTGCTCGATGCCGCTCCGGGAGTAGTAGACATCGTCATAGTCCGGGGCGAAGGGCACGCCCTCCTCGGACCACTTCACTTCGCCCTGCGGCTCCTCTCCTTGACGTCCGGACATCACCTGACAGCTTACGCCCGAGATCGGCGCGTTTGCGGGCTTCATGCCGTCGCGCCGGGCGCATCTGCGATCAGGGGTCGTCGGCCCGAGGCAGCCCGCCGTGCCGCCCCCCCCCCGCCGTCGCGGCGCCGCGTCCATCCAGCAGCGGACGGCCCTGGAGCTGTCCGCCCAGGCGAGGCTCCCCGATGGCAGCGACTCGCCGATGGCCATGATTCCCCGATCGCAGTGGTTCCCCCATCCCAGTGGTTCCCCGACGGCCGTGGCTCAACCTGAACG
>CBFHHK010000142.1:5855-12193 GCA_965655435.1 Planctomycetota bacterium | reverse complement strand
CTTCGCGGTCAGTCCTTCGCGGTCAGTCCTTCGCGGTCAGTCCTTCGCGGTCGGTCCTTCGCGGTCGGTCCCTTGCGGTCGGTCCTTTGCGGTGGGCCCGGGAGCACTGAGACCCGAGGTCAACCGACGGCCCCGGAGCGCCGGGCCGCCCGGGAAGGCCGGGCCACCACGGAAGGCCGGGCCACCGCGGCCCGTTGGCGCTTCTCGGCGGGCCAAGCCCGTGCGCGGGACCCCGTTGGCAGAACCCCGTTGGCAGGACCCCGTTCGTAAGGGCCCGCTCACAGGGCCCGTCCGCAGAGCCCCGCCCCTCCGGTCGCCCCTTTCGGGTCGGAGCGGCAGCGGCGCCGTGAAGCCGATGCACCGCCAACCCACGAGGATCTAACGGCCAACCCAACGCCATAAGTGTCAACCGTGAAGCCACTTGCGAACACCAGCGGCGAAACGAGAGAGCTTCGTCGCGATGGCATGTCCGATCCTCGGCCGGGGCCGCACTTGGGGGTGGCGGGTCCAGTCGGGCCCGCGCACTCGACCACCCCCAACCACGAACTCAGGCCATGCAACTTCGCCCTCTCTCCATCGTCAGCGCCACCTTCCTCTTCGCCTCCACCGCCGCGGCGCAGAGCCAGTTCACCTTCTCCATCGACTGGCAGAGCGCCTCGATGGGTTCGCCCTCGTCCAGCGGGGTCCCCATGACCGACGGGGACCTGTACCACCCCTCCACCCTGAGCGCGATGCCCGCGCCGGGCTTCGTGCCGGCCCCGACCATCAGCCTCGACCACGCCGTCGACCTCGGCCTGCCCGGCGGATGCGTCGGCCGCGGACCCGGCGTGCCCTGCGCCATCGAGGTGGACGCCTTCAGCCGCGGGACCGACCACCAGTTCGGCCCCAATCTGCCCATCCAGCGCGGCGACCTCCTCTTCAGCGTGGACGAGTTCGCCGCCGGCCGCCCCGGCGGCCCGCTCCCGAACGTGCGCAGCGAGTTCGCCGCCGGCGACAGCTCCGCGGACGCCTTCGGCAACCTCAACACCTTGCCCCCCGGCCCCCTCCCGCCGATGCCGGGCAGGAACATCGGCATGGTCGACGGGGACGGCGCGTTCTCTGCCAGCGGCTTCACCTACCCGTCCATCGGGCTCAAGGAGCCGAACCTGCCCGCCCCCGGACCGATCGACATGGGCGACAACCAGGACGCCATGGACATCGTGGAGCCCGGCACCGCCACCGCTGGCGCCGTCTACTTCAGCCTCGACGGCGGCATGTTCGACGGTCGAGAGGGCATCCCGAACTCGAACGCCGCCGCGGCGAACGGCGTCGGCGCGGCCGATATCTTCGTCCAGTCCGGCGCGGGGATGACCCTCTGGGCCGGCGCGCCGTCCCTCGGCCTCGACCTGGTCGCGCCCCTCACCGACGACATCGACGCCCTGATCCTCTGGGAGAACGGCAACGGCGTCGCCGACGTCTCATCGGGCCCCTACGGCTGGCAGAACGGTCGGGACATGATCATCTTCTCCGTGCGCCGAGGCTCCGCCGTCATCGGTCGCCCCGACAGCCAGTTCGGCATCCCCATCGAGGAAGGTGACCTGCTCATCCCGCCGGTCGCGGGCGGCGCCTCGCCCTACCCGGCCATCTTCATCCCGGCCGAGGCCCTCGGGCTCCTCACGGTACGCACCCACGGCGTGGCCCTCGGCGACGACCTCGACGCGGCGGATCACATCAGAGGGGACCTCTTTGACTGCGACGGCGACGGCCGCGAGGACGCCATCGCGATCGCCCTCGGCTTCGTGCCCGACACGGACCGCAACGGGATCCCCGACGGGTGCAGCTCCGGGCCGGTGGGCACTCCCTTCTGCTTCTGCCCCATGACCGCCGCCCCCTGCGGCAACGACTCGCCCACCTCCGGCTGCATCAACGGCGCCGGCACCGGGGCCCTGCTCACAGGTAGCGGCACCTCGAGCGTCGCCCTGGACAACCTGGTCCTCACGACGAGCGGGCTGCCCACGGGGTCCTTCGCCATGACGGTCATGGGAACGGGCACCACGCCGCCCGCCATCCTCGCCAACGGGCTCCGCTGCGTCGGCGGCTGGATCCACCGCTTCCCCCCCTACTCCACCGCCAGCGGCACGGCCTCCATCGGCCGTGGCACCCCCAACGTCTCCATGGGGCTGGTCGCCTACTCCACCTCGAGCTTTGCTCCCTCCGGCTACATCACGGCGGGCTCCACCTTCCACTTCCAGACCTTCTACCGCGACCTCGGTGGGCCCTGCGGCGCCATGTTCAACCTCTCCAACGCCCTCACGGTGAACTTCACCCTCTGAAGTCAGTGGCACCCTCTGAAGTCAGTGGCACCCTCTGAACTCAGTGGCACCCTCTGAAGTCAGTGGCACCCTCTGAACTCAGTGGCACCCTCTGAACTCAGTGGCTGCCCTCGGCGACGCGCGTCGCCCCTGCCCCTCCCAGGCCAGGTGCTCCGAAGGGAGCGCCTGGCCTGGGGCCGATCCCGCCCAGGTCCCAGGGCCCCCCCAGGCCCCCAGGGCGCCAGGCCCCCAGGGCGCCAGGGCGCCCTGCGCCGCTCCGCGCTCCCCGTATCCCAAACGAGACCACCACCCGCACTCGACGGCCGGGAACCCCAGAAGGGCCGACCCCGTCTGTTTCCAGGACCCGTCCGGCCGCTAGGCTGTCGTACCGGTCACCTCGCCCCGCGGCCTCGCTTCCCAACGACCTCCCCATGACTCGTCCCGTCGTCCGACGCGCCCTCACTGCCCTCCCCCCGTTCGCGTGCGCAGTCCTCCTGATCGGGGCCTCGGAGGCCGCTGGCCTTCGGCACGATGACGACCCGAAGATCCTGGATCGACGGCCGGCCTATGCCGGCTCCGGGTTCCTCAGGGGCGCCGCGAACCCGGCGGGCCAGCGAGCCGCCAGCGCTGGGAGCGGCCTCAACTTCGAGGCGCAGGGCCTCCGGCTGGAATCCTGGCTGACGCTGGGCGAGTTGGATGGCGCCGGTTCGGGCAACGACTGCTGGGGGTATGCCTCGCCCTCGGGGCGCGAGTACGCGATCGTCGGCACCTCCGGGAGCACGGTCATCGTCGAGGTCTCCGACCCCGCCAATGCCGCGGTGATCGAGGTCATCCCGGGCCCGCTGAGCCTCTGGCGCGACGTCAAGGTCTACCAGGACCGCGCCTACTCCGTGAGCGAGGGCGGCGGCGGCATCCAGGTCATTGACCTGTCCGCCGTCGACTCCGGCGTCGTCACCCTCGAGAACACCATCACGGGTTCGGGCGATGAGCGGACCCACAACGTGGCCATCGACGAGGTCAGCGGCTATCTCTACCGCACCGGAGGCGGCGGCAACGGCCTCCGGATCTACAGCCTCGCCAACCCCTCGTCCCCGCAGTACGTCGGATCCTGGGGCAGCCGCTATGTCCACGACGCGCAGGTCGTGACCTACACCAGTGGCCCCTACGCCGGCCGGCAGCTCGCCTTCTGCTGCGCGGGCCTCGGGAACGGCTCGGGGGACACGGGGCTCTCGATCGTCGACGTGACGAACAAGAACTTCCCGTTCCGCATCGAGCAGATCGCGTACCCCAACAGGCGCTACAGCCACCAGGGCTGGCTGTCTCCGGACCGCAGCCGCTTCTACCTCGGCGACGAGCTCGACGAGAACGCCGGGGTGAACACGACGGTCACCCGCGTCTTCGACGTGAGCGACCCGGGGAGCGCGACCTTCGTCGGCGAGTTCACCAACGGTGTCTCGAGCATCAGCCACAACATGTATGAACGCGACGGGCTGCTGTTCCAGGCGAACTACACCTCGGGCCTGCGCGTCTTCGATACGGCGAGTGATCCCGACAGCCCCGCCGAGATCGCGTCCTTCGATACCGCCCCGGACCTCACATCGTCCTCCTTCAACGGACTCTGGAGCTGCTACGTCGGGCTCCCGAGCGGCACCGTCATCGGGAGCGACCTCGAGCGCGGGCTCTTCGTCTGGACCTTCGGTGCGCTCCGCGTCGACGTGGACGCCACGGGCCTGCGGGAGCTTGACAGCGGCGGGACCACGGTGTCTGCAACGATCGGCACCATCAACGGCAACTCCATCGCAGCGGGCTCCGTCGAACTGATCGTCGACGGGGGCGCCGGCCCGTTGGCCCTGCCGATGACCGCGGGGTCCACTCCGGGCACCTTCACCGGCGAGATCCCGAGCTTTCCTTGTGGCGCCGAGGTCACCTGGTACGTGAGCGCGCGTACCCCCTCGGGGGTCCAATCCACCTTCCCTCCCAGCGCGCCCGCCCGGCCCTTCGTGTCCTTCATCGGTGAGTCGGTGACCACGGCGCGATACGACGACATGCAGGCGGCCAACGGCTGGCAAGGTGACCTGCCGGGTGACACAGCGGCCCGCGGCCAGTGGACCCGCCAGCGCCCCATCGGCACCAGCGCCGAGCCGAACGGTGGCTTCCCGGTCAACGGGCGGCAGTGCTGGTTCACGGGCCAGGGGGCCGTCGCCAACAACACCGAGGCCGACGTCGACCAGGGCTTCACGACCCTGCTCTCTCCCGTGCTCGACCTCACGGGCATGGACTACCCCGTCGTCGAGTACTACCGGTGGTTCTCCAACGTCTTCGGCCAGAACGATCCCGACGACGCCTTCGAGGTGTTCATCTCCGGCGACGCGGGCGCCACCTGGGTCGAGCTGGAGACGGTCGGCCCCCTGGGCCTTGGCACCAACGGCGGCTGGATCCGCGCGGCGTTCCTCGTCCCCGAGTTCGTCGTGCCCACCGACCAGGTCCAGCTCCGGTTCGTGGCCTCGGACACAGGCCTCCGGAACATCGTCGAGGCCGCGATCGATGAATTCCGCGTCTACGACGTGGGCTGTAACGCCGCCATCGGCGCCGCCTATTGTCAGGGAGCGCCGAACTCCACGGGGCAGGTAGGCGAGATCATCGGCGCAGGCTCGGCCTTCCTCGTGCAGAACGACCTCGAGCTGGTGGCGACGCAGCTGCCCCTCCAGCAGACCGGGTTCTTCGTGGTCGCTGACGGTCAGGCCTCGGTGCCCATGATCGGCGGTGGCCAGGGCACCCTCTGCGTCGGCGGGACCACCGGACGCTACCTGGCCCAGGCCGCCAACTCAGGCGCCACCGGGACCATCCGGCTCGTGGTGGACGCCGCGGCCATCCCCACGCCGACCGGCGCCGCGACGACCCTCGCCGGGGACACTTGGAACTTTCAGTGCTGGCACCGCGACGCCAACCCGGGGCCGACCTCGAACTTCACCGAGGGCTATTCCGTGACCTTCCGCTGACCGCCCCGCGTCCGTCGGTCGAAGCGACAGCGCGGCTCTCCCGCACCAAGCTGCGCCCCGGCGCGCCCGTGGCATCGCAGGCGCCCAGCGCCTGGCCCAGAATGAGGTCGGGGCCCACAGGCGGGGCGGCGATCCGGCCGAGGGTCCCGCGCTCGAGGGCGCGAGGCCGACGCCCCGGTGGGTGGTGGACGCGGCGGTCGAGTTGGTCGGAGGGCGGATCTGCCGCTGCAACCTGAAGGCTTCCGTCTCCCGGGATGACTCGAACGGACCGCTGGGACGGCGGCGTCCCCGCCGCCGAGGTGAACCGTCCGGTGCATGGATCGAGGCCACGGACGGGACCACTGGAAGCGAGAGGCGAGCCCCATTCGAGCCACGGTCTAGCCACGGTCTAGCCACGGTCGAGCCACAACCCTTCACCACCCCCATCACGCTGGCTGCGCGATGAGAGCACGGCGAGAGATCCCCCGAAGTGACTCCCGCCCTCCACAGGAAAACGCCCCGCTGAGGCCTGCCCCCCCTGCGCCACCGGCCTGCATCACACGACAGCCCCTCCATCGGCGCGATTCCGGGTTTACGGTCGCGAACCACCACAATGCGCGTTCCAATACTGGCGCAAATACGCGGAATCCGACCGCGCCAGCGCGAGCTGCCACCCCCAATCGCCAACCAGCCAAGAACCATGACCCTCCTTTCCACTCTCGCCCTGACCTCGGCCATCGCCGGCGGCGGCGGCCTCAGCGGCGCGCTCGAGATCAACGAGATCCGCATCGATCAGCCCGGCTCCGACAACGACGAGTACTTCGAGTTGAAGGGTGACCCGTCCCTCGATCTGACGAACGTCTACTACATCGTCATCGGAGACGGGTCCGGCGGCTCCGGCGTGGTCGAGTCCGTGACCGACCTGACGGGCAGCACGGTGGCCAGCACCGGCTACTTCGTCGCGGCGGAGAGCGGCTTCAGCCTCGGGACCGCGGACCTCACGACCTCCCTGGGTTTCGAGAACAGCGACAACGTCACGCACATGCTCGTCCTCGGCTTCACCGGCACC
>CBFHHK010000142.1:0-5756 GCA_965655435.1 Planctomycetota bacterium | reverse complement strand
CTCCAGGACGACCTGGACCTCAACGACGATGGCTTCCTCGACATCCAGCCCTGGAGCGATGTGGTCGACGTCGTCTCGCTCGTGGAGAAGCCCTACGCCGAGGACAAGACCTACGCCATGATGTTCGGAGGCGCCAGCGTCGGGCCCGACGGGACCTTCGTCCCTGGCCACGTCTTCAAGTGCACGGCCGGCTGGCAGATCGGCGAGTTTGGCCCGGGAACCACGGACACCCCCGGCGGTCCGAACTCGCCCATGTGCCCCGGCCCGCGAATCAATGAGATCCGCATCGATCAGCCCAGCTCCGACAACGACGAGTACTTCGAGCTCCTCACCGAGCCCGGCGCCGACCTGTCCTCCCTCAGCTACATCGTCATCGGCGACGGCTCCGGCGGCTCAGGCGTCGTCGAGTCCATCACCGACCTGGCGGGCCTCTCCACCGGTCCCTCAGGCATCTTCCTCGCCGCCGAGAGCACCTTCTCGCTCGGCGCCACCCCCGACCTCACCACCTCGCTCGGCTTCGAGAACAGTGACAACGTCACCCACCTCCTGGTGAGCGACTTCACGGGCGTCCTCCAAGAGGACCTCGACACCGATGACGACGGCATCCTGGACATCACCCCCTGGACCGAAGTCATCGACGCCGTCAGCCTCGTCGAGTCGCCCGGCAGTGGGGACCAGTACTACGCCGTCAGCCTGGGCTTCAGCGACGTCGGGCCGGACGGGACCTTTGTCCCTGGCCAAGCCATCCGCTGCAACGGCGAATGGCGTTACGGCTCGTTCGTCCCGAATGATCCGACCTTCGACACCCCCGGGTTCCAGAACCTCCCCTGCAACCCCGGCGTCGAGCGGTGCTACGCGACGTCCATCGACCCGATCAACCTGGGGATTCTTGCGATCGAGGGCTCGTGCTCTCTGCAGCTGAACAACACCTCGGTCTTCGCCTACGAGCTCCCCGTTGACTCCTTCGGCGTCATGATCGCTGGCTTCCCTGACACGCCCTCGATGTCGCCGTTCGGCGCGAATTGCATCGAGTCTGGCCCCTCCGCGATCAGGCTCGCCTTCGGCTTCGCCAGCGGAGGCGAGCTCAGCTTCCCCATCGACCTCGAGGACGCGGTCTACGCGCCGCTGGGCACCGGCGGGAGCGGCATCGCCGTTGGCGACGTCCTCGCCTTCCAGTACCTCTATCGCGATAACTCCGCCCCCAACGGAGCGCGCTTCTCGGACGCAGTCGGCTTCGCGATCACTCCCTGACGGACCGGTGCGGGCTGAGCCCGTTCGCGCCGCCACCTGGGGGGGCACCGCAGCTCATGCTGCGGTGCCCCTCTTCCGTCACCGACGGCCTGCGCTCCGCCACGAACCCGAAGGCCGGCCATCCACCACGAAGCCGGCGAGGCGGCGCCGGGGCGTCCGCTCTGGCCAACACGCGTCCCCCGAGGAGCCGGAACCCCGGGGGGGACCTGGGGTTCAACGGGGCGGTTCTCGCGCACCACTATGGCCCCGACCCTGAGCGGCTGCGTCGCGCCCTATGATCCAGGCTCGTCCCCACCCGCATCGACTCCGATACCGGCCCGTATGACACTCTCCCACCTCCTGCTCGCCCTCGCGCCCCTACTCGCCGCCACGATCCCTGGACCCCAAGACCCAGGCGGCGGCCCTGACGTTCCGAGCGCCGAATGTGCTGGGACCCACAGCCGTACGATGGAGATCGGCGGCGCCGAACGCGGCTTTCTCCTCCACGTTCCGGACGCCTACGACTCACCAGGCCGCAAGGAACCCGTCCCCCTGGTGGTGATGCTCCATGGCCGCACGAGCAACGGAAAGCAGGCCGCCAGTGCGTACTACGGCTGGACGAAGCTCTCCGACCAGGAGGGCTTCGTGGTCGCCTTCCCGACGGCGCTCGGGAAACCGACGAGCTGGAAGGCTTCATGGGCCGGCAAGCCCACCAGCGACTCGCTCTTCCTCGCAGCCCTCATCGACGAGCTCGTCGGCGAGCTCGACGTCGACCCGAACCGGGTGTACATGACCGGGCACAGCAGCGGCGGCTTCATGAGCTACAGCTTCGCGGCCACCCACGGGGACAAGGTCGCCGCGATCGGCCCCGTGGCCGGCCTCTCCGTGGACCGGGGGCGCCCCAGCGCCCCGGTCTCCGTGATCTCCTTTCACGGCATGACGGACCAGGTGGTGCCCTACGGCAAGAACAGGTGGCGCGCCGCCACCGCCGTCGAATCCGCAGAGCGGTTCGCCAAGCACGGCGGCTGCAAGACGGTGGACCGGGAGGAGCTTCAGGGCGGCCGAGTTCACCTGGATCGATGGATCAATGCGAAGAATGGGACCGAGGTCTCGCTCTACAGCATCGAAGGCGGCGACCACGGGTGGCCCCGCGGCGGCCGGCGGTCCCTGCCCGCCACCACGCTCATCTGGGAGTTCTTCCAAGCCCATCCCCGAGAGGCGAAGAAGGCCTCCGAGCCGAGCGAGAAGACCGCGCCCACGAAGATGCCTGGCGAGTCGAGCAAGTCGCCGGAGCGCAAGGGCCTTCACCAGCTCACGGGCAACGCCGGGGAGCGATAGAGCGCGCTACGAAAGTCGAACAGCCCAGCGCTCCGCTGCCCGGCGCAACAAGTGAGTCTGGCTGGAGTTCCCTCGGCCAAACACGCTAGGGTGTGCGCGTGCTGCTGACCCTCATCATCCTGACCCGCTGACCGCGACGCTGGCCCGGAGTTTCCGGGCCCGCATGACCGCGGGGGCGCCCCCGCGACGGCGCCCCCATGCTTCGACCCATCGCCCCTGTTCTCGCCCTCGCGCTCGCCACTGGCTGCGCCGGTCCCGCCCAGCGGGGAGGCCCCACCGCCGGGGCCGAGGCGACCTCCCCCACCGGACGCCGGCTCCAGGTCGAGCTCGCCGTGACCGTCCCCCAGGTGGAGGACGGCGGGCCCCTTCACGTCTTCGTCCCGCTCCCCCGCGACGCCTCTGCGCAGCGCGTGAGTGACCTGGCCGTACACGCCCCCATCGAGGGCCGGATCGAGACCGACGCCCTCGGGAACCGCTTTTGGCACGGGGAGAGCGCCGGCCCGCGCGAGGGCTTCGAGATCGCGGTGCGCGCGACCGTCGAGCGGCTCCCCCGGAGCAGCGACCCGGTCGCAGGCGCTGCGCTCTCGGACGGTGACCGAGAGCGCCTCGCCCCGTGGCTCGCCTCCACGGACCGCGTCCCCCTCGGTGCGGCCACCGCGGAGGAGCTCCGCCCCATCCTCGATGAGCTCGGTCCGCCCCCCGCCGGGGCCGACGCCCGCGCCCGCCAGATCTACGAGTGGGTCGTGGACAACGTCGAGTACAAGAAGACCGGCAGCGGATGGGGCAACGGCGACATCTTCTGGGCCTGCAGCGAGCGCTACGGCAACTGCACCGACTTCCACACGCTGCTCCTCGCCCTCGCGCGCACCGAGGGCATCCCCGGCCGGTTCGAGATGGGCTTCCCCATCCCCATGGACCGCCCCTCGGGGAGCATCGGCGGATACCACTGCTGGGTCGAGCTCTGGCTCCCCGGCGCCACCTGGATCCCCATCGACGCCTCCGAGGCCGCCAAGCACCCCGAGGACCGCGAGCTCCACTTTGGCGGCGAGGAGCCGGACCGGGTCCTGTTCACCCGCGGCCGGGACCTCCGCCTCGGGGAGGACCACCAGGGCCCCGCCCTCAACTACTTCATCCACACCTTCGCTGAACTCGACGGTTCCAGACTCGACGGCGTCGAGCAGACCGTCCGCTACGAGGAGTTGCCATGAGCAAGATGTTCGTTGACGTCCGACGCTGTATCGGATGCCACGCCTGTTCGGTCGCGTGCAAGACCGAGCACAGCGTACCCCTGGGCACGTTCCGCACCAGGGTCCGGTGGCTCCCCGAGCCGGGGGACGGGCGCATGACCTTCCTGCCCGTGTTCGCGGAGACCTGCGACCTGGGCGCCAACCGCGCGGAGCACGGGCTGGAGCCGGCCTGCGTCATGTCCTGCCCGACCAAGGCCCTGGCCATCGTGGAGGAAGCGCCCCCCGAGTCCCGCCCCCTCGAGCGCAAGGGCGACACCCGCGACGGCGTCGTCTATCGCGGCCACGCCCGCTGGCAAGAGGACGCCATGAACGCCGGCGTCGCGCTCTCTCCCGAGGACCCCGACCCCATCTACGAGCAATGGTAAGCCTCGATCGACGCGAGCTCCTGACCCTCGCCGGCGGCCTCGGCGCCGCCGCCTTCTCAGGCGGCCTGCTCTCCGGATGCCAGTCGAGCGGCGAGGGAGGAGACCTCCCCTCCCTCGGCGACGCCATGGCCACGCGCATTGACTACGGTCGCGCAAAGGCCGTCCCCACCATCTGCTTCGGCTGCACGACCCACTGCGGCGTGATCGGCTGGGTGCAGGACGGGCGCGTGCGGCAGATCGAGGGCAACCCGAAGGACCCGAACACCCAGGGCGCCATCTGCGGCAAGGCCCAGGGCGTCATCCAGGCCACCTACGATCCCCAACGCATCGTCTACCCGCTCAAGCGGGTCGGCAAACGCGGCGAGGGCAAGTGGCGCCGGGCCACGTGGGAGGAGGCCATGACGGAGATCGGCGGCAAGCTGAAGACCCTGCGCGACGAGGGTCGGCCCGAGGAGCTCGTGTTCCACTACGGACGCGACAAGACCAAGGGCTTCACCAGCCGCTGGACCGACGCGTTCGGGACGCCCAACCGCCTCAACCGGCGCTCCATCTGTAGCTCGAATCGCCGCGTGCCCCTGATGAGCATGTACGGCCGCGAGTTCGAGTGGGAGTCCCAGGACCTCGAGCGCACGAACTACGTGGTCAACTTCGGCGGCAACCCCATGGAGGCCTACCAGGGCGGGCTCTTCATGATCCGCCGCCTCATGGACGCCCGCGTCGACCGCGGAGCGAAGCTGGTGACCTTCGAGGTCCGCCCCTCCGCCACGGCGTCCATCAGCGACGAGTTCCACACGGTGCACCCCGCGAGCGACGGGGCCATCGCCATGGCCATGGCCCACGTCATTCTGCGCGAGGGGCTCCAGGACACCGCGTTCTGGAACACCTGGGCCAACGTGGACCTCGACACGATCCGTGAGCAGGTCAAGGACTACACCCCCGAGTGGGCCGAGGGCGTCTCCGGGGTGCCGGCGGACGACATCGCTCGCATCGCGGTGGAGTTCGCCAAGGCCGCGCCCGCCTGCTGCACCATGTCCAACCGGGGCAGCGCCAAGCACTACAACGGCGTGCAGGCCGACCGCGCCATCCGCATGCTCGACGTGCTGGTGGGCAACGTGGGTAAGCCGGGAGGCTTCTGCCTGTCGACCCTGCGCATGTGGAAGAACCGCTACGGCCAGTGGGGCCTCCCGGTCATCGACCAGCCCGGCCCCAAGCCGAGCAAGCCCAAGCCCTGGCGCCCCGGCACCCGTGAGTTCGAGATGCTCCCCGCGGACGTCCAG
The DNA here is from genome assembly GCA_965655435.1 of Planctomycetota bacterium. GTDB lineage: Bacteria > Planctomycetota > UBA1135 > UBA1135 > Saltatorellus. The sequence goes on along the minus strand of CBFHHK010000142.1, from coordinate 299 downwards.
GAGCGCGTCGCCGCGTTCCCGGAGATGTGGCAGAAGAAGTACTTCGGCGAGCTCGCGACGCCCTCGGAGTACCCCCTCTCCTGGCACTGGTACAACATGCGTGTGGGGCAGCTGGTCTACCCGTACATCCGGGAGGGGCGCCAGAAGGTTGGCGCCTACATCAGCTACACCCTCGGCGCCTCCTTCGGCTACCCCGAGGCCAACGTGGCCCGCGAGGTGCTGATGGACGAGGAGCTCGTGCCCCTGCACGTGGCCATCGACATCAGCTACAGCGAGCAGGCCGCCCTGGCGGACTGGAT
>CBFHHK010000141.1:0-12193 GCA_965655435.1 Planctomycetota bacterium | reverse complement strand
CGGGTCTTCTTGCCGACGCGTCAGTCCTCGTAGGAGCGGTCGTTGGGGAAGGCGGGGCCCCTCTTGCGCGGGGCGGCGTGACGGGAGCCCCCGCCGGGTCGACCGCCGGGTCGGCCCTCCGTGCCTGCCCCCGGTCCGCCGGAAGGGCCTGCCGCATCGCGGCCCCGCGCCTTGCGGCTGGCGCTCTCCTCGCGCCGCCCCTTGTTCTTGGTGGGGCGGGCCGAGCCCTCGCCTCCGCGCCGGGCGTCGCGCGCCTCCCTGGGCGCCTTCGCGGGGATGAGGCACTTGGGTCCAGAGCCGATGAGATCGGTGCGGCCGGCCTCGGTCAGGGCCTTGTGCACGGTGAAGTAGTTCTCCGGCGCGAAGAACTGCATCAGCGCCCGCTGGACCTTGCGGTCACGGAGCTTGGTGACCGTGTCCACGGGCTTCATGGTCATCGGGTCCAGGCCGGTGTGGTACATGCAGGTCGCGATGTCCATCGGAGCCGGGATGAAGTCCTGGACCTGCCGCGGCTTGTAGCCGGAGGCCTTGAGGTACTCCGCCAGCTCGATCATCTCGGCCACGCCCGAGCCGGGGTGGGACGCGATGTAGTAGGGGACCAGATACTGCTCCTTGCCGGCGCGCTTGGAGGCCGCCTTGAAGCGCTCGGCGAAGTGGTCGAACGTGTTGGTCGCCGGCTTCTTCATGTGCTCGAGCACGTTGTCCGAGGCGTGCTCGGGCGCGACCTTGAGGTGGCCGCCCACGTGGTGGCGGGCGAGGTCCTCGAGGTACTCGTCGTCGAACCGGGCCAGGTCCATGCGGATGCCGCTGGCGATGTTGACCTTCTTGATGCCCGGGACCTCTCGCACCTTCTTCATGACGCTCTTGGTGGGGTCATGGCTGGTGTCGAGCAGCTTGCACACCGTCGGGTGGACGCAGGACGCGCGCTTGCACACGGCCTCGACCTCTGGCTTCGTGCAGCGCATGCGGTACATGTTCGCCGTCGGGCCGCCGAGATCGGAGATGACCCCGTTGAACTTGGGGTCGGCCGCCATGGTCTCGACCTCCTTCAGGATCGACTCCTCGCTGCGGCTCTGGATGGCGTTGCCCTGGTGCATCGTGATCGAGCAGAACGTGCACCCCCCGAAGCACCCGCGCATGATCGTCACCGACTCGCGGATCATCTGGTCCGCGGGGATCGGCTTCTTGTAGCTCGTGTGGCTCATCCGCGTGTACGGCAGGTCATACACGCGGTCGAGCTCCTCGGTCTCCAGGGCGAGGGCGGGCGGGTTGCAGACCAGCGTGCGGTCCCCGTGCCGCTGGGTCAGGCGGGCGCCGTTCTGCGGGTTGGTCTCCTGGTGCAGGGTGCGCGTCATCTCCGCGAAGGCGACCTTGTCCTCCTTGACGGCCTCGAAGGAGGGCATCTCGAGGGTCCTCGTGACGGGCTCGCCGATGGGCCGCTCGAAGGCGTGGGCCGGGAGCTCCTCCTTCTTTCCGAGAAGGTAGGCCACGCCGCGCAGGTCTCGGCAATCCCGGATGGTCTGGCCCGCGTTGAGGCGGCGCGCGATCTCGACGATCTGGGTCTCGCCCATGCCGAAGCCGCACAGGTCCGCCTTGCTCGGCACGAGCATCGTGGGCCGGACGGTCTCGGACCAGTAGTCGAAGTGCGCGATCCGGCGCAGCGAGGCCTCGACGCCGCCGATGACCACGGGGACATCGGCGAAGGCCTCACGGCAGCGCTGCGAGTAGACCGCCGTGGCCCGGTCCGGCCGGAGTCCGATCTCACCGCCGGGGGAGTACGCGTCCTGGTTGCGGCGCTTCTTGTTGGCGGTGTAGTGGTTGATCATGGAGTCCATGTTCCCGCCGCTCACCGCGTAGAAGAGCCGCGGCTTGCCGATGGCTCGCCACGCGTCGGCGTTCTTCCAGTCCGGCTGACAGAGCAGCGCCACCTTGTAGCCCTCCGCCTCGAGGGTCCTGCCGAGGAGCGCGTTGGCGAACGATGGGTGGTCCACATAGGCGTCTCCCGAGACGAAGACGATGTCAGGCTGGTCCCAGCCGAGAGCCTCGACCTCTTTCGGGGTGATCGGGAGTAGGTCGAGGTTCGCCATGCGGGTCGTAGGGTAGCCGGAAGCTCATGGCGCGCATACGCCAGAGTGGCGAGCGGAACGGGAGGCTCAGGGTGCGTCACGGCGCCGCTCGCCTCGGCTCGCGGCGCTCGCGGCCGCGGGCAATTGGGGGCCCGAGGAGGTGCCGCCGCGCCGCAAGCCAGTCCAGCCTCACCCGGTCCCCGGAGACCTCCCCAACAGCAGGCCCGGTGGCTCCCCTCGGTCGTTTCAACGGGGGGCACATGGGTCCTTGAATCAGCGCCCCCAGTCTGGAGGATCGGGGAATGAACCACCGCCTCATGCCCGCCGTCTCGCTCGGCCTGGTGGCCCTGCTCTCCGCCTGCAGCGTCACGCCGGACCTCTCGCGGGCGCAGGTCCCGGAGTCGGGGTTCCTGCCGGACTACGCGCTCCTCGGTGCCGTCAGCACGGCGTCGCCGGACGCGCGGCTCTATCGCTATCGCAAGCCCGGGGTGGACCCCGCGCGCTATCACTCGGTCCTGCTGGACCCGATCCAGGTGAACCAGGGCGTGACGGAGAAGGTCTCACAGGCGACGATTGATGAGACGAGGGGCGCTCTCCAAGCGTCCATGGCGGAGGCCGTGCTCTCCAGGGGCAGGGTGGGCCTCGCCGCCGAGCCCGGCCCTGGCGTGGCCCGCTTTCGGGTGGGCATCACGGGGGCGGAGAGCACACCCAACGGCCTCCAGCCCTGGAGCTTCACGCCCGTCGGGCTCGCTCTGAATGGCGCCGCATACGTGGGGGGCGTGAACGCGAAGACGCCGATGCTCCTGGTGGAGAGCTTGCTCACCGACAGTGATACGGGGGAGCTGCTCGGCGAGGGGCTCCTGATGGTCCAGGGCGACTCCTTCCGGACGGGAGCTGGTTCGATCGAGTCGTTCGTCGCGATGGCCAACAGGGCCGTGAGCGTGGCCATGGAATCGTCGGCCCCCGAGCAGCCCGGCGACGATCCCGAGCCGACCGCCGCCGTGGAGTGAGCGAGGCCCAGGTCCGCGGTGGGTCTCGTCTCCCCGCCCCCGGGCGGGTGCCCCGATCTGGGGCCCGGGCGACGCTGCCGCGTCACCGGAGCCGGGGCTCGGCCCGAAGGTCAGCCCGAAGGTAAGCCAGGAGGCAGGCCAGAGAGAAGGCCAGAGAGCCGGCCAGAGAGCCGGCCAACGGGAGCCGCGGTTTCGTGATGGGCCAACGGGCGTGGGAGAGGGCCGCGCTCCCGAGGGAGGCTTGCTGCTTCACTTCCGGGCTGCTCGGTCCGGAATCAATGGAGCGCGGCTAGCATGAGGCCATGGGTATCCGTCCGCTCGCGCTCCTCCTCCTGCTCGCCCCCTCCGCTGCTGCGCAAGGCCCCTCGGCCGGCCGCGTCCTCTGGTTGAGCGGGGAGGTTGGCGCGGAGCGGCGCCTGGGCGATCAGGTCGAGGCCTGGCGCGACCGGAGCCCCTCGGGCCATGACCTGGTGCAAGGGGACGCCTCTCGTATGCCGTCCTATGAGGCCGTCGGGCCAGGGGGCCACCCGACGCTGGTCTTCGATGGCAACGACTCGCTGGCACGCCCCGATGGGATGCCCACGGGCAGCTACTCGAAGGTCGTGGTCTGTGCAGTCGATGATCTCTCGGCGACGAACAACGTCCTGTCCGGCGGCTCGCAGCACGCGCTCTACTTCGAGAGCTCGGACCGCGCGCGGATGTACCACTCGGGCATCTTCGTCACGAGCTCGGCGCCGGTCGGCCTCAGTGAGCTCGTGGTGCTGGTGGCGACCTACGACGCCCAGACCCAGATCGGCACCCTCTTTCAGGACGGGGTCCAGGTGGGCAGCGGGAGCGCCGCGCCGCACTCCGACACGGGGATCGAGGCGGGCTCGTTCGGCGGGGGCTTCGGGTTCACCGGGCGGATCTCCGAGGCGATGGTGTACGACCGCGTCCTCGACGCCAGCGACCGGGCGGCGGTCGAGGCGTACCTGTTCACGAAGTACCTCACCAGCGTCCCGCCGGAGGTGGCGCTTGACCGTGCCCCGCGCAGCGGCCAGGTCCTGCAGCGGGACGGCCAGGGCCAGGCGGACCTGCGCTTCGAGGGCCGGGTCCTGAGCAGCGGCTTCGACCACGTCGAGGTCGACGTGCTGCGGGACGGCCAGCCCTTCCAGACGGTGGACCAGGCGCTCACCTATGTCGGCGGCGAGGCGGCCTTCTCCCTCGGCGCGACGATCGGCGAGGGCTTTCACGACTACGAGGCCACCGTGCGCCTGCTCGCGGGGGCCTCCGCGGCCCCGGTGGCGGTCCGCTCTCGAATCGCCTGCGGCGACACGTTCCTCATCCAGGGGCAATCCAACGCGGCGGCCTGGGACTTCTCGAACGAGGGGGTCGCGAACCTGGCCAAGAGCCCCTGGATCCGGTCGTTTGGATCGACGCTCGAGAACGCCGGGACGGTCTTTGATCAGGGGTGGGATGAGGCCGACGCTGAGGTCCAGTACGGCCACGCGGGGATCGGCCAGTGGGGCCACATCCTCGCGCAGCGGCTGGTGGCCTCCGAGGGCGTGCCGGTCGCCATCGTGAACGGCGCCGTGGGGGGGACCAACAGCACCCAGCACCTGCGGGACGCGGCCGATCCGGAGAACCTGGACACGATCTACGGTCGCCTCCTGTGGCGCGCACGCCTCGCGGGGATCGCTTCGACGGCCCGCGCGCTGCTCTGGTACCAGGGCGAGAGCGACAACGGCGCCGAGGCGCTCCACGCCCAGAACTTCGACCTCCTGTACAACGACTGGCACGCGGACTTCGCTGCGCTGGAGCAGCTCTATGTGTTCCAGGTGCGGACCGGCTGTGGGGTCGCCGGGCGCAGCGTGCGCGAGGTGCAGCGCCGCCTGCCCGAGACCTACGCGGACCTGCGCGTCATGTCCACGACTGCGGCGCCGACCCACGATGGCTGTCACTACGGCAGCGCCGGCTACAACGAGCTGGGCGAGCGCATCTCGCGCCTCGTCCTGCGGGACCTCTACGGCTCGACCGACACCCAGGACATCGTGGCGCCGAACATCCAGAGCGCCGCCTGGGTGGACTCGACCCAGGACCGCATCCTGCTGACCTTCGAGGCCGCCGGCGACGCGCTCGTCTGGGAACCCGGGGCCCAGGTCTTCTTCCAGCTCAGCAACGGGCAGCTCGTCACGGGGGGCTCGGCGGTCGGAAACACCATCGTGCTTGACCTCCCCGGGCCGGGGAGCGCCACGAGGCTCTCGTACCTCGGCCACGCCCTGGACGGTCCCTGGGTCACCAACGCGCGGGGGGTCGGGGTCCTCGCCTTCTTCGACGTCCCGATCGACGACTGCCCGGAGCCGCCGCCCTCGAGCTACTGCGTCGGCGCGCCCAACTCTGTCGGCGGCGGTGCCCGCATCTCCGGAGGGGGGACGACTTCGATCCTGAACAACGACTTCCTCCTGCAGGCCTTCTTCCTCCCGCCGAACCAGGCAGGCTTCTTCTTCTACGGGGCGGCGCCGGGTCAGATGCCCCTGGGGGACGGCTTCCTCTGCATCGGCCAGAGCGGCGGGATCCAGCGCCTGCCGGTGGTGCAGTCGACCTTCCTCGGGAGCGCCTTCTACGGGCTCGACTTCGCCGCTCCGCCGTTGAGCTCCGGCGCGGGCCAGGTCGTGGCGGGGACCCACTACTACTTCCAGTACTGCTACCGGGACCAGGGAGGCGTCGGCTTCAACTTCAGCGACGGCCTCGACGTGAGCTTCTGCCCCTAGGCGGGTGGAAGGCCACCGCCAGGGGCCTCCCAGGCAGGAAGGGCATCAGGCTGGCGCAGGCCAGACGGTTGGCCTGCGCCAGCCACGTCACCCGTCGTTGCTCTCCCGCATCGGTCGAGGGCCTTGGCGCCCTTGCTAGCGGCGACCGCGAGACCCCACAGCAGGAGGTAGGGCGCCCAGCCCCAGAGGACGAAGTTGAACATGACGGCGGCCATGGCTTCGACCAGCCGCTCCGGCAGGAGGACGACGGCTCCGTCCGTCATCCGCTCGATCCCGCCGGAGGTCAAGGCGACCGCACTGAAGGCGAGCCAGACCAGGACCGGGAGCATGCAACCCATGACCACGGGGTTCGTGCGTCTCTTGTGTCGGCCCTCTTTCACTCCTTCTCCGGCCCCCCGTCGTCGCTCGGCGCGCCCTCCGGCTTCGAAGCCTCGGCGGGCACGGGCTGCGCGAGGGTCATGCTCCGGATCGCTCCGAAGCCCTTCCCCTCGAGCTTCTTGCCGGGCCGCTTGAGATGAAGGTGCCCGGCGCTCAGCGAGAACTCCTTGACCTTGATGAGGCGGGCCTCGAAGGACCGACCCCGCAGGGGGGTCACCATGACGTCCTCCCCGACCATCTCCTTCCAGCTGTCGATCCTGGCCCTCTGGCTAGCCCGCGCTGCGACGGTGGGGGCGAGCGCGTCCCCCGCGAGTCGGCCTACCAGGATCCCGCAGGCTGGCACGGCCATGGGCGCGATCATCAGGAGAGCGAGCGCGATTCCGAGGCGACGCTCCCGCTTCGCTGCATGCCGCCTTTACTCCTTCGGCTTCGCCGAGGCTGCCCTCGATGCGATGGGTTCGTAGACCAGCGCCATGAGCAACAGGCACAGGAGGCAGCTTGGGCCCCACATGAACGCCATGAAGAGGTTGAGCCTGGCAATCTGCTCGTTCCACGAGCCCAGCAGGACCGCGAGCCACGCGACGGAGACCAGGGACGGTGACATGCAGAGCCAGAAGAGCGCGGGGCAGGGCATGAAGGTGAACACGCCCCTCCGCGGCTCGCTGGTGGCAGGATTTATTCGGTCGTCAGTCATGGGAAGCCTCGAGGCCTTGGGGTCCGGACATGGGGACCGGCATGGCGCCGTGGTCAGGCGCCGCTGCCGGGGGGAGGGCGACGAGGAGTCCTCGCCGCGGCAGGCCCTGATCTTCGGCGCATCCCGGCCCCATCGGCCCGCACTCGCAATGGGCCGGTTGATCAGCCCACCTGATCGATCGCTTCCTCCGCCCCGCTATCCCCCCCCGGGGGCCGATCAGTGCCGATTGGGGGCTATTAGGGCCGCACGCATGACGCGCCAAGCGCCTCAGTCACATCGGCCCCGGAAGCGCCCGGGGCTCCGGTCCGGCGCGGGTCAGCCCAGCATCGCTCCACACGGGGTGCCCAGTTGGGGTACGCAGTTGGGGTACGCAGTTGGGGTGCCCACCCTCTCCCAATCGCGAGAGCCACCCTCGCGTGACCATCGCGCCGGGCGCGGGCTCACTTCCGCGGGCCCGTCTCCACGGTCCGGGGGCCGCCGGAATCGAAGACCGAGACGCACTGGCCGATCAACAGGAAGGGCAGCAGGAGCAAGAGGCAGCCCAGGCAGCTGGTGCACCCCGGCGTCCGGGGCTGGCGCCGGGCCCCGAGTCCGTCGCGGACACCTCGCTCGATAGCCTCACGGAGGCGCCGCTCGTCGTCCTCCTCGTCAAAGTAGATCTCACCGGGCATGCGCGAGGGAGAAGAGGGCGGCCGGGCAGACCGTGACGCCTAATCCCCGGAGATCTTCCCCCGGTCCGTCCCGCCAGGATCTCGGGCTAGGGGGCCATGGGGCTGGGCCCACTCCCACGGGTCTGTCGGTGCCGATGCCGTCTCGGTGATCTGCCCCGGCGGCGCACTTCTTGACCACCCTCTCGAGCCCGTTACGCAGCTGCCGGTAGAGCTCGTCCTCGCCCCCGTGATTCAGGACCCGGACGGACACCACAAGGGTGCCGTGGAGGAAGGAGAGCGGGGCGTACCGTCCGCGAACTCCAGGCCCCAGGAAGTCCGCCTCCGCCCCTGATGCGGCGCTCTCATCCACGCCGAGGTTTCTGAGCGCCTCGGCTCCGTGCGAGCCGCTCACCCAGGGGTGATCCTGGTGGTCGTCCCTCAGGGCGATCTCGTTGACGAGGTCGCGGTGGTCCGCGAGGCGCTTGGACTCGTCCTCGTCATCGTCCCGGAGTCTATTGTTGATGGGTTCTGGGAGGAGCGGGAGCGGCCCGCTAGCCAGCAGCGACTAGTACGTCGAGTTGGTTCATGTCGAACGTGCTGTACCGGTGCGGCGCCTCCAGCCTCGTCAGCTGCGACATGAACCCGTCGTCGTCCTTCTCGCCGCGTCGAAAAGCGTTCGCCTTCACGAGGTTCTCGTTCCCGCGGACGATAGCGGTGGAGGGGTGCCTGGCACCGTGCACCCCCTGTCGGGGGTGGTTGAAGGGGAACAGAGGGGACGGGCGATGGGCTTGGGAGCGCAACTCGGCAGCCGTCCGCTCGACCGCGTCGGCATTTCGGCTGCGACCCGGCCTTTGCGGGGCGATGGGGCTATCCGTGGGCCTCAAGGGCCAGCTTGAATTGGGCTGTGGCGTCCTCGCTGAAGGTGCAGAAGACCACAGATTCCGGAGAGGCGCTCTGCCCGAGGAATTCGGCGCAGGCCTCGATCGCGACGCGTGAGGCGAGCTCGATCGGGTAGCCGTAGATACCCGTGCTGATGCCGGGGAAGGCGATGCTCTGGCACCCGTGGTCGCGAGCGAGGGTGAGGCTGTTGCGGTAGCAGTTAGCAAGCAGCTCCGGTTCTCCCTTCCCGCCGCCCTGCCAGACGGGCCCGACCGTGTGGATGATGTGCCGAGCCTCCAGGCTGTGGCCAGCGGTGATCTTCGCCTGCCCGGTCTTGCAGCCTCCCAGAAGACGGCACTCGTGCAGCAGCTCGTGTCCAGCGGCTCGGTGGATGGCTCCATCGACTCCACCGCCACCCAGAAGGGATGAGTTTGCAGCGTTAACGATGGCGTCGACCGCGAGGGTCACGATGTCGCCCTGCCAGATCCGAATTCTCGTCTTCCACGTCATGGTCGTTTCACTCGCAATGGGCCGTGGTGTGGATAAGCGATCCAAGCTGCCACTTGGCGGAGCAGCGGATCGTGGGGGTGGTTGAAGGGTGCCAGAAGGGACGAGCGTTGACCGCCCCGTCCGAGGGCCCGGCTAAGGGATGGGCCGCTGAAGCGATCTATGATCGATGGTGGCGGAGAATGGCTAGCCTCGCAAGGAGGGTGCGAGAGAGCTCCCCACCCTGCGCTTCGCCGCCCCTCTGTCGGGCCACGAAGTTCAGCCGGCGCCCTCAGGAGGGGCGCCGGCGTCGGTCGGGGCGCGCTGCGGTGGCCCTGGGGCGGCGGATCAGGCGAAGCGCGGCTGGGGCTCGGGTCGGGCGGGCGCGAGGGGGGGGGCTCGGCGCGAAAGCCCAGATGTTGGAGGATCCGACGCGCCACTGGCGGGTCGGTGAGGATGGCGACGCGGCGGCGGCGGCCGCCGCACGTGGGGCAGCGCAGCACGTCCACCGCGAAGGTCCGCTGGAGGACCCACCGGGTCGGTGGGGATGCAGGGGGACAGGAGGGGCGGGCGATGGCTGGCTCAGGGAAGGGGCGCTGTGGCGGCCGACGGGAAAGACCGGCACCGGGCGTTGTGCGCGTTCGTTGCTACGACTCCGTACAACAGGGAAGCCACCGCGCCCTCCCGATTCCGAGGATCTGCGGGGCTGCGGGGCGTGGCCCTGTTAGCTTCCCCACGAAGGTGAGCAGCGGCTCAAGGAGCCCGCTCGCTCCTGCCCTCACCCCCGACCACGCCCCCCCCCGAGAGCAAGCCCAGATGTCAGCCAAGTCCAAGGATCGCGATCCGGCCGAGAGGTTCCTCTCGAAGCGTCAGGGTGGGGTCCTGATCAAGAGCCCCCGCATCTACTACGCACGCAAGCGGCTCAAGCTGGTCAGCCAGCTGCTGCGCAGATTGAAGAAGGGCGCCGAGATCCGGCGCCACTTCGGCGTCAGCAAGTCGGTCTACGAGAAGTACACCGACTGGGAAATGCGTATCTACGAGCACGGCAGCCGCATCACCTTCAACCGCGGCCGGATGGACCGGGTCAGCTTCAAGGAGATCCGGGCCTACTACCTGGCGCCGATCATCGAGCACATCGAGGCGCTGCACCGAGCCGATCCCTCACGCCCGGTCGAGGTCCTCGAGGTCGGCTGCGGCAACGGGACGAACCTCATGATCCTCAAGGGCGCCCTTGGGGATGCCGTGCGGCTGCGCGGCATCGACGTCTCGCCCGAGCGCATCAAGCTGGGCTACGAGTACTGGGGCGACGCCGTGGAAGGTGTCGAGATGCAGGTCGACAGCGCGACGGTCCTGGAGACCCAGGCCGACGGATCGGCGGACCTCGTCTACTCGGTGCACTGCCTGGAGCAGATCCCCTACGCGGTCGACGCATGCATCGAGTCGATCGAGCGCGTGACGCGCAGCAAGGCGGTCTTCGTCGAGCCGACCTGGGAGCTCGCGAACACGACCCAGCGGCTCTACACCCTGTTCGGGGACCAGCTGCGGACGCTGATCCCGACCCTCGAGGGCAGTGGCCTGGAGATCGTCTCGAGCACCAAGGCCGAGCTGCTCGCCCACCCGCTCAACCAGACCGGGATCGTCGTCGCCCGCCTCCCCAGGGCCACAGCAACGCGCGCCGATCGACGCCGACGCCCCTCCCCTGAGAGCGCCGGCTGAACCTCGTGGCCCGACAGGCCGGCGGCGAGGCGCAGGGTGGGGAGTTTTCTCGGGGCATAAGCGATCCAAGCCGCCACTTGGCGGAGCAGCGGATCGTGGGGGTGGTTGAAGGAGAACAGGAGGGCCCCGAAGGAGCAGCCGCCGCCGTGGCCGTCGTGAGGGGCTGGAGCTATTGGAACTCGATAAGATCGAGGACCCGGACGGGCCAGGTCGATGCGTCGTCGATCACGAGGCCGCTCTTCTCATTCTCATCGAGGACCGCCAGGTTGACCATGAGCACCGAGCCCGTCGGTGCCGGGAACTTCACGCCGCTCAGGCCACCTCCAGTTCCCAGATAGGAGAGCGTGTCCCGGGTGACCCATGCAACGTCATCGGCATGGCCCACGGTGGTGACGAGGGTCGGGAATGCTGTGAGCGTGTCGTCGGAGAGCCAGGCAGGGCCCCACGCAACGGCCTTCACGACGGTGGATTCCGTGTACGAGTCCTGGACCATCACCGGAACCATGCGCCCGAAGTTCTCCTCGAAGACCAACGTGCGCGCCGTGCCGGGTTCACCTCCGATTCCGTTAAGGGACACCATTCGAAGACGCTTCCTGCCTTTGACATGGGCTGACTCGAAGCTCCACTCGGACTCGCCAAGCCCATGGGCGCTAGCTGATTCGGGCTCCTCCGGGAAGAGACCGAGGACATCCTCTGCCAAGCAGAAGTCGCTGGCGCGGTCGTCCGCATCGAGCATCCGAATCCCCGCGGCGTCCGGACCTCCGTAGAGCACAACGTCTCCTTCGAACAGGGCGTAGCTCGGCGGCTCGGCCGAGAACACTCGCCGGACCAGCTTGCGGGAACCATGCCGCTTGACATGCAGGGTCACTTTCTCCTCGAGCCAGTCTCGGTTGAGATCCGCGCCCCACTCAGCTGCCGTGGTTGCGGCGACATCGCTCACGAATTGGGGGGGGCGATGCAGGGTGAGCGCCCCTTCGGTCGCCGCCCGGAGCGCATTCCCGAGAGGGTCGGGACCGGTGGGCGATTCGTTCAGCATCACGCCGCTCCAGGACTCACGCTGGCAGCTGTACTCGAGCGATGTACCGACGAGACCCGAGACCGAGAAGTGCACGACCTCCTCGATGTCCGGTCGTGTCGTCCCCTCTTGAAGTCCGTGACCCTGGCAGCCCATCAGGATCGAGCTGGCGATGGCAACTGTTGTGATTCGCACGTGTCGGACTCTTGAATAAGCGATCCAAGCTGCCACTTGGCGGAGCAGCGGATCGTGGGGGTGGTTGAAGGGGACCAGAAGGGAGGGGCGATGACCGCCCCGGCCGAGGGCCCGGCCGAGGGCCCGGCCGAGCGATGGGCCGTTATGTGTGGCCTATGATCGACCGTGAGGGAGAACGGCTAGCCCCGCAAGGGGTGATGCGGGGGAACTCCTCGCCGTGCTGCTCAGCGCCGCGCGGTCGGGCTACGAAGTTCAGCCGGCGGCCTCAGGGAAGGGGCGTCGGCGTCGATCGGGGCGCGCTGCGGTGGCCCTGGGGCCTCGGATCAGGCGAAGCGCGGCTGGGGCTCGGGTCGG
>CBFHHK010000140.1:0-12328 GCA_965655435.1 Planctomycetota bacterium | reverse complement strand
GGTTCGCCGGCAGGTGCTCGATGGTGGCGCCTCGTCGGAGAATCCCGGGCTCAACGACGCGACAGACCCAGCCGCTGCGTCCGACGAGCAGCTCGGGGAAGCGGCGGTCCACCGACTTGAGCGTCGCGCAGGGAGCGCGGATGTCGTGAATCTCCACCACCAGGTCCTCGCCCAGGCGAAGTCGGTCGCCCGCCTCGAGCGTCGTATTGTCGAGGCCGCGGGTCAGGACGTTCTCACCGAAGGTTCCCGGTTCGTGGCACGTCACGCCGTCCTCACGGAGGGCCTCGTAGACCTCGAGCTCCAGCAAGCAGACCGCCCGGTCCAGCCCGCCGTGGCTCTCGAAGCGGTGTCCGTCCCCATCGAGCCCCATGACGCTGACCGGGCAGGACTCCACCTGGGGCTTGGGGATCCCCCCCGGTCCGACGCAGACCGCGAAGACCTCGGCGCCGCCGGTCATGGGCGCAGGAAGAAGTAGTACAGCTGACCAGTGGCGCTCGTGGCGCCAGAGCGCCGCTCCGCCACGGGGCCGACGCCGAGGTAGAGGTCAGCCCTGCCCGCGGTGCGGATCGCGCCGCCCGTGTCCTGGTCGAACATCAGCTGGGAGAAGGGCCGCGTGCCGCCGCTCGCGCTCGGGAGCTCCGTCTCTACAAAGCAGAGGGCGCCGCGGGGGAAGATGGTCTTGTCCGTGGCGATCGTCCGCTCCGTGGCCACCTCGAGGTTGAGGCTCCCGCGCGGGTTCCCTTCGATGGGGGTGAAGAAGACGTAGGTCTCGTTCCGCTCGAGGAAGGACTCCACCTCGCCGGGGTACCTGGAGGCCCACCTGCGGATCGCGGCCAGGCTCATGTCCTCCGCCTTGACCCGTCCGGCGGCGATGAGCTCCTTACCGAGGGAGGTGTAGGGGCGCCCGTTCTTGCCCGCGTACCCGAAGCGGACGATCTCGCCGCTCTCCAGCTGGACGAAGGCGGACCCGTTCACGTGGGCGATGTAGGCATCCAGTGGATCTGCGAGCCAGACGATCTCGAGGTCCTTGAAGCTGCTGTCAGCGAGGATGGCCTTGCGGTCGGGGTACTGACGCAGCCCCGCGGCTGTCGTCTGACCGAGGGTCGCGCCGCTCTCCGCCTTGACCAGGTCATCGGGCAACGCGTGGAGCGGGTGGCGATATCGTTCGGAGCGGACCAGGCTGCCTGAGAGCAGCGGCGTGCAGTAGCCCGTGAAGAGGACGCCCCCTCCGCGGCCGTCCCAGCCCGCGCTCTTGAAGACCGTGAACTCCCGCTCGAAGGCGGCGGCGAACTCGCCGGCGCTGCTCGCCTCGTCGAGGAGCTCTCGGAAGCGCTCGAGGCTCGCGAGGGCGCGCTCGTGGGTGATGCCCGCGACGGGGAAGAACTGCCGCGAGTGCTTCGAGCGGGTCCAGCTGATGGAGCGATCGAGGGCGGGGACGAGCTCCTCGCGCTCTGGCCAGGTGCTGCGCATATCCGGGCGAGGCTCCCCCGGAGCGAGCTCGATGAGCGCCGCTGCGCCGGGGGCGAGGGGGCGGCCGTAGTCCGGCTCCTTGGGCGTCGTCTGGAAGAGCGAGCAGGCTGGAGCGGTGGCGACGGCGAGGAGGGCGGGGAGGGTCTTCCAGTTCATGCTGATGGGGTCACTCGAGGACGATTCGGGCCAGGGTGGCCTGGAGGCGGCGCGGGATCAGGCGCAGCCCGGCGGTCGTGAGCTTGTTCGCAAGACCGGGGACGGTGACCCGGCGGCCGCGCTGGACGGCGTCGACGCCGGCGCGGGCGACGTCGACGGGATCGAGGCTGGTGGCGACCTGGGCGCGGCCTCGCACGTTGCCAGAGATCTCGAAGAAGTCGGTGTTCGTGCTGCCAGGGCACAGGGCGAGCACGCGGACACCGGACTCCCGAAGCTCCTCGTCGAGGGCCTCTGCGTGATGGAGTACGAAGGCCTTGGTGGCGCCGTAGGCGGCGTAGCCCGGGCAGGGCAGGAACGACGCCGTCGACGCGACCTGGAGGATCCGGCCGGAGCCGCGCTCGCGCATCCGGCCGGCGAAGTGCTTGGTCAGCTCGGCCACCGCCACGACGTTCAGCTGAAGCATGTCGTGCTCGCGGCCCCATGCGTGGCCGATGCCGTCGCCGTGCATCCCGACGCCGGCGTTATTGACGAGCACGTCGATGTCCGCCGCATCGCCGCAGGCGCGGATGAGGTCCTGGGCGCCGTCAGGATGAGAGAGATCGACCTGGAGAACGTCCACCTCGACACCGTGGGCGGCCTGCAGCGAGCTGGCGAGCTCCCGAAGCCGGTCTAGCCTCCTGGCCACGAGGGTCAGGTGAGCCCCGCGGGCGGCGAGCTCGCGAGCGATCTCATGGCCGATGCCAGCGGAGGCGCCGGTGACCAGCGCCCGTCGTCCCCCAAGTTCGAACCGCATGGGCCCATGATGGGACATCGGGAGCCCCAGTTGAAGAGCGGGGCGGACGCGACTGAACATGACACGGGCCGCACGCCTGAATCTCAGGAGTGCGGCCCGGCCGGGGCTCGCTCAGGCCCTCGGAGCAGCTCAGAGGTCGATGATCACGTCCGAGAAGTGGAGTCGAGCGATCTGCCGGACATCATCCACGCCGTCGCGGCCAGGGACATTATCCGTCACCCTCGTCACGGTGGCGTCCACCGGGACGATCGTGTAGTCGGTCGAGGGCCCGCTGAAGAAGGCCTCGTCGAACCCGAGGTCGCCCTCGATCCGGTCGTCCCCGCCGCGCCCCTCGAACTCGTCGCCGAGGTCGCCACCGAGGAAGGTGTTGTCCAGTTCGTTGCCGTTGATGCGCCCGGTCACGTCGCCCCGGAACCCGACCCGCTCGAGGTAGCGGGAGCGGTGGGTGTAGGCGATGGCCGGATCGAACTGCATCTCGAAGGTCCCGTTGAACGACGACGAGAGGTAGGCGGGGAAGCTCTGGGTGGGCGAGAAGAAGGACTCGATCAGCGCGATCGCATCGGGGTCGCCGGCGCCCATGGCGTCACGGTTGCAGAAGTCGTAGTCGCCTTCGCTCCCCGCCAAGCTCTGGCCGAAGGGGTCGTGGGCCCAGACGCCGTAGTAGACCGACAGAATCAGGCCGAGGTATTCGGAGTCTGCGAGGCCCTGGGGCTGACCGGGCTTGGGCCGGTAGGATCCCTGGGACTCGGCGCTCAATCGGGCGGCGGTCAGCGCCGCGGAGAACTGGGGCACGTTCGCTCCGAGCCCGAAGCGGAGGAGGATCCCGGAGGTCTCCGCGAGGGTGCCGTCGATCTGCGGGTCGGGGCTGAGGTACTCGGGGCTGCCTTCCTGGATCACGTTGGAGCTGTCGACGCTGGCGTAGCGCCCGTCGAAGAAGGTGACAAAGGAGGCGACGGAGGCGTCGGTGACATCGAACGCCTGCTGCTCCTCGACCACGACGATCGTGGTGCCGAGCGCCGCGACGGCGTCGAGGACGTCGGACTTGTCTGCGCCCAGCGTGCTCCCCGGGGCGTCGGTGACCAGCTCCTCGAAGACCGCCTTGACCCGGAACAGGAGCTCGTCGGACACGCCCGGCTGCCCGAGGAAGTGGACCCGTTCTCCGCCCGGAGCGTTGAGGTTCGCGTACTTGTCGAAGACCGCCCGGATCCTGGCGTCCACGGTCGTGGGCAGGGGGACGACGCCGTCTTGGTCGATGGAGGTGTCGATCCCGTTCAGTGACTCCGTCGGGTTCACCGAGGGGCTGGATGAGCCTCCGCCGCCGCACCCGGCGGCGAGCAGGGCCAGCGCGGAGAGGGCGGCGGTGAGTCGTTGGTTGGGGCGTGCTTTCATGAGTCGCTGGTCAGTCGCTGGGGCCATGCGGTGCCGGTGAGAGCTCGACGTGGAGGTCGACCAAGCTCTGGCCCGCCTTCTCGATCGTGAAGGTGTGGGGCGGTGAGGTGCCCTCCGCGCTCTGAATCGTCAGCTCGTAGGAGCCGGCCGGGAGCGGGCGGACCGCGGCCCTGCCGCGGTCGTCGGTGTAGCGGGTGATGGGGGCGGCGCCGCCGTCCCGCTGGATCAGGAGCCGTGCGCGGTCGACGGGAAGGCCCCCGGGGGTGTCGACCTGAACGGAGAGAGCCGTGGACGTGGCGAGCCGGTGATCTGCCTGCGCCCACTCGCCCTCGTGGAGCTCGAGCGGCCGGGAAAGGTGTCGCTCCCCGGCGACGTCCACGGAGGTCCGGTAGGTGCCGGGCTCCAGCCCTTCGAACGTGAACGCGCCGTCGATGTCCGTACGTCGGAGGGTGGCCCGCCGGGGGCCGTCTCCACCGGCGCCTTCCGACGCGCTGGCGAGGAGCCGGACGCACGCGTGGGGCATCGGAGCGCCAAAGGCATCGCGGACCACCCCGCGCAGGGTCGTGCTCCGCGTCAGGTGGACCTCCTGGGGTCCGTCACCTTGGACGGTCAAGCGGTGTGGGAGGTAGCCCGGCGCCCCGACCTCGAGGCGCTGGTCAGGGGCGTCGAGCTTGAGGGTGATTGGCTGGCCGTGGATCGGATCGAAGCGCTCGACGCGTCCTTGGGTGGTCACCGTGACCTGCCTCACTCCCAGCCCCGTCTCGACATCGAGGACGAGCAGGTGGGCTCGGGGCGTCGCGGCCAGCTCGCTGTCCGGCGTGGTCGCTGCAACGGCTCGCCCCAGCACCCCTACGACGGGGACCTCCGTGACGGGAACCTCTGCGACGGAGACCTGGAACTCGTCAACCCGGAGGGACGCTGCCGACAGGCGCTCCACGGCTTGGACGGCTCGTGGGGCCCCGGAGCCCTCTGAGAGGGCCAGGAGGGCTCCCGACAGGACGGTCGCAGCGGCGACCATCGCGAGCGATGCAGTGGGGTTGAGGGGCCTCGACATGGTATGAATGAAAACTACCCGACTCAGGGGTCTTCCCTCGCCTCAGCGGGTCTCTTTCCGGTACCGAAGGCTCTCTCTTGAAGCAACTGCTCGTCCTCGGCTCCTCGTCTCGTTATCGGGCCCAGCTGCTGGCTCAACTCGGCCTTGGCTTCACTCAGGAGTCTCCTGAGGTGGATGAGCGGGCCTTCGATCCCGCATTCGACCAGCTCGAACCGGGAGAATTCGCGCTCACGGTCGCCCGGGCCAAGGCCGAGGCCCTGCAGCAGGCGGGGGGGGCGCGCTGGCTCCTGTGCGCCGATCAGGTGGGGGTCCTTGAGGCGCCGGACGGGGGCCGCCAGCAGCTCACGAAACCCGGGACGGCAGCGCGCTGCGTTGAGCAGCTCATGCAGCTCTCTGGCAGGACCCACTCCCTCGTGAACGGCCTCGTGCTCGTGTCCGAGGCCACGGGTCAGCGGTTCGAGGCGGTGGATCAGCAGGAGCTGACCATGCGCGCGTTCGACCGCGCTGAGGCGGCCGCGTACGTCGAGCGCTTCGCCCCTCTGGACTGCGCCGGGGGCTATCGCATCGAGGACGAGGGCGTCCGCCTCTTCGAGCGGATCCGGAGCGATGACCACACGGGCATCATCGGCTTGCCGCTGCTGGCGACCGCCCGCCTCCTGCGGGAGGCCGGGCTCCTCGTCCCCTGAGCGCCTAGGCGCTCAGCCAGCCCGCGGCGTCCAGCGCGTGGTAGGTGAGGATCATGTCAGCGCCCGCACGCTTGATCCCGACGAGGCTCTCCAGCGCCGTCTCGCGGCGGTCCAGCCAGCCGGAGCGCGCGGCCGCCTCGATCATCAGGTATTCGCCGGAGACCTGGTACGCGGCGACGGGTAGCGTCGTGGCTTCGCGCACCGCGCTGATGATGTCGAGGTAGGGGCCCGCGGGCTTCACCATGACCATGTCGGCGCCCTCGGCCTCGTCGAGGTAAAGCTCCCGCATCGCCTCTCGGGCGTTGGCCGGGTCCATTTGGTAGGTCTTCTTGTCCCCATCCTTGGGCGCCGAATCCAGCGCGCCGCGGAACGGTCCATAGAAAGACGAGGCGTACTTGGCGGTGTAGGAGAGGATCGAGACCTCGGTGAAGCCCTCGGCGTCGAGGGCTTCGCGGATCGCGCCAACGCGCCCGTCCATCATGTCGCTCGGGGCGATGACGTCGGCGCCGGCCTGGGCCTGGACCACGGCCTGGCGGCAGAGGACCTCGACGGTCTCGTCGTTGAGGATGACCCCTGACTCCGCGTCCACGATCCCGTCGTGGCCGTCGCTGCTGTAGGGGTCGAGGGCGACGTCCGTGAAGAGCGCGAGCTCGGGGAAGCGCGCCTTGAGCGCGCGCAGCGAGCGGGGAACGAGCCCGTCCTCATTGCCCACCTCGGTGCCTGTCGAGTCCTTCAGGCTGTCCTCGATCTTGGGGAACAGCACCATGGCCCGGACACCAGCCTCGAGCGTGCGTTCGGCGACGTGCAGGAGGCCATCAGGGGACCAACGGGTCTGGCCTGGCATGGCCTCGATGGCAACGTCCTCTGCGTCCGCGTGCAGAAACACCGGGTAGACGAGGTCGTGGGCCGAGAGGGTGGTCTCCCGGACGAGGTCACGCAGCGCCGGGGTCCGGCGGCTGCGACGCGGGCGGTGGAGCGGGGGAATCATCGGCCTCAGAAGCTACTCGATTCCGCCCGCTCTCGATCCGCGCGTTCTCAGCGGGTCCAGGACGTCTCCGCGAAGGCGTCGTGGCCGTGGATACTCTCGAAGTTCCGGGCGTGAACCCTGAACGAGACGACCCGCTCGTCCGCCTGCAGCCGCTCGGCGACGCCGCGGACCATGTCCTCGACGAAGACCGGGTTCTCGTAAGCCTCCATCGTGATCCAGCGCTCGTCCGGGCGCTTGAGCACCGGGTAGATCCTGCACGAGGCGCTCTCCTCCGCGGCGAAGATGAGGTCGCCCATGGGGAGCGTGACGGGCGTGCCGTCCTCGTCCTTACGGGTCCGGACCTCCACGGTGACCGCGCCGCGCTGGTTGTGCGCGCCGTAGTCGCTGATCTCCTTGCTGCACGGGCAGAGGCTCGTGACGGTGACCACGGCCTTCTGCACGAGGTCGATGTCGTCGCCGTCGATGAGGCCCACGAAGCCGCAGTCGATGTCGATCATGCCCTTGGACTTGGAGACCGGCGCCTCCCGCTCCATGAACATCGGGTACTCGAGCACGAGCCGCGCCTCCGCGGCGTCGAGGCGACCCTGCATCTCGCGGAGCATGCGGAGCACGGTGTCGGGGCCGAGCTGCCGGTCATCGGCCTGCACGATCTCGATGAAGCGGCTCATGTGCGTGCCCTTCGACTCGGGCGGCACGACCACGGACATCTCCATCTTGACGATGGTCGACCGCTCGACGCCGTCGGGGTCGATGGCGGTCGCCGGGTAGCGAACGTCGGTGACGCCCGCACACTCGAGGCGAATGCCCCTGATGTCCCCGCGGCCCTGGACGTCCTCCAGGGGGCCAACGGGGGTCTTCTCGGGGCGGTTGGCGCTCTCTGAGAGGCGGCGGGGATCGCTCATGGCAACGGAACGGGAAGCCTGGGCACTTACGCGGCTGGGCGCGTCGACGAGGTCTGAATCCTTGAACATGACCTGAGTTTCGCCGGGATGGCGAGGAGGGAGGCGCAATCTCCCGTGAACCCGCGCGACGCCCGTTCGCTTCCCGTTTCTGGGCGCTCAGCGGAGCCGCTCGTGTGGCGCTGGCGGAGTATCCGGCGGCGCAGGGAGAAAAGCAGCCGGATTCCGTCCACAGGAGAGTTGGACCCCCCGAGGACGAAAGGAGCGCTAGACTCCCGCGCCTGCCAATACGGGGCAGCCCCTTCCGCCAGTCGAAAGGGGCGCGTCTCCGGTTCGTGTATATAGACGTCAAGCGCCGACCCTCCCCAGACGCCGCTCCACCTCCGGTTCGGGCGCAAGGGACCACTCACTCCACCCATGTCCAAGACCCTCGTCATCGTCGAGTCGCCCACCAAGGCGAAGACCCTCAAGAAGTTCCTGGGTAAGGACTTCATCGTCGAGTCGAGCGTCGGGCACATCCGTGACCTCCCGGCGAACGCGGCGGAGATCCCCGCCAAGTTCAAGAAGGAGAAGTGGGCCCGGCTCGGCGTCAACGTGGAGAACGACTTCCAACCGCTGTACGTCGTGCAGCCGGCCAAGAAGAAGAAGATCTCCGAGCTGAAGGCCATGCTCACCGACGTCGACCGCGTCCTGCTGGCGACGGATGAGGATCGTGAGGGGGAGGCCATCTCCTGGCACCTGGTGGAGGTGCTCGGCCTCAAGGTCCCCTATGAGCGCATGGTGTTCCACGAGATCACCAAGGGCGCGGTCCTCGAGGCGCTCCAGGACACCCGAGAGATCGACAAGGACATGGTCGAGGCCCAGGAGAGTCGACGGATCCTTGACCGCCTGTACGGCTACGAGGTCTCGCCGATCCTCTGGCGCAAGATCAAGCCGCGCCTCTCCGCCGGTCGCGTGCAGAGCGTGGCCACCAAGATCATCGTGGACCGTGAGCGCGCGCGCATGCGCTTCGTGGACGCCGAGTACTGGGACCTCACCGCGCGCTTCACGGCCACCAGCGGCGACGGTGAAGGCAAGGACTTTGAGGCTCGCCTGAACTCTCTCGGCGGCAAGCGCATCGCGAGCGGCAAGGACTTCGACCCGGACAC
The DNA here is from genome assembly GCA_965655435.1 of Planctomycetota bacterium. Lineage (GTDB taxonomy): Bacteria > Planctomycetota > UBA1135 > UBA1135 > Saltatorellus. Next base: position 3,745 of record CBFHHK010000140.1, on the reverse strand, counting down.
CGGCAAGCTGAAGCGGGATGACGTGACGTTGCTGGACGCCGCCGGGGCCAAGGCGCTTCAGGAGAAGCTGGACTCCGGCGACTTCAAGGTCCTGTCGGCCGAGGAGAAGCCCTTCTCCCGGACCCCCTCGCCGCCGTTCACCACCTCCACGCTCCAGCAGGAGGGCAACCGCAAGCTCCGCTTCGACGCGAAGCGCACCATGCGGGCCGCCCAGCGGCTGTACGAGAACGGCTTCATCACCTACATGCGGACCGACTCGGTCACGCTCTCGACGCTCGCCATCGAGCTGACCCGGGACGCCGTCGAGTCCACGTACGGCGCCGAGTTCCTCCCCGATACGCCGCGCAAGTACAAGGGCAAGGTTCAGAACGCGCAGGAGGCCCACGAGGCCATCCGCCCGGCTGGCGAGAAGATCGTGCCGACCTCCGAGATCCGCAAGGTGCTCGGCGAGGACGAGGCCAAGGTCTACGACCTGGTCTGGAAGCGCACGCTCGCCTGCCAGATGAAGGACGCCAAGGGGCGCCGCATGGTGCTCAAGGTCGGCGAGGCGGACGGGACGATCCAGGCGGTCTTCCAGGCCAACGGCAACGTGATCGACTTCCCCGGCTTCCTCCGGGCCTACGTCGAGGGCGCGGACGACCCGGACTCCGCGCTCGCTGAGCGGGAGACCGTGCTGCCCCCGGTCGCCCAGGGTGACACCGCCAAGGGCTCCGAGGTCTCTGCGGACGAGCACCACACCTCGCCCCCGGCGAGACTCACCGAGGCGACGCTGGTGAAGATGCTCGAGGAGGAGGGGATCGGTCGTCCGAGTACCTACGCCTCGATCATCGACACCATCCTCCGGCGCGACTACACCTTCAAGAAGGGCTCCGCGCTGGTGCCGACCTTCACGGCCTTCGCGGTGGTGTCGCTCATGGAGCAGCACATGGGGCACCTGATCGACCCCAGCTTCACCGCCTCCATGGAGGCGGCCCTCGACGCGATCTCTCGCGGCGAGGATGAGATGCTGCCGTACCTCAAGAAGTTCTACGAGAGCGGGCTCGACGTCTCCCCCGGCCTGCGCCCGATGCTCGAGGAGAAGGCCGAGGACATCGACCCGCGCACGGTGTGCTCGATCGGCATCGGCAAGAACGCCGAGGGAGAGGACGTCATCGTCCGGGTCGGCCGCTACGGCCCGTTCCTGCAGCTGGGCGAGACCACCGCGCCGCTGCCGGATGAGACGGCGCCCGACGAGGTCACCGTGGAGTTCGCCGAGAAGATCCTCGCGGCGAAGGCGAAGGGCGACGAGCCCATCGGTCACCACCCGGAGAGCAGCCTGCCGATCTACATCAAGACGGGCCGCTACGGTCCCTACGTCCAGCTCGGCGACCAGACCGAGGACAAGAAGGAGAAGCCCAAGATGGTCTCGCTCCTCAAGGGGATGAGCGTCGAGGACGTGGACCTCGAGGTGGCCATCGCCCTGTCGTCCCTGCCGCGCAACCTCGGCACCGACGCGGACGGCGTGGAGATCCTCGCTTACAACGGTCGCTACGGCCCGTACATCAAGCGCGGCGCGGACACCCGCAGCCTCGAGGCCGAGGATCACCTCCTGTCCATCACGAACGAGCGGGCCCTCGCGCTCCTCGCCCAGGAGAAGAAGGGCCGCGGCCGCTCCACGCCTGAGCCCATCAAGGTCTTCGAGAACGTCGAGGCCCTCGACGGCGCCTCGATCAAGCTGCTGAAGGGCCGCTACGGTCCCTATGTGAGCGACGGCGAGGTGAACGCCTCCCTGCCGCGTGACATGGAGAACCCCGAGGCGCTGACGGTCGCCCACGCCCTCGAGCTCCTCGCGGTCCAGCGCGAGAAGAAGGGCAAGAAGAAGACCAAGAAGAAGGCGGCGAAGAAGAAGGCCGCCAAGAAGACCACGAAGAAGAAGGCGACCAAGAAGAAGGCCGCGAAGAAGAAGGCCTCCAAGAAGGCGCCCTCGCGCAAGAAGGCGGCGAGCGCGCGTGACGCCGAAGAGGGAGCCCAAGACGAGTCGTGATGCCGGGTGAGGCCGACGCGACGCCGGTCGGTCCCCATCGGGGCGGCTCCGAGCCGCCCATCTCCACCGGCGAGGACCTCCGGGTGGTCTCGTGGAACATCCACAAGGCCCTCGATCCGGGCCTGGCGGCGGAGCTCGCGCGCCTGGTGGAGGAGCGGGCTCCCCACGTGCTGGCCCTGCAGGAGGCGCGCCTCGACCTCCCGCTCCCCGCGGGGTTCGCGGGGCACCACGCGGCCAGCTTTCGTCGCGGCCTCGTGGGCCCGGAGGAGGGCGTGATGACCGTCGCTCGCGCGGCGGTTCGGACGGCCCACCGGGTGCGCTCCTCCGAGCGCGAGCTGCGCCTCCTGACGCCCAAGGCGGCGCTCATCTCCCAGCTCCCCCTGAGCGATGGTCGGGAGCTCTGCCTGGTGAACGTCCACGGGCTGAACTTCGATCCCACCGGACGCCAGCTGGCGCGACAGCTCGACGAGCTTCGGGAGCGGGTCGCTCACCTCAGCGGACCCGTGGTCGTCGCGGGGGACTTCAACACCTGGAATGACCGCCGCATGGGGGCGGTCCGGGACCTCGCCCACGCCCTCGACCTGGAGGAGGTCGCCCCGGACTTTCCGGGGGGGACCAAGGGCCGGATGCCCCTGCGCAAGGCCCGGGAGACCCTCGGCCTCGACCATCGCCTGCACCTGGACCGCCTCTTTGTCCGGGGCCTCGTGCCCGCCCATGCGGCCTGGATGGACACCTACCGCTGCTCCGACCACGTCCCCCTGATCGCCCACCTCACCTGGACTCGATGAACCAGACGCTCGCTCGACACTGGAGCCTCCACCCCGAGGTCGCCTTCCTGAATCACGGCTCCTTCGGCGCGGCGCCCCGCGTGGTGCTCGACGCCCAGCGACAGGAGCGAGACGCCCAGGAGCGGGACCCGATCCACTACCTCGCGCCGGAGCGCAGCCTCTACGGGAAGCTGGACGCGGTGCGGGCGCGCCTGGGGACCTTCCTCGGGTGTCCGGCCGAGGACCTCGCCTTCGTTCGCAACGCCACCGAGGGCGTGAACGCCGTGCTCCGCTCGTTCGAGCTTGAGGCGGGCGACCGCGTCGTCATCACCAGCCACGGGTACAACGCGTGCAACAACGCGGCGCGCTACGTGGCCGAGCGCGCGGGGGCGGAGGTCTCGGTGGCCGAGATCCCCTTCCCCATCGAGGGCCCTGCCGAGGCAGCGGCGGCGATCGCCGCGGCCTGCTGCGAGCGCACGCGCCTCCTGCTCGTGGATCACGTCACCAGCCCCACCGGGCTGATCCTGCCGGTGGAGGACATCGTCCGGGCCGCTCGCGCGCGGGGCATCCGGACCCTGGTGGACGCGGCCCACGGGCCTGGGATGCTCCCCATGGACCTGGAGCGGATCGGCGCGGACTACACCACGGGCAACCTGCACAAGTGGCTGTGCGGCCCCAAGGTCTCGGGCTTTCTCCACGTGCGCCCCGAGCTCCAGGGGTCGGTCCGCCCCTGCGTCATCAGCCACGCGGCGAACACCCCGGCGCCCGGGCGCTCGCGTTTCATCGCGGAGTTCGATTGGACGGGCACCTTCGACCCCTCTCCGCTGCTCGCGGTGCCGGTGGCCATCGACTTCCTGGAGGGCGTCCTCCCTGGCGGCCTCCCGGCGGTGCGGGCCCACAACCGAGCCCTGGCCCTGGAGGGTCGCGAGATCCTCTGCGAGGCCCTCGGGGTCCA
>CBFHHK010000139.1:0-12360 GCA_965655435.1 Planctomycetota bacterium | reverse complement strand
GCGGGCGCCGGGCTCGAGGCACGGGCCTCCAGAGCCCGGGCCTCCAAAGCCCCGGCCTCCAAAGCCCTGGCCTCCAAAGCCCTGGCCTCTGACGCGCCGGCATCCGAAGGGTCGGGCTCCAGCTCGATCGGGGCGGCCTCGAGGACGACGAGGTCGCGCCCATCGGGGAGCCGGGTGCGCGCACCCGGCCAGGAGGTCATGGCGCGAACGTGTCGCGAGACCACCTCGGGCGCCTGGTCGAAGTCGATCCTCCCATCCTCCTTGGTGAGCTTGGGGGCCAGGGTGACGCGCGAGGCTTCCTGGGGCTCGTATCGTGCGGCGCCGGAGTCGATCAGATCGAGGGCCTCCACCGCGGCCTCAGCGCCCAGTGCCGCGAGTCGGTCGAAGAGGTCCGCGGAGGTCTCGTCCGGCCCGATCCTGGTCGGACGGGCCAGCAGCACGTCCCCCGCGTCCAGGGCGAGGACCATCCTCTGGATGGAGACGCCGGTCTCCTCGTCCCCGGCGGCGACCGCCCGCTGGATCGGTGAGGCGCCGCGCCAGCGCGGGAGGAGGGACCCGTGAACGTTGAGGGCGCCGTGGGGGCAGAGCTCGAGGACCTCCCGGCGGAGGATCTCCCCGTAGCTGGCGACCATGAGGGCGTCGGCGCCCAGCGCGGCCAGCGCAGCCACAAACTCGGGGTCCTTCGTCGAGGCGGGCTGAAGGACCGGGAGGCCGGCCTCGTCGGCGAGGGTCGCCAGCTCGGACCGGGAAACACCGCGCCCCCGACCGCGGGGGCGATCGGGGGGCGTGACGAGGCCGAGGACCTCGTGTCGGCTCGCGAGGAGCTGACGCAGGATGGGGGTCGCGAAGGGGGGCGATCCCAGGAAGGCGACGCGCATGGCGGCCAGGTCAGGGGCGCGAGGCGCCCCGGCCCGATCAGACGTGCGGGTCGATGAGGCCCTTCAGGCCGTCATACTTGAGCGCGCCGATCACCTGCTCCTGCACCTCGCCGCCCTTGATGACGACGAAGGTGGGGATGGAGGTGATGCCGTACTTGGACGCCGTCTCCATGTTGTCCTGGGTGTTGAGCTTCACGATCTTGACCTTGCCGGCGTACTCCTCGGCGAGCTTCTCCACGTAGGGGAGCATGGCCTTGCAGGGGCCGCACCACGGCGCCCAGAAGTCGACGAGGACGGGCTGATCGGAGCCGAGGACGTCGGTGTCCCAGCTGGCGTCGGAGGTTTCAGTGAGGGTGCTGCTCATCTTCTTGGTGGGGGGCATGCGAGGGTGGAGCCTCGCGGTACTCGGTTCGATCCGGCGGGGCGGGGTCGCTCCGCCGGCGTTCTGGTGGGAGCCGGTGCTCCGGGGAGAGTCGATGCTCTGGTGAGAGCCCGTGCCCCGGTAGGGTCTTGGGCACAGGAGAGAATCGTCGCTCTGCCACGCCGCCTCAAGGGGCGGCGTGCTGGTCAGAGCGATGCAGGGAGCTTATCAGTCGCCGGCAGGCGGGGAGCCCTCGGGGAGGCGCTCTTCAAGGGCCGCGGGACCGGGGTCACCGGCATCCTCGCTCGGATACCCATCGCCGGGACCGTTGGGATCCTCGAGCGAGGCCGCGGATGCCTCGCCGGGCTCCTCGCCGGGCTCCTCGCCGGGCTCCTCGCTGGGCACCTCGCTGGGCACCTCGTCGGGCGCCTGCGCCTCTCCATCGCCAGAGTCGAGGGCCTGGTCCAGCTCCTCGGAGTCCTCGTCCATGAAGCGCGAGGCCTTGATCAGGTCGTCGAGGTCGCTCTCTCCGTCCTCGGGAGCGGACCACTTCAGGGTGATGTCCTCGTCCTGGGTGTCCTGCTGGGCGGAGACGAGGCCGATCTTCATGAGCTCCAGAAGGGCGCAGAAGGCGCCCACCAGCCCCTCGCGGGTCGGCACGTCGCCCATGGCCTCCACGAGGTCGCGCAGGGTCGCGCCGCCGGGGCGGCTGCGGACGGCGGATCCGATGGACTGTACGTACCAGCGCAGGGGGCGAGGATCGCCCTTGATGGTGTGCGGACGGCCAGCCAGGGTCTCGCGCATGAGCCGCGAGAAGGTGGCCAAGAGGTCCCAGGAGCTGACCTCTCCGAGGTCGTAGCTGCGCTCGGGCTCGTTGTCCGTGACCTCACGGCGGTACCCGCGGGCGTGCTCGAGCGTGCGCCGGTGGAAGCGGTCCTCGAGGTCATCGGAGGCGCCCTTGAAGCGGCGGTACTCGATCAGGCGCTGGATGAGCTCGTCCTGGGGGTCGAGGTCGTCCTCGAGCTCGATCTCCTCCCGGGGGAGGAGCGACCGTGACTTGATCGCCATGAGCGTCGCGGCGATCACGAGGTACTCGCCGGCGACCTCGATATCGAGGCCCTTGAGGGCCCGGACGTGGTCCATGTAGGCGTGGGCGACGTCGGCAAGGCGGATGTCCTGGATCTCTACCTCCTGCTCCTTCACGAGGTGGAGGAGCAGGTCGAGGGGGCCCTGGAAGACCTCCTCGAGGGACACGGTGAAGTCCTCAGTGCGCCGCGCGTCTTGCTCAGCCGAGCTGGACTCTGCGGTCGAGCCCGCGGTGTCCGAAGACTCGGTGGCGGAGGACTCGGTGTCCGAAGACTCGGTGTCCGAAGACGCGGTCGTCGTGGAGTCCACGGCCCCGTCGCTCCCGGCGCCATCGTGCTGGGCGGGTTGGTCCTGGGCCGGTTCGGTCATCTCGGTGCTCGTCATGGGATCAGCCTCCGCCGAAGAGGCTGAAGATCCCCTCGACCGCGCCGGCGAGCCAATCGTAGAGGGCGCCCATCCCGCCGAGCAAGGCATCCTGCCCGCCCGGGACGAAGAACAGCAGGGCGAAGAGGATCGGGATGCCCAGGGGGGTCAGCCGGTTGAACGGCACCCGGAGGCGATCGGGCAGCAAGAAGGTGAGGACCCTTGATCCGTCCAGGGGAGGGATGGGGATCATGTTGAACACGGTCAGCAGGATGTTGAACTGCACCGCGCCGATCAGGATCTTGGTCCCCACGTCATAGGTCCCGAGGACCTCAGCGACCAGGAGGCCCTTGAGGGCAACCATGGCGAGGAACGCGAGGACGAGGTTCGTGGCGGGGCCCGCCAGCGCCACCCACATCATGTCCCGGTAGGGGTGCCGTAGCCGACCCATGTTGACGGGCACGGGCTTGGCGCCGCCGAACATGAGCGGGGGGGTACCCAGCACCGCGGGGAGCACGAAGAAGAGCATCCCCGGCAGCAGGATGGTGAGCACCGGGTCGATGCTCTTGATCGGGTTGAGCGTCACGCGGCCGAGGCGCTTCGCGGTGTCGTCACCGCACCAGTTGGCGACGGCGGCGTGGGCGGCCTCGTGGAGGGCGAGGGCGAAGATCAGGATCGCGACGAGCGCGGCTCCGACGATGTATTTCTCAGGGGGCACGGGCGCATCCTAGTCCGCTCGACCCGCGGCTCACCCAAGACAGTCCTCGAAGAGCGTCTCGTCGAGCTCTCCGTGGGCATCCAGGGCGTCGGCGACCCGCGCCACCAGCTCCTCCACGCCAGGGTCGAGGAGCAGCGTCCGCACCTCCCGAGCCCAGCGCTCCACCACGCGCTTCTGGCCCTCCTCTTCCCGTTCGAGGACCGCAGCGCAGCGCTCGATCTCCTGCCAGTCCGCCTTCCAGGCGGCCAGGACGTGGACATCATCGAGCTCATGGCCCCCGAAGCGCTCCACCTCCGCGACCGGACCCGCGAGGGCCACCCGCCCCGAGAGGCTGGCGACGGAGGCCTCGTCCGACGCCTCCCACTCGACCGCCGAGCGGGCCCCATACCCGTCCTCCTCGGGCTCGAGGCTGATGCTGATGACCCGGCCGCCCAGCAGGTGGGCGACCACGGCGTGCCCGGCCTCGTGCCAGGCTTCGATTTCGGAGGGGTCGGGGCTCGCCATGGCCCCAGGATATCGCTCTGCTGATCTCCAGAGCGACCCCATGGAGCCCTCTCCCACTTCCCAAGAGTCCTCTGTGCCCTCAGAGTCCCGCGGGGCGACCGCGCGGCCGGCGCCCGGCGGTGACGCAGCGCCGACCTCGGAGCCGGTCTCGGAGCCGGTCTTGGAGCCGGCCTTGAGGTGGCCTCGCCCCCTCGGGCGAGTGCTCCGCGGCGTGGCGGTCTTGCTCGCGGGGATCGGGCTCTACCTGCTCACCGCGGAGGCGACCATGCGCGTTCCGGTTCACTCGGGGGCGGACCCGGACGGCGGCGAGGTCGACGTGTACCTCGTGACCAACGGGGTCCACGTCGCGGTCTGGCTCCCGACCCGCCGGCCAGAGCGGGACTGGTCCGACTGGCTCCCGCCGGAGGTGCCGGCGCGGGCTGGGGGCTACGTGGAGTTCGGGTGGGGGGACCACGACTTCTACCTGAAGGTGCCGACCTGGGACGATCTCACCGCGGGCGTGGCCCTGCGCGGGGCCCTGCTCCCCACCCGCTCAGCCATGCGCGCCGTGGCCCACGGCGGCGCTCCCTTTCCCGGCGAACATGTCCACCGGGTCTCGATCGAGCCAAGCCGCTACCGTGACCTCGTGGACTTCGTGGACCGCGGGTTCCAGCTCGATGGCCAGGGCCGACCGGTCCTGCTGGCGGCCCCGGGCTATGGCCCCGCGGATCGGTTCTTCGAGGGGCGTGGGAGCTATCACCTCTTTCGGACCTGCAACACCTGGGCGAACGGGGCGGTCAAGGCCATGGGCCAGCGGGCCGCGCTGTGGACCCCGTTCGAGCGCGGGGCGCGCTTCCACCTGCCGCGCAACCGGGGCGAGGACCGCCCGCGCTGAGCGCCGTCGATCGCGGGGGCCCGGCGCCGCTGGCGCATCTCAGCGAGTTCGGCGCAGGTTCATGGGCTCCCGGGACCGCTCCTTCAGGTAGCGGTCGATCTCGGCCCGCGGCGGCAGGGGCTTCCCCTGGAGGGTGTCCATGAACCAGCGAGCCTCGGGCAGCGCCATGCGCCGGATCCCTCCGACCGACGAGCCGCCCACCTTGCGCCGGAAGAGCACGAGCGAGCGCACGCGGTGGGGCGTGTACTCACCACCCACCATGGGGGCGTAGACGTACGCGCTCTGGAGCGGGGGCGCCGCGTCGGGCCGGGCGCCGGGGGGGTGGATCGCGTGGCGGCTGAGGTCGATGGTCAGGGCGCCCTCCCGCAGGCGCTCGTCCTCGGCGGCGAGGAAGGTCCGGACCAGGGCGTCACCGAGCTTGGGGTCTCGCTCGGTGGCGCGGTTGGCGGCGAGGTGGGCGGCCCAGAGCCGGTCCTCGACCGCGGCCCCGTCGTCGAAGGCCGTACGCAGGGCCTCCTCGGTGGAGGTGTGCTTCACGGCCGCCACGAGCGTCATGGCAGCTGCCACGGCGATGAGGGCGACATGGGGCATCCAGCTCCGGGCCTTCACGGCGTCACCCCCAGGGCCATCTGGGCCGCCGCGACGGTCTCGGGCCAGGAGACCCACCACAGCCCACAGAGGGCGACGAGGGTGAGGGCGAGGCCGAGGGTCCGCGGCCTGGAGCGAACCTGGATCCCGTGGGACAGCAGGCCCGCCGCGAGGGTGATGAGGACGGGCTCAAGGGGAACCCTGAAGCGCGACATCGACACCAGCAGTGAGGTCAGGACCACGTAGCCGATGAGCACGGAGAACACCGAGCGGCAGGGACCTCGCTGGAGCGTGAGGAAGTAGCCAGCGGCGCCCAGCACCATCATCAGCGTGGACATGAGCAGGGCGAGGGAGACCAGCGGAGCGCGCAGCGCGCCCGCCACGGCGCCGCCCTCGGGGTACATGCCCATGGCCTGGTGGCGGGTGAAGAAGGAGAGCGGAGTCACGAGCTCGCTCCACTTCTTGAGGCGTGTGCGCGCGGTCCAGGCGGGGTGCGCTGCGGCGAAGGCGAGGCCCTCACGAAGCTGACTCGAGTGTCGGTCGATCGCATGGATGGACTCGAACTCCCGGTCCCAGCCCGCGTCCCGGACCTCGATCTCCCCGTTGCCGTCTCGGTCCACAGGTGTCCAGCCGGCGGGGATCTCCGTGAACGAGGGCCGGGCCAGGGTGTCGATCTGCGGGAGCCCGAGGTCGGCGCGCCGCTTCCGCAGCGGCAGGACGTCGAAGTTCATGGAGCGGGCGTTCAGGCCCACGTAGACGTTCTCACCCAGGGTCGCGCCGCCGATGACGGTCCGCCCGTAGACCTCATGGTTCCGGAGCGTCCAGGGAAGGGTGACGACGGCCACCGCGAGGACGGGCAGCGACGCGCGCCGCAGGGCCTCGCCCAGCCCCTCGGATCGGGACCGCAGCGCCAGCACCACGGCGAGGAGGGGGACCAGGAAGAGCACGTACTCCTTGATGTACAGCGCCAACCCGAAGAGCACGCCGCTGAGGAGGAGGCGCAGGGTGGCCCCTCGATCGTCCCCTCCATCGAAGCGGTCGAGGGCGCGGACGAAGTGCCAGAGCGCGGGCAGCAGCAGCGAGAGGAAGACCGTCTCCGTCCAGAGGAAGTGGGTGTACGCGCCCAGGGGCAGGTCCACGGCCCAGAGCACCCCGGCGACGATGGCGGCGCGGCGCGAGAAGAGGCGCCAGGCGAAGAGCATCGTCGTCACTCCGATGACGCTGGAGAGCGCCACCTGGAGGCCCCGGAGCACGTTCAAGCCGTCAATGCCGAAGGTGTGGATCGACTTAGAGAGCAGCCAGGGATAGCCCGGCGGCCAGAAGTAGCGGTGCTGGTCCAGGTAGATGCCGAGCCGCTCCTTCACCAACGCGAGGTAGAGGTAGTTGGCCTCGTCGGACTGGATGTCGAGGGGCAGGACCAGCCACAGCAGAATCCCGCGTAGCGCCACCCCGGCGAGGGCGATGATGGCGATCGCCTTCCACGGCGCGCGCTCGAGCAGGCTCACAGGCCTCGGGGTGCCGGCGTCGGGGGGGGAGGGGTTCATGGGGCAGATGCCGAGCGGTCAGCGCGGCGTGCGGAGAGGATAGCACCGCCCCGTGCACCTCCATCGTCCGAGCTCTCACCCCGGTCCATCGGGTCTGCGCTGCGGACCGAGGTCGGGCTGGCGGGGCCTTGCCCGGAGCGGGCCGCCGCGGCCCGGGCTGCCGTGCGGGAGGCGGTCGGGGATGCGCGCCCGCGATGGAATGGACACCAGATGGCCGCCCCCGGTGCGAACCCGGCGCGGAGGCGGCATGATGGGCCCATGGGACGGACGACACTCTGCGGCGCCGACAGGCAGCGGCTTGACCTCCGCTGCGCGGGTGCGTGGGCGGGACTCGCCGTGGGCGCCTGCGTGGCCCCGGGCCCGTCCACCACGGGGGCGCAGCGATCATGAGCGAGGAGAACATGGGTGGAGGCGGAGGCGCGTCCGCCGCCGCGTCGCCCGACCTCGTGCATCGGCACGTGCGCGCGGGGTGGCTGGCGCTGCTGGTCTTTCTGGCCGGCGGGATCGTCCTCGAGGCCCTCCACGGCTTCAAGGTGGACGCCTACCTGGGCGTGGACAACGAGACGCGAAAGCACCTCTGGACCCTCGCTCACGCGCACGGGACGCTGCTCGGGCTCGTGAACCTGGCCTTCGCGTGGACGCTGACGCGCGCCCCCGGCTTCGTCGCCGGCGCGCGGTCCGTGGCCTCCCGCTGCATGCTCGGCGCGACGCTCCTGATGCCCGCGGGGTTCTTCCTTGGGGGCGTCGTCTTCTACGGCGGCGACCCGGGCGTGGGGATCCTGCTGCTCCCGATCGGGGCCGTGCTCCTGCTGGTCGCCGCGGCGCTGACGCTGCGCGGGACACGGAGAGCGGGCTGACACGGCCTCCCGGGCGGGATCACTCCGACAGGTACACCGGGGTCAGGTCGCGCTCCCGGAGCAGGCGGTTGTGCAGGGCGTCGGGGATGTCGACGCCGCTGCCCTGGGCACGCCAACGCTCGAGGATCTGGTCCCGGACCCGCTCGCGCTCGGTCTCGTCCGCGAGGAAGTCAGCGTCCATGGACTCGTAGCCGGGCTGGAGGCGGAGGGCGCGCATGGCGTTGAAGCGCACGGCGTCGTAGGTGTCGAGCATGAGGGTGCCCAGCAGGCGCTCCATCCACCCGCTCCCCGACGCCTCCAGGGCGGGCTCCCAACCCATCGCCCAGGCGACGAGGCCGCGCTGGCCCGCGTCACCGCGGAGCGCCGCGACGACGGCGAAGGGGAGGTCTCGATCGTCCGGCTCCATGGTCGCTGGGACGGCGCCGTACCCCTCCACCAGCGCGTCGTTCACCCAGCCGAGGGAGCGGTCCAGGTGGCACATGCTGCAGGCGTTGGGGCGGCCCGTGTCGAGCTGTACCTGAACGCTGGGCGACGAGATCTCGTGGGAGCGCGTCGCCTTCATGAGGCCCCAGCTCGTGTGGGGCATGTGGCAGTTGGTGCAGGAGCTGCCGCTGGAGTCCACCGCGTGCCGCGTGTGGTTCGTGAGGGCGCTGGCTTCGCTGAGCTCCCCGTGGCACTGGAGGCAGGACGCGTTGGAGCGCATCCCCGGCCCGAGCTGGTCGTCGGCCCACTCCTCGATCGGCTGGGCGGGCTGCGTGCCGTCACCCGTGAAGCGGTGGGCGGAGTGACAGGAGGAGCAGGTCATGATCCCCCGCTCGGGGTCCCCGTGGGCGTAGCAGGGGGACCGCTGCAGGCCGTTGAATTCACGCCCGCCGACGCGGATCATCCCGTCCGGCCAGAAGTGGTTTCGGACGAACCCAGGCTTCGAGCGAGCCATCTCCTCGGTCCCTCGCTTCCGTCGCCCGCCGTAGATGATCTGGCTGGCCTCGAGGTCCCCCCCGGGCCGATAGGGGTTGCCGTGCTCCTGCGCGTCCGCGAACTGCTTGGGGACCAGCGCGTGGACCGAGTGGCACTGGGCGCAGACGTGGGCGGAGGCCTTCGCGTCGAGCCGGGTGGGGAGGACGATGGAGTCGTCCGCCGTGTCCGTGAAGTGCTGCTGGTAGCGGCGGAGCGGGTTGCGGTTCAGGCCGGCGTGCGCGTCACCGGGCCCGTGGCAGGCCTCGCAGGAGATTCCATACTCCCCGACCTCGGTCTCTGCGGCGGCCGTCGCGGCGGGCGTCATCTCGAGCATGCGGGAGCGCGCATCGGTGGTGTGACACTTCACGCAGTGCGCGTTCCAGCGCCCGACGTCCTCCTTGGCATGGAAGTCGGGGCGCATCAGGAAGACCGAGGACCAGGGGATCCAGCGCTGCTCCTCGAGGTGGAAGTAGAGGGGGAACATGCCGAGGCCGCGCTGGTCGCCGAAGCTGTACCAGAACACCTGCATGTGGTGGCTGCCGGTCACCTGGGTGAGGCGCACGGTCTTCATCTGTGAGCTCTGTCCGTCCGCCGAGTCGAGGGGGAACGAGCCGAAGTAATCGTCGCCCCGCCGCTCCAGTCGGTAGTCCCGGCCGCGCACTCGAAGGTCGCCCTCGAAGGTGGCCTGCACGGTGCCCGGCTCGACGACCTGGGTCATCGTGCTGTGGTAGGACTCGTGCCAGGTGGCGTACTGGCCAGGGTGACACGCGCGGCAATCGTTGGACGTGAGATAGCCCTCGCTGGGGCTCTCAAGGACCCGGTCAGTGGGCGTGGGGGGGGCGTGGAAGGGGAGCGCCTGGTCACTCCCGAACCAGATCCCCGACCCCACGGAGACGGCCACCGCCAGCACCATCGTGCGCCACGTCAGGCCCAGACCGGAGGGGAGGAGGCAGGCGAGCGCCGCGACAAGGCCGAGCCCCACCGTCGCCGCCAGCGCTCCGCCAGCGAACGAGGTCTCCAAGAGCTCCGGCGCTGCAGCCCCACCCTGGGCGATCAGCGCCAGCAAGCCAGGCCTCCAGGTCGGGCGTGCGGATCCATACCCCGAAGATAGGACGGTGAGTGTCGACACGGGAGCGATGGGGGCCGGGAACGTGCTGCGGCGTGGATCGACCGCGCGTGATTCCCTTTCGTGGACGCCGTTGCGACACGCTGCCGCCGTCGTGAGCTGGCGATGGGTCGCGCCTGCGCGGTTCGGGGTCGGGGAGCAGCCGGGGCGATACGCCGGGCGACGCGGTACGGACGCCGCGCTGGGGGCCCGCGGCCCTGGTGCTCTGGTGTTCTGGGACTCTGCCGCTCTGGAACTCTGCCGCTCTGGTGCTTGGCGCGCGGCGTCCTTCGGGCGCCGATCGCGTCGCCCCTGGACGGACCGCGGAGCGGAGGCCGTCGAGGCGCTCGACCCAGTGCTTCGCATTCGAGGCGAGTCGTAGCTCCCACCCTTAGGGGGACGCGCGATCGGGGTAGGGTGGGGCGGGTCCCCGTGCCCTCCCGACCATGAAGAACAGCCTCCTCCGACCCGCTCGTCTCGTCGCCGCGGTGCTCCTCCCGCTCGGCCTGTTCGTGGCCGCACCCCTGGCGAACTGCGCCGTGGGACCCCAGGAGAGCCACCCATCACCGGGGGACTCGGCGCCTCCCGGTCTCCCCACCGAGGACCCCGCGATCGAGCGGCTCCACCCGATGCTCGCGCCGGTCATCCAGCAGGGACCGTTCGCGCCCTCGTGGGCGTCGCTCGTCCAGCATCCGCTGCCCCGCTGGTTCGCGGACTCCAAGGTGGGGATCAGCGCCCACTGGGGCCCGTACGCGGTCCCGGGCTGGACCCCGCGGAAGGACTCGCCCTACGGCGTCGCCTACGCGGAGTGGTACTGGCAGTGGATGCAGTCCAACGAGGCAGTCAAGGAGCACCACGGCCGCGTCTACGGCGGGGTGCCCTATGACGCCTTCATCGACGGCACGACGAACCTCGAGACGGGGACGTCGGAGGCCTTTGACGCGGCCGACTTCGACGCGGACGCTTGGATGGAGCTCTTCGAGCGAGCGGGGGCGAAGTACTTCTTCATCACCGCCAAGCACCACGACGGCTTCTGCCTCTTCGACAGCGCCTACACCAGCCGCGACGCGGTGGACTGCGGACCGCGGCGGGACCTCTACGGTGAGCTGGTCACCGCCGCGCGCAAGCGGGGGATCCGGGTGGGCCTCTACTACTCCTTCTACGAGTGGTTCAACCCGGCCTATACGGGGAGGCCCGGGCCGGCGCCCTACAAGGGGTTCCAGCCCCTGGAGGACCGCGACCTCGACGGTGACCCCGCCGAGTACGTGGACGACTTCATGATCCCGCAGATCAAGGAGCTCATCGACCGCTATCACCCCGACAGCCTCTGCTTCGACGGGGAGTGGGAGCACGGCTACCCCCACTGGCGCGGCCGCCAGATCATCGCCTACTACTACAACCAGGCGGCCGAGCGCGGCCAGCAGGTGGCGGTCAACGACCGCTTTGGCCAGGCCAAGGAGGGCGTCTCGGACACCCGCGGGGTGTACGGCGACTTCTACCACGTCGAGTACCACGCGGACATCGACCGCACCAAGCCCTGGGCCATGTGGCGCGGCTTCGGTAACAGCTACGGGTACAACCGCAACGAGCACGAGGACAACATCCTGACCACGGCGCAGACCGTGCAGATGGTGGTGGATGTGGTGTCGGACAACGGCAACATCGAGTTCAACCTCGGGCCGAAGGCGGACGGGACCTTGGCGGCCTTCGAGGTGGAGCGGCTCGAGGCCATGGGGCGCTGGCTCGGCGTGAACGGCGAGTCCATCTACGGCGCCTCAAAGAGCCCCTTCGGAGCACAGGACTTCGGGCGCACCACCTGGAACCCCGAGCGCCGCAGGCTGTTCGCCCACGTCTACCGCTGGCCCGAGAGCGGCCTCGTGACGCTCAAGGGAGCCCGGATGAAGCCCACCGCCGCGACCTTGCTGGCCCGCCCCGGCGACCCCGTGGCGGTCCGCGCGACCGCTGACGGCGTCGAGCTACAGCTCACCGGCGCCGCGCCCGACCCCGCCGTCAGCGTCATCGCCATCGACTTCGAGGGCTCCATCGAGCCCCTTGACTGACCCCCTCGCACCCCGCCATCCGCCACCCGCTGAACACCATGAATCCCTCCGAGAAGCAACTCCTCCGCCGTGATGTCCTCCGCGGCACCACGGCCGCCGCCGCTGGCCTCGTCGCGGCCCCCGCACTGGCTCCGGCGCTGGCCCTCGGTGGGCGCTCCCAGGAGGGCGTCATCCGGGTCGGGGTCGTCGGCCTCCGCGGCCGCGGAGGCAATCACATCCAGGGCTACTCCCGGCTCGACGGGGTCGAGGTCGTGGCGCTGTGCGACGTGGACGCCGGGGTCCTCGAGCGGCGGGCGGCCGAGCTCGAGCCCGGGGTGAGCAAGGGGGACCGGAAGGTGGCGGTGTTCGAGGATGTTCGCGACCTGCTCGCCCGGGACGACATCGACGCGGTCTCCCTCGCCACCCCGAACCACCTCCACGCCCTGCACACCATCTGGGCCTGTGAGGCGGGCAAGGACGTCTACG